>NZ_JBFBIR010000019.1:0-141097 GCF_040685715.1 Kitasatospora sp. NPDC088264
GGAACGGACACTTCCTTCGGACCGCCTTCCAGCGGGCCCTCCGGGCGCTTCGTTCTTTCGTGTTTCAAGCTTATCAGATGTTTTCCGCTCCGTTTTCCGGAGTTTCATTCATCGGAATTCGCTTTCCGCTTGCCCCCGCTCTCTCGCGGCGACTCCGGAACTGTACGGGGACAGGACCGCCACATGCAAATCGCCCCCGCCCGGGGTCCCGGGCAGGGGCGATCAGTGCGACGCGGACCAGGTCAGCGGACCTCGGTGATCTCCGGACCGCGGGCGAACGGGTCGAGGGCCGCGCTGCCGAAACGGTTGTCGCCCTCGCCGGCCGCCGCAGCCGTACCGCCGCCGTCGGCGACCATCTGGGCGTCCTCGGGGAGCTTCAGCACGATCGGGTCGCGGGGCGCCATCGGGCTCTCGCCCCGGACGACGACCGTCTGCTGGAAGACCTGTTCCAGGATCCCGGCCATTTCCGGCTGCACGGCGGCCTGGCCCGAGATCACACCCCGCAGGAACCAGCGCGGGCCGTCGCAACCGACGAAGCGCACCAGCTGTACGCCCTGGGTGCCGTCCGGCAGCTGCACCGGGACCTGCGCGCGGAGGTGCCAGCCGAGCGGGCCCTCCTCCTCCTCGATGAGGCCGCCCTGCGCGGTGATGCCGTTGGCGATCTCCTCCCGGACCTCCCCCCAGATGCCCTCCGACTTGGGAGCGGCGAAGGCCTGCAGCTGGATGGCGCTGTTGCCGAGGACGAGGGTCGCGGCGACGATCGCGTCACCGGCGACCTCCACCCGCAGCTCCATGCCCTCGACGCCGGGGACCAGCAGACCCCCGAGGTCCACTCGCCCCTCCTCGGGGTTCTCCAGCTCGGAGTGGTCCCACGGACCGTCCGGCCGCGGGGCCGGCGGCAGGCCGACCTTGTCGGACGGGTCCAGCTCGGTCACGTTCTCGCTCTCGGCGGAACCTTCGACGTCATCGGCCGTCTCGTCGGCGCTGATGGCGTCGTCGGCGAGCTGCTCGACAGCGTCCTCGCTCTTCTGGCGACGACGGAACACGGTCACTGTCCTTCCCGGTCCAAGACCGATGCGAATACCTGCTCGGCTTCCTGCGAGGCCGCGGGAATGCTAGACCGCGGCGTGGCCGCCGGTCGACCCGAACCCGCCCTCGGCACGTGCCGACCCAGGCAGCTCGGCCACCTCGTGGAAGCGGGCCTTCTCGACCTGCTGGATCACCAGCTGGGCGATCCGGTCCCCTCGGCGGAAGCTGACCCCCTCGCGCGGGTCCAGATTGACGACGATCACCTTGATCTCTCCACGGTACCCGGCATCGACCGTCCCCGGGGCGTTCACGAGAGCAACTCCGCAACGAGCTGCCAGCCCGGACCGGGGGTGGACGAAGGCCGCGTAGCCGTCCGGGAGGGCGATCGCGATGCCGGTGGGCAGGACGGCCCGCTCACCGGGGGCCAGCTCGGCGTCCACGGTGGTGCGCAGATCGGCTCCCGCGTCGCCGGGCTGCGCGTAGGCGGGCAGCGGCAACTCGGGGTCGGTGCGCCTGATCAGGACGTCCAGCGGCGGGCGGGGGGTGTTGCTCAAGGGTTCACCTCAAAGGCTCGTGCGCGCTTCATCAGATCCGGGTCGTCGAGGACCTTCTCGATGTCCTCGGGACGACCGTGCGTGGTGAAGTGTTCCAGCTTCACCTGGATGAAGAGCGCCTGCGCACGCACCGCGACCGGTCCGTCGGGGCCGCCGATGCGCGCCTCGGCGGCGCTGTAGATCTTGCGGCCGTGGACGCCGGTGACCCAGGCGCGCAGGTGCAGCACCGAGTCGACCGGGACGGGGCAGAGGAAGTCGGTCTCCAGCCGGCCGGTGACGGCGGGGGCGTGCAGCAGCCAGTTGAGCGTGCCGAGGGTCTCGTCCATGGCGGTGGTCAGCACTCCGCCGTGGGCCAGGCCCGGACCGCCCTGGTGGACGTCCCGGACGGCGAACTCGGCGGTGACGTCGAGTCCCTCGCCGGCGACCGCGTCGATCCGCAGCCCGCCGGGGTGTTGCGGTCCGCAGCCGAAGCAGTGCTCGTAGTGGGAGCCGAGCCGGGTGCCGGGGGCGGGCGCCTCGGGGGCGCGCGGCGGCAGTACGGCGTCCGGCGGCGGGGTGGTCGGGGACGGCGGCAGCGCGGGCGCCGGCCGGTCGGCGGGGGCGGTGGGGGTGGTCGAACCGGTCACGGGGCCCCAGCCTACCCAGGGGTAGGCGCGCGGCCGGTGGGGGTGGCGTCCCGCTACCGGCGTCAGGGCGCCCACAATGGGGGCATGTACGACGAACGCCTCACGGTGCCGCGCTCCTGGTGGCTGCTCCCGGTCGCGACCGGGCTCACGCTCGCCCTGATCCTGCTGCGGGTCAGTGGTCTGGCCGCGCTGGTCGGGCTGGTGGTCGGCATCGCCGCCGGCGCGGTCGCGATCAGCAGCTACGGCTCGGTCCGGATCCGCGTGGTGCAGGGCTCGCTGGTGGCCGGGCCGGCCCGGATCCCGGTGGACGCCCTGGGCACCGCGCACCCGCTGAGCCCCGCCGAGGCGGTGGCCTGGCGCGGGCCGAAGGCCAACCCGCGCGCCTTCATGCTGCTGCGCAGCTACGTCCCGACGGCGCTGCGGATCGAGGTGACCGACCCGTCCGACCCGACGCCCTACCTCTACCTGTCGACCCGCTCGCCGATGAAGCTGGCGGAGGCGCTGGAGGAGGCCCGTCGCGGCGCCCGCACCTAGGGCCTGTCCGGCCGACCCTGCCGGGACAGCACCTGGCGGAGGGACCCGCGCACGCCTGGGGCAGCCCCGGAACGCGCACAGGCCCGAAAAAACGGAGAGGGACGGTTCCGCTGATGCGGGACCGTCCCTACGACTTTGTGCCGGCCGACGTGCTCATGGCCGACCCCGTCCTCCCGGTGCCGTCCGTCAGGACGGCGACCGGACCTGCCGTCCGGCCCCGCTGCCCGGGGCCGGAAGGGGCGCTGTGCCGGCCCCGCGGAAGCCGCGGGTGCCGGGCCCTGTCCGCCGCGGTGCTCAGGCGCCGCAGTCCCGGCAGATCGGGTTGCCGTTCTTCTCGCTGTACAGCTGACTGCGGTGGTGCACCAGGAAGCAGCTCATGCAGGTGAACTCGTCGGCCTGCTTCGGCAGCACCCGGACCGCGAGCTCCTCGTTCGAGAGGTCCGCGCCCGGGAGCTCCATGCCCTCGGCCGCATCGAACTCGTCGACGTCGACAGAGCCGCCGCCCTTGTCGTTCCGCCGAGCCTTGAGTTCCTCGATGCTGTCTTCGTTGAGCTCGTCGTCGGTCTTGCGTGGGGTGTCGTAGTCCGTTGCCATTGTTCGCTCTCCCCCTCCGGGTTTGTGCGGTGTGTGCGGTATCTCCAGCGCACGTAACGCATGGGGGGTCGGTCTTGTGCCCGACCCGAGGCGGAGATTTTGCCTTACTTCAAGCCCTGTTACTCAATCGACACTCAGCCAGGGGTCCGTTGGGGTGATCCACCAGGCTGCGGGAGGCCTCACGCTGGGCCATCGCCAGCCTCCTCCAGCATCCGCTCAGCGGCCACTCACAGTGAGCACGGGTCGCACTGATGCTCGTCCGTTCCCTTGCCCACCTGGGGTGCCGGCCAATCATCCGGCCGGGTGCGGACCCGAAATCCGGTCACGGACTGCGATCGGCACCCCAGTTCGGGTGATCACTCTCCGAGGTCGGGTGAAGTCACGGAGCGACACGATGTGAGCTTGGTCACGTTCAGAATCTTCCAGGGCAAACCACGGAAAATCCACCCACTTCGGCTGCTCCGTCGAACACCCTAGTCGGTGCTCCGGCGCGCGGCCCGACGGGCCAGGATCGCGGCCTGGCGCTCCTCGAACTTGCGCGCCTGGCCGTCCAGCTCGTCCAGGAAGACGCCGAGCTCGTTCTGCGCCAGCAGGCCCTCCGGGCCGAGACCGCCGATCTCCATCACGCGCAGGTGGCGCAGCACCGGCTGCAGCACGTCGTCGTGGTGGATGCGCAGGTTGTAGACCCCGCCGAGGGCGATCTGCGCGGCGGCCCGCTCGAAGCCGGGGATGCCGTGGCCGGGCATCCGGAAGTCGGTGACCACGTCGGCCACGGCCCGCATGGCCTGGTCGGGGGCGATCTCCAGGGCGGCCTTCAGCAGGTTCCGGTAGAAGACCATGTGGAGGTTCTCGTCGTTGGCGATCTTCGCCAGCAGCTGGTCGCAGAGCGGGTCGCCGGCGTGCTTGCCGGTGTTGCGGTGCGAGATGCGGGTGGCGAGCTCCTGGAAGGCCACGTACGCGACCGACTGCAGCATGCTGTGCGCGTTGTCGGACTCGAAGCCCTCGGACATGTGGCTCATCCGGGCCCGCTCCAGCTCCACCGGGTCGACGGCCCGGGTGGCGAGCAGGAAGTCGCGAATCGCTATCCCGTGCCGGCCCTCCTCGGCGGTCCAGCGGTGCACCCAGGTGCCCCAGGCGCCCTCGCGGCCGAACATGCTGGCGATCTCGTGGTGGTAGCTGGGGAGGTTGTCCTCGGTCAGCAGGTTCACCACCAGCGACACCCGGCCGAGCGGCGTCACCTGGGACTGCTCGACGGCCCAGGCGTCGCCGCCCAGCACGCCGTCGAAGTCACGGCCCTGGCTCCACGGCACGAACTCGTGCGGCATCCACTCCTTGGCCACGGCGAGGTGGCGGTTGAGCTCCTTCTCCACGACCTCTTCGAGGGCCAGGATCAGCCGGGCGTCGGTCCAGCCAGTCGATCCGAGGGAGGCGCTGCTCTGCACAGGGGCGATGGTCACGGTCTTGCTCCTGGGGGACGGCACGCGCGGGACGGGCGCGTTGGGCGGGCACGTCTGCGACGCACTTACGGTTCCGTAGGTTACGACACCGTAAGTTGCCCGGGCGGGAAATGACAAGCCGCCCCCGCCAGGCCTTATGTCGTCTTGACGGGCCTGACGGGGGCGGCGGTGAACGGTCGCTTACGGAGCGCGGCGGCGGGGAGGGCGCGGCGGGCCCGGGAGGGGCCCGGCGGGCGGGGTCAGGGGTTGGGGATCCGGACCCGCATGGTGAGGCCGCCACCGGCGCGCGCAGTGGCCTCGATGGTGCCACCGTGGGCGCGCACCACCGAGCGGACGATGGACAGGCCGAGCCCGACCCCCTTGTCGCTGCGGGTGCGGTCGGCGCCCTTGACCCGGCGGAACGGCTCGAAGATGTGCTCCAGCTCGTAGCCGGGCACCACCGGGCCGGTGTTGGACACCACCAGCTCGCCGCCGCCGGGCACCTCGGCGGTGGCCAGCTCGACCCAGCCGCCGGGGGTGTTGTACCGGACGGCGTTCTGCAGCAGGTTGAGCGCCAGTCGCTCCAGCAGCACGCCGTTGCCCGCGACCACGGCCGGAGCGAGCTTGGAGCGCAGCTCGACCTCGCGCCGGTCCGCCTCGGCCCTGGTCTGCTCCAGGGCTCGGGTGGCCACCTCGGAGAGCTCCACCGGGCGGCGGTCGGTCAGCTCGTTCTCGCTGCGGGCGAGCAGCAGCAGGCCCTCCACCAGCTGTTCGCTGCGCTCGTTGGTGGCCAGCAGGGTCTTGCCGAGCTGCTGGAGGTCGGGCGAGGCGGCCGGGTCGGAGAGCTGGACCTCCAGCAGGGTGCGGTTGATCGCCAGCGGGGTGCGCAGTTCGTGCGAGGCGTTGGCGACGAAGCGGCGCTGGGAGTCGAAGGACCGGTCCAACCGGTCCAACATGTCGTCGAAGGTGTCGGCGAGTTCCTTGAGCTCGTCGTCCGGCCCGTCCAGCTCGATCCGCCGGTGCAGGTCGGAGGAGGCGACGTCGCGGGCGGTGCGGGTGATCCGGCCGAGCGGGCGCAGCACCCGGCCGGCCAGCGCGTAGCCGGCCGCGAAGGCGATCACGGCGAGGCAGACCAGCATCGTGAGCGACTTGCGCAGCAGGGTGTTGAGCGCCGAGTTGGAGCGCAGCAGGTAGTCGCCGGCCTGCTCCTGGTTGAACTGCGCGCTGTTCATCGGGACACCGTTGACCCGCAGGCTGCCGTCGAACTGGAACGTGCGCGGCGCCAGGTTGTTCACGGCGTCCTGGAAGAACACGTACATCAGCAGCAACAGGACCACGCCGGCCATCAGGAACATGCCGCCGTAGAGCAGGGTGAGCCGCATCCGGATGGTCGGCCGGAAGGGCAGCCAGGCGAGCATGCCGTCGCCGGGTGCGTAGCGTCCGGACTGGGGCGCGCGCGGGGGGTGCTGGGGCTTGGGCGGTACGGCGCGCGGGCCGCCGGCAGGCGCGCCGGAGGGCCCGCCGGCCGGGGGCGGGGTGGTCATGATGGTCCTCTCGGGGCGTCCGCCGGGGCGGGCGCGGGGTGGGGGGGAGCCCGACCGGGTCCGGCGAACGGATCCGGTCCGCTCGGATCCGGTCAGGTGGTCCGGCGCGTCCGGTCAGATCCGGTCAGATCCGGTAGCCGGAGCCCGGGACGGTGATGATCACCGGCGGGTCACCGAGCTTGCGGCGCAGCGTCATCACGGTGACGCGCACGACGTTGGTGAACGGGTCGGTGTGCTCGTCCCAGGCCTTCTCCAGCAGCTGCTCGGCGGAGACGACGGCGCCGCCGGCCCGCATCAGCACCTCCAGGACGGCGAACTCCTTGGGGGCGAGCTGGACGGTGCGGCCCTCGCGGATCACCTCGCGGCGGCCCGGGTCGAGCGAGATGCCGGCCCGCTCCAGCACCGGGGGCAGCGGAACGGTCGCGCGGCGGCCCAGCGCCCTTACCCGGGCGACGAGTTCGCTGAAGGCGAACGGCTTCGGAAGGTAGTCGTCCGCGCCGATCTCCAGGCCCTCGACCCGGTCGCTGATGTCGCCGGAGGCGGTCAGCATGATCACCCGGGTGGCCAGGCCCTGTTCGACCACCTTGCGGCAGACGTCGTCGCCGTGGACCAGCGGGAGGTCGCGGTCCAGGACCACGACGTCGTAGTCGTTGACCGCGATGCGCTGGAGCGCGGCCTCCCCGTCGTACACCACGTCGACGGCCATCGCCTCGCGGCGCAGGCCGGTGGCGACAGCCTCGGCGAGCAGCTGCTCGTCCTCGACGACGAGAACCCGCACGATCGTTGTCCCTTCTCCAGGCCGGCCCCGGAAGCGGACGCGCGGCTCCGACGGTGCCCCCATCCTGCCTGGTCCGCCGGTAAAGCAGCGATAAGCTGCCGCTCAGGCACGGAGCGTTGGCAGCGGGTGATGACCGTTCGTGTCGGGACCAGTCCGGTTGGACTGTGACACAGGCAACTTTCTCGGGCCGGAAGGTTTCCCCATCTCCCCGGCGGGGAGGACAGCTTCACACCCGCGATCTGGCTGTTGGCCGATCGCACCCACCCGCCGTGCGTTCATCCGCGCCGGCCCTGGGGCTGGGACGTCACCGGGAGCGGCCGAAGGCCGTCTCCGCGCTCGACCGGAGATTCACGATCTGCCGGACGGGGCGCTGCCGCTGGCCACACCTCCTCGGGGCGGAGAACGTACGACCGTGCACGTCCGACACAGTAAGGGGGCCCGTATGGACGCCTTCAAGGCCGGAATCCTGCAGCGCATAGCCAACGCCGAGCAGGATCTGCACCGCGCGATCGAGGCCGGGGACGAGTTCCTCGCCGAGGTGGAGCAGTCCGAGCTGGACGACCTCCGCCGGCTCGCCGCCGAGCACGGCGTGGACACCGTGCTGGAGCGCCACCGCACCGCCGCCTGATCCACCCGACCTTCCGACCCGACGCCGGACCTCCGGCACCAGCGGCCCTGCGGGGGTCGTGCGAAAATCCCAGGCCCTGGCATCCCCCGTATGCCAGGGCTCTTCGCTGTCCAGGACCGTCCAAGGGCCCAGGGCGTGTCCTCAGTCCGCCCAGGCGCGCAGTGCGGCCAGTCGCTCCTGCAACGGCTGGTACACGCCCGGCGCGGCGGCCACGGTCAGCTCGCCGTCCGGGCCGTGCCCGGGACGGCCGCCGACCAGGGCCCCGGCCTCGGCGGCGATCAGGCAGCCGGCCGCGCGGTCCCAGGGGGCGAGGCCGCGCTCGTAGTAGCCGTCCAGCCGCCCGGCGGCGACGTCGCACAGGTCCACCGCGGCGGCCCCGCCCCGGCGGATGTCCCGCACCTCGGGCATCAGGGACAGCAGCACCTCGGCCTGGCGGGTCCGCACCGACTGGACGTAGTTGAAGCCGGTGCCGATCAGCGCCTGGCCCCACGGCGGGGCCGGGCGGGTGGAGAGCGGTCGGCCGTCGAGCCGGGCGCCGCGCCCGAGGACGGCGTGGAACAGCTCGCCGCGGGCCGGCGCGTACACCACGCCGACGACCGCCCGACCGTCCAGC
This sequence comes from Kitasatospora sp. NPDC088264, assembly GCF_040685715.1. Taxonomy (NCBI): domain Bacteria; kingdom Bacillati; phylum Actinomycetota; class Actinomycetes; order Kitasatosporales; family Streptomycetaceae; genus Kitasatospora; species Kitasatospora sp. NPDC088264. The sequence goes on from NZ_JBFBIR010000019.1 coordinate 8,337, forward strand.
TCGGCGGCCACGCTGACCGCCCAGGAGGGCAGCCCGTACAGGTAGTTGACCGTGCCGTCGAGCGGGTCGACGACCCAGCGCACCCCGCTGGTGCCGGGCCGCTCGGCGCCCTCCTCGCCGAGGTAGCCGTCCTCGGGGCGGCGCTCGGTGACCAGTTCCAGGACGAGCTTCTCGGAGGCGAGGTCCATCTCGGTCACCACGTCGACCGGGCTGCTCTTGGTGCCGGCCACGCCGAGGTCGGCGGGCCGGCCGTCACGCAGCAGGGCGCCGGCCTGCCGGGCCGCGTCCAGGGCGACCTCCAGCAGGTCGTCGAGGAGCCGGTCGTCGGGCAGGGCGGGAGTGGGCACGGGTCTCTCCTCCGGGAAAGCGGGACGGGCGGTCAGCGCTCGGCGGCGGCCGGGCGGGGGGCTCGCGGGTTGGGGCAGCAGGCCACCGCGCACACGTCGTGGCTGGGGCCGAGCGCGCCGAGGGCGCAGCGGTTCACCGGCTCGCCGCGCTCGGCGGCGGCCCGCTCCAGGACCAGTTCGCGCACCGCGGCGGTGAACCGCGGGTCGGCGCCGACGGTGGCGGCGCGGGCCACCGGCAGGCCGAGTTCGGCGGCCTTGGCGACGGCCTCGGTGTCGAGGTCGTACTTGACCTCCATGTGGTCGGAGACGAAGCCGATCGGGACCATCACCACGGCGGGCGCGCCGTCGGCGTGCTGGGCCTCCAGGTGGTCGCAGATGTCCGGTTCCAGCCACGGCGTGTGCGGGGCGCCGCTGCGGCTCTGGAACACCAGCTCCCAGGGCCGGTCCGCGACGCCGGTGCGTTCGGCGACGGCCCCGGCGATCAGCCGGGCGACGTCCAGGTGCTGGGCGACGTACGCGCCGCCGGGGCGGCCGCGGGCCGGGTCGTCCGGGGCGCCGGAGGTCTCGGCCATGGTGTCCGGGATGGAGTGGGTGGTGAACGCCAGCCGGGCGCCGGCCCGGACGTCCTCGGGCAGCCGCGCCAGGGCTGCCAGGGTGGCGTCGATCATCGGCTGGACGAAGCCGGGGTGGTTGTAGAAGTGCCGCAGCTTGTCGACCCGCAGCTCGGGCAGGCCCTCGGCGGCGAGGGCGGCCAGCGCGTCGGCCAGGTTCTCCCGGTACTGGCGGCAGCCCGAGAAGCCGGCGTAGGCGCTGGTGGCGAGGACGGCGACGCGGCGGTGGCCGTCGGCGGCCAGTTCGCGCAGAGTGTCCACCAGGTAGGGCGCCCAGTTCCGGTTGCCCCAGTAGACCGGCAGGTCCAGGCCGTGCTCGGCGAAGTCCTTGCGCAGCGCGGCGAGCAGTTCGCGGTTCTGCTCGTTGATCGGGCTGACCCCGCCGAACAGGAAGTAGTGCTTGCCGACCTCCTTCAGCCGCTCCTTGGGGATGCCGCGGCCCCGGGTCACGTTCTCCAGGAACGGGACGACGTCCTCGGGGGCCTCGGGCCCGCCGAAGGAGAGCAGCAGCAGGGCGTCGTACGGCTGCGGCGCTGCCGGGGCGGCGCCGGACGGTGAGGGTTTGCGCGCGTCGGACATGGCACCGATCCTGCCATTGAGGGGCCGGAGACCCCCGTCGGGGCTGCGAGGGTGTCCGGAAAATACTGTTTGCCAAGGTACGTAAGCTGTGTTGACCAGCCTCGTTCCTTACCCCCGCGGAGCTCCCGTGCTGTCCAGCTACCGCCAGATATTCGCCTCCCCCGGCAGTCTGGCCTTCTCCACCACCGGCTTCGTCTCCCGGCTGCCGATCTCCATGACCGGCATCGGCATCGTGACCATGCTCTCCCAGCTCAGAGGCTCCTACGGGGTGGCGGGCCTGGTGTCGGCGACCCTGGCGATCTCCGCCGCGCTGCTCGGCCCGCAGGTCTCCCGGCTGGTGGACCGGCACGGGCAGCGCCGAATAATCGTCCCGGCCATGGCGCTCACCATCGTCGCCGTGGTCGGCCTGCTGCTGTGCGCCCGGTTCAAGGCGCCGGACTGGACTCTCTTCGTCTTCGCGGCCGGGATGGGCGTCATGCCGAGCACCGGCGCGATGGTCCGCGCCCGCTGGGCCCACCTGTACCGCGACGACGCCCCCAAGCTGCACACCGCGTACTCCTTCGAGGCCGTCGTCGACGAGGTCTGCTTCATCGTCGGCCCGATCCTCTCGATCGGCCTGGCCACCTCCGTCTTCCCCGAGGCCGGCGTCCTGCTCGCCGGGGTCTTCCTCGCCGTCGGCGTCCTGCTGTTCGCCGGGCAGCGCGCCACCGAACCGCCGGTCCACCCGGGCGCCCGGCACGTCGGCGGCTCGGTGATCCTCAACCGCGGCCTCCAGGTGCTGATCCTCACTTTCGTCGCCACCGGCGCGATCTTCGGCTCCGTCGAGGTCGTCACCGTCGCCTACTCCGAGACCCAGGGGCACAAGTCCATCGCCAGCGTGATCCTCGCGCTGTGGGCGCTCGGCTCCTGCCTGGCCGGCGTGGTCTTCGGCACCCTCAAGCTCACCGGCTCGATGGCCGGCCGCTTCTTCGCCGGTGTCCTGTTCATGGCGCTCAGCATGGCGCCACTGCTGCTGGTCGCCGAGTCGGTGCACGGAGTCGGCGGCCTGATCGCGGTCGGCGGCGCGCTGCTGATCGCGGGCATCGCCATCTCCCCCACCCTGATCACCGCGATGGCCCTGGTCGAACGGCTCGTCCCGGCCGCCCAGCTGACCGAGGGCATGACCTGGACGACCACCGGGCTCGCCCTCGGCGTCGCCGTCGGCTCCTCCGCCGGCGGCTGGGTGGTGGACGCCGCCGGCTCCGCCGCGGGCTACTGGGTGCCGCTGACCGCCGGGGTCTTCGGCGTGGTCACCGCGCTCGCCGGGCTCGGCCGCCTGCGCGCCGGGCTCGCCTCCGAGCAGACCGCCGACGAGCCCGCCGAAGCAGCCGAACAGACCGTAGACCTCGAACGGTGAACTGACTAATCTCTCCCTACCCGCGGGCCTACCCGTGGGTAGGGCGGCCCCCACCGCCCCGGACCGCGCCGACCCCGGTCGGCCACGGAGCAGGAGGCGGCGCCATGCCCCAGGCCAGTACCGCGACCCCCACCCGGTGGACCAACTGGGCCGGGAACCAGAGCGCCCGGCCCACCCGGGCCGCCACCCCCGGCACCGCGGAGGAACTGGCCAAGGAGATCCTGCGCGCCGCCGAACAGGGCCGCACCGTCAAGGCCGTCGGCTCCGGCCACTCCTTCACCTCGATCGCCTCCGCCGGCGACGGCGTCCTGCTCCGCCCGCACGCGCTCACCGCCGTCCGCGAGATCGACCGTGAGGCCGGCACCATCACCGTCGAGTCCGGCCTCCCGCTCGCCCGGCTCAACCGGATCCTCGCCGCCGAGGTCCTCTCCCTCACCAACATGGGCGACATCGAGGTGCAGACCGTGGCCGGCGCCACCAGCACCGGCACCCACGGCACCGGCCGCGACTCCGGCTCGCTCGCCGCCCAGATCCGCGCCCTGGAGATCGTCCTCGCCGACGGCAGCGTCCGGCGCTGCTCCCCCACCGAGCACCCCCGGCTCTTCCAGGGCGCCCGGCTCGGCCTCGGCGCCCTCGGCGTGATCACCGCGCTGACCTTCGCCGTCGAACCGGCCTTCCTGCTCACCGCGCACGAACAGCCGATGGCCTTCGACGAGGTGCTGGAACGGCTGGACGACCTCACCGCGGTCAACGAGCACTTCGAGTTCTACTGGTTCCCGCACACCGACCGCTGCGCCACCAAGCGCAACAACCGCAGCCAGGGCCCGGCCGCCCCGCTGCCCCGGTTCAAGGAGTGGCTGGAGGACGACTTCCTCTCCAACACCGTCTGGGAGGGCGCCTGCCGGGTCGGCCGGCGCTTCCCCGCCAGCATCCCCGCCATCGCCTCGCTGGCCAGCCGCGCCTGGTCCGACCGCAGCTACACCGACACGGCGCACCGGGTGTTCACCAGCCCGCGCAAGGTGCGCTTCGTGGAGATGGAGTACGCGGTGCCGCGCGCGGCCGTCGCCGGAGTGCTGCGCGAGCTGAAGGCCCTGGTCGAGCGCTCCGACTGGAAGGTCGGCTTCCCGGTGGAGGTGCGCTTCGCCCCCGCCGACGACCTCTGGTTCTCCACCGCCTCCGGCCGGGACAGCGCCTACATCGCCGTCCACCTCTACCGGGGCACCGCCGACCAGGGCTACTTCACCGGCGTCGAGCAGCTGATGTGCGCCCACCAGGGCCGCCCGCACTGGGGCAAGCTGCACACCCGGGACGCCGAGTACCTGTCCGGCGCCTACCCGCACTTCGGCGACTTCACCGCCCTGCGCGACGAGGTCGACCCGCAGCGCGTGTTCGGCAACGACTACCTGCGCCGGGTCCTCGGCGCCTGATCACGGGGTGGCGCCCTGGGTCGGCGCCGCGGGCTGCGGCGGGGCCACGGAGGCGGGGGCGTTGCTCGGCACCGGCGGCTGCGGGCTCGCCCCGCCGGAGGTGCCGGAGGGCTTCCCGCCGTCCGCGGTCGGTGACGAACCGGCCGACGGCGTCATGCTCGGGCCCGCCGAGGGCGAGGCCGTACCTCCGCCGTGCTCACCGGCCCCACCGCTCGGGCCCGCGCTCGGGCCGGTGCTCGGCTCCCGGCTCGGCCGCGTCGTCGGCGGGGCCGAGGCACCGCCGGACGGCGAGGGCTCCGAGCCGCGCCCGCCGCCGGTGGAGGGCCGCTCCGTCGGCGGCGTCTCCCGCGGGGTGGAGGACTTCGGGCTCACCACGCCGCCGAAGGAGGTGCCGTTGCCCGACTCGCCCTTCACCGTCGCCGACACCGGCTGCCCGGTGGCCAGTTCGAACGCCAGGATCGGCGTCATCGCCACCACGAACACCAGCCCCGACACCGCCGCGTAGGTCTTCCACGTCCACCGCCGACGCGCCCGGACCACCTGCGGCTCGTTCCACTCCGAGGAGATCGCCGACGGCGCCGGCTCCACCGGACGCTCCGGCACCTGGCGCAGCCCGTTCGCGGCGTGGCCGGGCCCCCGCTCCACCACCGCCTCGCGCAGCTGCTCTCCGGTGCGCCGGAAGACGTGCTGGAACACCGCACCGCCGGTGGTGGCCCCGACACTGACCACCGCCGCACCCAGGATCGTTCCGTACACGCCGAGTTCGGAGGCGAGCAGCGCCCCCACCACCGTGGCCAGCGCACTCGCAGCGACCTGAGCCACGCTCAGATCGATCCGCTTGCGCTCCTTCTTGCCGCCCTCCTCGGCGGGGCTCCGCTCCGGCATCAACATCCCTCGGTCCGTACGACTGTTCCTCGAACAAGTCACTCCATCTTGCCCAAAGAAGGACACAAGGGACGAAAATGCGGTTCTCCGGCCCCGATATATGTGAAGATGATCACCGTTCACCCGCCGGTGGTCCGCCGTTGGGGGCATGCGCTCTTGAGATTCCCGTGAATCGCGGGAGACTTGAGCGGCGAGCCGCCCCTTCGGATGCCACGAATGGAGTACTGTTCGTAAAGCCTGAGCCTTGGGTCGACTTGTCGACTGCGCCCACACCGGTAGCTTGACGAAGAGCCACGGAACAGGCACGCACGGCGACGCCCGTCCCGGACCGTCGCGAACACTCCGCGTGCGAGGACGGCCGGGGCACCCAGGCGCGACGTCGACGGATGGCGTGGCAAAAAGGCAACCGTGCCACAGCGGCGTGACCGGGCGTACGCCCGACACGCCGGGGAACTCAGCAAGGTTGTGGCCAGTCGCGAGCGGGCAGGCCACACTCAGTACGGGAGCAGCGACGCAGGTGACGTCGGCAGGCACCACCCGGGAGGTAACCGTGCCCGAACTGCGGGTTGTGGCCGTCAGCAACGACGGCACACGGCTGGTGCTCAAGGCTGCCGACAGCACGGAGTACACCCTTCCCATCGACGAGCGGCTGCGCGCCGCCATCCGTGGGGATCGTCCGCGCCTCGGCCAGATCGAGATCGAAGTCGAGAGCCATCTGCGGCCCCGGGACATCCAGGCCCGGATACGAGCCGGTGCCTCCGCCGAGGAGGTCGCCCAGGCCGCCGGCATCTCCGTCGACCGGGTCCGCCGCTTCGAGGGTCCGGTCCTCGCCGAGCGCGCCTTCATGGCCGAACGCGCCCGAAAGACCGCCATCCGCCGCAACGGCGAATCCACCGGGCCCCAGCTCGGCGAGGCCGTCGCCGAGCGGCTCGCGCTGCGCGGCGCCGAGAAGGACACCGAACGCTGGGACTCCTGGCGGCGCGACGACGGCACCTGGGAGGTCATCCTCGCCTACCGTGCCGACGACGAGGGCCGCAGCGCCTCCTGGACGTACGACCCGCCCCGGCGCCTGGTCCAGCCCAACGACGACGAGGCCCGCGCGCTGATCGGCGAGAACGTCGAGCGCGAGGAGGAGTCGGTCTTCCCGTTCATCCCGCGGATCGCCCGGCTCCCCCAGGACCGGCCGCCCCGCCCGATGATCGACCGGCCCTCCGCCGACCGCATCATGTCCGCCCGCGAGGCCACCGCCGAGTCCAGGGACTCCCTGACCAGCCTGCTCGACGTGGTCCCCGCCTTCCGCGGCGACCTCGCCGTCGGCCCCGCCCCGATCGAACCGGTGCCCGCAGAGGTCGCCGAGGAGAGCGAGGAGGCGGCCGCGGCCGCCGCACCGGCGGTCGGCGCGGGCTCGGCCTACGCCGACATCCTGATGCCGCGGGCCGTCGCCCCGCACCGCGAACGACTGGTCGGCACCACCGACCGCCAGGCCGAGGCGGACGGCGTCCGGCCCGGCCGCCGGGCCACCGTGCCCAGCTGGGACGAGATCGTCTTCGGCAGCCGGCGCAAGAAGCAGGAGTAGCAGAAGCAGAGTGATGCGGGGCGCCGGCTGAGCCGGCGCCCCGCATCACTCTGTGCGCGTCAGGAAATCCCGCCTCAGACCGCCCCCGGCTCAGCCCGGCTGGTCGGTCACCGCCACCGGGCGGGCCTCGTCGCTCGACCACTCGCTCCACGACCCCGGGTACAGCGTCGCCGGCAGGCCCGCCACCTCCAGCGCCAGGATCTGGTGCGCCGCCGTCACCCCCGAGCCGCAGTACACCGCCGTCTCCCGCTCACCCACGCCCAGCGCGCGGAACCGCGCCGCCAGCTCCGCGGCCGACCTGAACCGCCCGTCGGCCGCCACGTTCTCGGCCGTCGGCGCCGACACCGCACCCGGGATGTGCCCGGCGCGCGGGTCCACCGGCTCGCTCTCGCCCCGGTAGCGGTCCCCCGCCCGGGCGTCCAGCAGCAGCGCACCGCGCGCCCAGGCCGCCGCACCGTCCGCGTCCACCACGGGCAACTGCCCCGGGACCGGCTTGAAATGACCCTCCGCCGGCGCCGGGACCTCCGCCGTCACCGGCAGTCCGGCCGCCGACCAGGCCGCGTACCCGCCGTCCAGCACCCGGACGTCCCGGTGCCCGGCCCAGCGCAGCAGCCACCAGGCGCGGGCCGCCGCCAGCGAGGCCGCGCCGTCGTACACCACCACCGGGCGGTCGGAGTCCACCCCCAGGCGGCGCATCGCCGCGCCGAACTCCTCCGGGTCCGGCAGCGGGTGGCGGCCGCCCCGGCCTGGGGCGCCCGGCGGGGCCGCGAGGTCCCGGTCCAGGTCGACGAAGCGGGCGCCGGGCAGGTGCCCGGCCCGGTACTCCTCGGCGGCGGTCGGGCCGGACTGCGCGGCACCGACCAGCCGGTAGCGCACGTCCAACAGCACCGGCGGGAGCGCGGAGGCGAGCGCCTGCGCCAGCCCGGCCGCGGAGATCAGCGGGGAACCGTCGTTGTAGGTGGTCATGGCGGCCATTGTCGCGCAGCGCCGCCACCCCGCCGCTCTTTGTGCGGTCTTTGCCGGAATTTCCGCGCGGCCCGAGGGTTCGACGCGCGCCAGAGTGGAAGCATCACCCTCGCGCGCGAGGATTTCCGTGCGCCAACCACCCGTTGCGCCAACCACCCATGAGGGGGCCCGCATTGCCCGCGGTGGAACTCCGACTGGCCCAGGGCACCCCCTGCTGGGTCAGTCTGCTGACCGACGACCTGGCCGGCGCCCGCGTGTTCTACGCCGACCTGCTCGGCTGGACCTACACCCCGGGCCCCGGCCAGCTCGGCGCCTACGTCCGCGCCGAACTCGACGGGGCACCGGTCGCCGGCCTCGGCGTCTCCACCGCCACCGGCTTCCCGGTGCAGTGGACCAGCTACTTCGCCGTCGACGACGCCGACCACACCGCCCAACTGGTGCGCGCCTGCGGCGGAACCGTGGCCGTCGGGCCGCTCCAGGCCGAACGCGCCGGGCGGATGGCCATCGCCGCCGACGTCTCCGGCGCCGTCTTCGGCCTCTGGCAGGGCGAGGAGCACACCGGCCGGGAGGCCGGGCCCGAACCCGGCGGACCGGCCTGGACCGAACTGCTCACCCCCGACACCGACGGCGCCGTCGCCTTCTACACCGCGGTACTCGACCGCCCCGTCCGGCACGCCGACGACGAGTCCACGCTACTCGTGCACGGGCGACCGGTCGCCGGCATCCGGCACCGCGCCGAACTGCGCGGCCATCCGCCCCGCTGGCGGGTCCACTTCGCCGTCCGCGACGCCGACGCCACCGCCCGGCACGCCGTCGGACTCGGCGGCCGCGTCCTGGTCGAACCGCACGACACCGCCCGCGGCCGCGCCGCCCGGCTGTCCGACCCGCAGGGCGGGCACTTCTCGGTGCTGGAACTCCGTTAGCGCGCCCGGGAGCAGGACTCAGACCTGCTGCTCGAAGGGCAGCACGTCCGGCGAGAGCACCGAGGCCCGGGCCGTCGCGGCGGTCAGCCGGCGGCGGTGGTGCCGGCGGCAGAGCACCTCGTACCCGACCTCGTCCTCGTTCACCGAGATGTCGCCGACCACCACCTGGGCGCCCTCGACCACCATCACCCCGCCCACCGTCCGGGCGTTGTGCGTCGCCCGCGCACCGCACCAGCACAGCGCCTCGACCTGGAGCACCTCCACCCGGTCCGCCAGCTCGATCAGCCGCTGGGAGCCGGGGAACAGCCGGGTGCGGAAATCCGTGGTGATCCCGAACGTGTAGGCGTCGATGTCGAGTTCGTCCACCACCCGGGCCAACTGGTCGACCTGCTCGGCGGCGAAGAACTGCGCCTCGTCGCAGATCAGGTAGTCCACCCGGCCGCCCGCCGAGAGCCGGTGCACCACGTACGCGTGGAAGTCGAAGTCGTCCGTCACCTCGACCGCGTCCGCCCGCAGGCCCAGCCGGCTGGAGATGGTCGCCGCACCAGCGCGGTCGTGGCGGGTCAGGATGAGGCCCTGCCGGCCGCGGGCGGAGTGGTTGTGGTCCATCTGCAGCGCCAGCGTCGACTTGCCGCAGTCCATCGTGCCCGAGAAGAACACCAGTTCAGCCATGGGTGGAGCAAAGGCCTTTCACATCAGGGGAGTTCGGGCACAGAAGAGTCAAGGACCCGGCTCAGCCGCGAACTTCGAGCAGCGGCACGAACTGCTCGACCGGGGTCATCGAACCGTGCAGGCCGATCATCGCGGACTCGCCCGGCTCGTTGCGGGAGGCGGTGATCGCGATGTCGTCCCGCGCCGCGGCCACCACGTCGCCGATCCGCCCGTACACCCGCTCGTCCACGGCCGGACCGAACCAGCCCGCCGCGATCGCCTGGTCCCGGGTGGCCACCCACATCCGGTCGCCCAGGACCTCGCTCCAGACCGCGAACACGTCGGCCGCCGCACCGGGCACCGCGTACACGTGCCGGGCCCGGCCCTCGCCGCCCAGCAGGGCCACGCCGGCACCCAGCTCCCAGTCCTCGTCGAAGTCGATCCGGTCCTCCGGCGCGATGTCGATCATGCCGTGGTCAGCGGTCACGTACATCGCCGAACGCGGCGGCAGCCGCTCGGCCAGCCGGCGGGCCAGCCGGTCCACCGCGTCCAGGGTCATCCGCCACTCGTCCGAGTCCACCCCGAAGCGGTGGCCCGCACCGTCCAGCTCGCTGACGTACGTGTAGACCAGCGCCCGGTCGTGCTCGGCCAGCCAGGAGGCCGCCAGGTCCATCCGCTCCTCGCCCGTGGTCCGGCCCAGGAAGGTGCCGCCGGACAGCGCCACCCTGGTCAGCGGCGTCTGCGAGAACAGCGGGGAGGACACCTGCGCGGTCGCCACCCCGGCGGCGTCCGTCCGCTCGAAGACCGTCGGGTACGGCTGCCAGACGTGCGGGTCGGTGTGCGGCTGCCAACGCAGCTGGTTCATCAGATAACCGGCGCCCGGCACCGCGACCGTGTACCCGGCCAGGCCGTGCAGCCCCGGCGGCGTGCCGGTGCCGACCGAGGCCAGCGAAGTCGCCGTGGTCGACGGGAAACCAGCGGTCAGCGGGCGGCCCGAACCACCCATCGAACTCCCGGCCAGCGCGGACAGGAACGGCGCGTACTCCGGGTGCCGCAGCAGCAGCTCCCAGCCCAGGCCGTCCACCAGGAACACCACCACCCGGTCCGCCGGGGCGATCGGCAGGGTCGCGGTGAAGCCCGGGACGCCCAGGCCCGCCGCCACCGAGGGCAACAGGTCGCAGAGCGAACCACTGCCGTACGGGGGCGCGGGAGCCGCGGCCGGGTCGAGGATCTCGAAGGCGTCGAAGCCGCCGGAGGGTGCGAAGGACATGAAACCGGATTCGTAGCAGTCGAAGGCGGCGGCGCTCAGACCCGCGGGCCGTTGCTGATCGTCGCGTCGGAGAGAGCGCGGGCGAACACCAGCGCCTGGGCCACCGTCTCCGGGCCGTCACCGGCCTCGCTCACCCGCAGTGAGAGATCGTCAGCCGTCGCCGAGCCGGTGTAGCCGTGGTCAGCCTCGCAGTTCGGATCCGAACAGCCCGCGGGCTCCAGGTCCAGCCGCTGCACCGCACCCCAGCCGATCGTCAGCACCACCTCGCGCGGCAGCGTCCCCGGCGTGTACGTCTCCGGGTTCGCGACCATCCGGCTCAGCACGACCGAACCGATCCGGTCCAGCCGGACACTCTCCGTCGACGTCGTCGCGAACGGCACCGCCGGGCTGCCCGCGTCCCCCGACTGCTCATCGGTGTGGCTCACCACGAACCGCGTCGGGGTCAGCACCAGCACCGTCACGTGCCGACGCACCTCGTTGGCGTCGAAGGTCGTCTCCTGGTGCACCAGGTAGGAGCTGATCGGCTCCGGGCCCACCGCGGCCTCGACCGCCTCGGACACCAGGGCCGGGTAGTAACCGCTGCGCTCGATCGCCGAGCGCAGGTCCTGAGTGCTGGTGGTACCGGTCTTCGCCATAACTCCATCCTGGCATGGTCCGCCGACGAAGCGGGCGGCACGGCGCCGAGCTTCGAACAACAGCGCCCACAGGCAGGCGCAACCAAGGAAGGTTACAGGGTGCTCATCGCGCGCGGGCCCAGATCGCTGCGGACGGGCAGCGGCGCGATCCGCACCCGCGCCCCCAGGATCGCCAGCCCGTACGGGGCCACGACCACCGGTTCGAGATCCACCGAGGCGATCTCCGGCACGTCGTCCACCAACTGCGACACCCGCAGCAGCAACTCCTCCAGCGCGTCGGTGTCCACCGCCTCCGCGCCCCGCCAACCGAACAGCAGGGGCGCCGCGCGCACCTCCCGGACCAGCCCGGCCACCTCCTGGTCGGTCGCCGGGACCAACCGGTGCGCCACATCGCCCAGCAGCTCGGCGGGCGCCCCGGCCAGGCCGAACGACAGGATCGCGCCGACCGCCGGATCCACCGTGGCACCGATCACGGTGTCCACCCCGCGCGGCGCCATCCGCTGCACCACCAGCTCCGCCTGCGCCGCACCGCCCAGCAGCGCGTCCAGCTCGCGGTGCGCCCGGCGCAGCCCGGGCTCGCCGGTCAGATCCAGCCGCACGCTGCCCAGGTCCGGGCGGTGGCGCAGATGCGGGGCGGTGGCCTTCAACGCCACCGGGTAGCCGAGCGTCGCCGCGGCCCGCACGGCCGCCTCCTCGTCCGGGGCCGGCAGCGCCGGGAAGACGTCGATGCCGTAGCGGGCCAGCAGCTCGCGGGCCCCGGCGTCCGGCAGGGTGATCCGGGCGCCGCCCGGCTGCGTCCGCGCGGCAATCGCCGTCCGGGTGCTCAACGCCGCCTCGACCAGCGCGCGGGCGCCCGGCTCGTCGATCCGGTCCAGCTCGGGCACCCGGGCCGTCTCCTCCGCCTCGGCCGTCCGGCGCCGCCACTGCGCGTAGTGCACCGCGTGCGCCAGCGCCCGCACCGCCCGCTCCGGCGCCGCGAACGCCGGCACGCCCCCCGGGCGCAGCCGGACCGGCAGATCGGTCAACGCCAGATGGGCGAGCACCAGCGGCTTGCCCAACTCCCTTGCCCTTCGGCTGGCTTCGAGCAGTGCGTCGGCGATCTCCGGATCGTCCGAACCCATCTCCGGATCGTCCGGGCCGGTCAGCCGGCCGCCCATGAAGGCGTGCGCGGACGTGCCGATCGGCGGGATCGCCACCGCGATCACCGCGTCCACCGCCGGATCGGCCAGCGCCACGTCCAGCGCGATCCGGAAGTTCTCGCCCGTCGCGGCCGTGGTCAGGTCCACCGGGGTGCGCGGCCGCAGGCCCGCGCTCAGGCAGGCGTCGTAGGTCAGCAGGCCCAGCGAGTCCGAGTTGCCGACCACCGCGACCCGGTCCCCCGGCGGCAGCGGCTGCAGGGCCAGCAGCTCCCCGGTGTCGTACAGCTCGGTGATCGTCTCCACCCTGATCACGCCCGCCTGCTCGAACAGCGCGTCCACCGTCGCGTCGCGCAGCCCCGTCGCGGTCGCCGGCACCGCGTGGCCCGGCGGCAGGCTGCCGGTGTGCCGGGCGCCCTTCACCACCACGACCGGCTTCACCGCGGCCAGCCGGCGCGCGATCCGGGTGAACTTGCGCGGGTTGCCGAAGGACTCCAGGTAGAGCAGCACCACCTCGGTGGCCTCGTCCTCCGCCCAGTACTGCAGGAAGTCGTTCCCGGAGACGTCCGACCGGTTGCCCACCGAGGCGAAGGAGGACACCCCCAAGCCCCTGCGGTGCGCCGACTCCAGCAGGGCCACCCCGATCGCACCGGACTGGCAGAAGATCCCGAACCCGCCCCGGCCCGGCAGCTGCGGAGCCAGCGAGGCGTTCAACGGGCGGTCCGGATCGGTGTTGATCAGGCCGAAGGCGTTCGGGCCGATCACCCGCATCCCCGCCGCCCGCGCCTGGCGCACCAGCGCGCGCTGGCGGTCCCGGCCCTCCGGACCGGTCTCCGCGTACCCGGCGGTCACCACCACCAGGCCCTGCACCCCGTGCGCACCGCACTCGGCGACCGCCGCCGGGACGGCCCCCTCCGGGACGGCGATCACCGCGAGATCCACCGGCCCCGGAATGTCCAGAACCGAACGGTGCACCGGGACGCCGTCCAGCTCGGTGCCCGGCGGGGCGTTGCGGTTCACCGCGTACACCGGGCGCGTGTCGTCGGCACTGCCCAGCAGGTCCCGCAGGATCGCCCGGCCCACCGTCTGCGGATTGCGCGACACCCCGATCACCGCCACCGACCGCGGGGTCAGCAGCCGCTGCACCGACTTCGCCTCCGCCCGGTGCTCGCGCGCCCGCATCACCGCCAGCGAACGGTCCGTCTGCTCAAGATCGAACTCCAGGTGCACCACACCGTCGGTGAAACTGCGGCGCTGCGTGTAGCCGGCATCGGTGAAGACCTTCACCATCTTCCGGTTCTCCGGCAGCACCTCCGCCTGGAACCGGCGGATCCCGCGCTCCTGCGCCACCGCCGCGATGTGCTCCAGCAGCGCCGACGCCACCCCGCGGCCCTGATGGGCGTCCTGCACCAGGAACGCCACCTCGGCGTCCGTCCCGGCCTCGGACGGACGGCCCTGCGCGTCGATCCGGTCGTAGCGGACGGTCGCGATGAAACGGTCCCGGACCACCACCGCCAGCGCCACCCGGTCCACGAAGTCGTGGTGGGTGAAACGGCGGACGTCCTTCTCCGACAACCGGGGGTAGGGGGCGAAGAAACGGAAGTACTTGGACTGGTCCGATACCTGTGCGTAGAACTCCACCAGACGCTCCGCGTCCTCCGGCGTGATCGGCCGGATGCGGGCCGTACCGCCGTCCCGCAGCAGGATGTCGGCCTCCCAGTGCTGGGGGTAATCCGGTCCGGATTCCCGCCGGTCACCGGGGTCCTGCTCGGGCTGCGCCACTGCGGAGTCGTCCACATTCGTCAGGTTATCCGGCAGTGAGCCGAATGGCGCCGGGTGCACACTGGCTGCAGGGTGGGCAGGGCCGCCGGCCGGGCCTTATGCCCCGAAAAGAAACAATCACAAGTCCCGAACGCAGCGGCTCGCAGGGACCGCCTGCGTGCAACACTGGTCTAGACAACATGGCCGCTTCCCCGAGCACGGCCGTAACCAGCTTCACCGGAAAGGCACGTCTCATGGCTGAGCGCCGCGTCACCATCGGTTGGGCCGAGGGCCTGCACGCCCGTCCCGCCTCCGTCTTCGTCCGGGCCGTCACGGCCACCGGCGTGCCGATCACCATCGCCAAGCCCGGCGGCAACCCCGTCAACGCCGCCTCCATGCTCGGCCTGCTCGCCCTCGGCGCCCAGGGCGGCGACGAGGTCGTCCTCGCCTCCGACGCCGAGAACGCCGACGACGCGCTCGACCGCCTCGCCAAGCTCGTCCAGGAAGGCCTCGACGAGCTCCCGGCCGCGGCCTGAGCCGACTCGACCGACGGAAGCGCCCGGCAGCCATAGCGCTGCCGGGCGCTTCTGTTCGCGGAATCGATCGTATCCACACCATTGAGCGAACTGGTGAGCGATCACGCTCCTTCGGCGATTGATCGCACAGATGCTCGCCGCATGACGTTCTTCGACCTCGAACGACCCGAGCACGCCTACATGTTCGCCTTCCTCCAGGCAGACGGACACCTCACCGAGCAGTCCCGCAACCGTGGTCGGCTCTCCGTGGAACTCTCCGCGCGCGACGCGCCCATCCTGGAGGAGTTCCAGCGGCTCTGCCCGTACAACAGCAGCATCCGATACCGGACGCGCAGCACGAACTTCAAGACGGAGCACACCTCGGTGATGTGGACCGTCTGTGCCCGGGAGTTCCGCGAGGAGTTGCAGGGCCTCGGCCTGCCGGTGGGGCGGAAGTCCGAGATCGTCGCGCCGCCGAGCGTGCCGTTCTCCGAGCGCGACTACCTGCGCGGCCTCATCGACGCCGACGGCTCGGTCGGCCTCACGTCCAAGGATCTGCCCTTCGTCAGCCTGGCCACCAAGAGCGACGCAACGGCCGTCTTCACCGCCACCTATGCAGAACGCCTCTGCGGAGCCCGACGCAAGCTCAACCGCAACAAGCGCGACAACATCTACAACATCCTCTTCCTCGCGGAAGCTGCTGTGGCCTTGACTACCGATCTCTACTACCCGGGCAGTCTGGCACTACCCCGCAAGCAGGCCGGTGCCGATCGAGTCAGCGCGTGGGTTCGCCCACCGACCATGGGGTTCGCTCCCCCTCGGCGCGGTTGGACTCCAGAGGAGGACGAAGTGATCCTCACCGCACCAAACATGGAAGCGGCCTCCGAGTACCTGGGCCGAACGCTCAAGAGCTGCAAGGTCCGTCACTGGCGACTTGCCGGCCCGAAACGTCCGAGAGTCTTTCCGCAGCGGTGAGGATGGCCCCTGGCGATGCCGGGGGCCATCTCGTCCGACTACCCCTTGACGCAGACGACCTGCTTGAGGTGGGCGACCACCTCGACGAGGTCCTTCTGCTGCTCGATGACCTTTTCGATGGACTTGTAGGCGCCCGGGATCTCGTCCACGACACCGCTGTCCTTGCGGCACTCCACACCCTTGGTCTGCTCCACCAGATCCTGCGTGGAGAACCGCTTCTTCGCGGCGCTACGGCTCATCTTGCGGCCGGCGCCGTGCGAGGCCGAGTTGAACGCCGCCTCGTTGCCGAGACCGCGGACGATGTAGGAGCCGGTGCCCATGGACCCCGGGATGATCCCGTAGTCGCCCGTGCCGGCCCTGATCGCGCCCTTGCGGGTCACGAGCAGGTCGACACCGTCGTACGTCTCCTCCGCCACGTAGTTGTGGTGGCAGCTGATGACCTCGTCGAAGGTGACCTTCGCCTTGGGGAACTCGCGACGGACAACGTCCTGGAACAGCGCCATCATCACCGCGCGATTGTTCTTGGCGTACTCCTGGGCCCAGAAGAGGTCCTGTCGGTAAGCAGCCATCTGCGGGGTCTCCGCGATGAAGACCGCGAGGTCCCGGTCGATAAGACCCTGGTTGTGAGGAAGAGACCGTGCCACCTCCATGTGGTGCTCGGCTAGTTCCTTGCCGATATTGCGCGATCCAGAATGCAACATCAACCAAACAAAACCGGTCCCATCTAGGCACACTTCCGAAAAGTGGTTGCCGCGCCCGAGCGTTCCTATCTGCTGCATGGCCCGCTCACGCCGCCAATGCACCGCCGGAGCGACCCTCTCAAAGCGCTGCCAGAAGCCGTTCCAGCCAGCCGCCTGAAAGCCGTAGAGCTTCGTCGGGTCAACCGGTTCTGTGTGAACGCCAGCGCCAACCGGGATGGCCTGCTCGATCTTGGAGCGGAGGCGGGACAGGTCGTCGGGGAGGTCCTTTGCGGTGAGGGAGGTCTTCACCGCGCTCATTCCGCAGCCGATGTCGACACCGACCGCCGCCGGGCAGACGGCGCCCTTCATAGCGATGACGGAGCCGACGGTCGCGCCCTTGCCCAGGTGGACGTCGGGCATCACGGCGAGGCCGTGCAGCCAGGGCAGGGAGCTGATGTTGCGCAGCTGCTGCAGGGCCTGGCCCTCGACGGTGGCCGGGTCGGTCCACATCCGGATCGGGACCCGGATTCCGGGCACCTCGGTGTACGTCATGGTCGAACGACCTCCAGCGGTCGGGTGGTTCGGGGAAGGGGGTGCCGTGCGAAGAAGCCCGGTGCGGCTCGGGGAAGTTCGGGGGTAGGGCTCAGGCGCCCTGGGCACAGGGGGAGGACGGCCTCGGGGAGCGTCGGCGTATGGCTCGCTCGACCCGCATGGTGACCGCCTCCCTTCGTTCGTCGTCGTTCGTCGTCGTTCGTCCGTGTGTGCCGGGGATATCTATCCACGGAACGCCGCTGGCCCGCAACGGATTTAACAACGCGACGGCCCGGCGGAGCGGGTGCTCCACCGGGCCGTACGGGAAACGCCGGGTCAGCTGACGACGGTGACCTCGCCGATGCCGAGAGCCCGCACGTCGTCGGCGATGACGGCGGCGTCGCCGACCAGCACGGTGACCAGGCGGTCCGGCGGGAAGGCGGCGACGACGGCCTCGGTGGCGGCGGCGGTGGGCAGTTCGGCGAGCTGCCGGTAGACCTCGGCCTGGTAGTCGTCCGCGAGGTACTGCTCGACCTGGTCGGCCAGGGTGCCGGCGACCGAGCCCGCGGTCTCGTACTTCAGCGGTGCGACGCCGACCAGGAACTGCACGGCCTCGTCGCGCTCGGCGTCGGTGAGGCCCTCGGCGGCGAGGGTACGCAGGATGGTCCAGGTGTCGGCGAGCGCCGGGGCGGTGGAGGCGGTGTCCACCGAGCCGCTGATGGCGAGCAGCGAGCGGCCGCTGCCGTCGGCGGCGGAGCGCAGCGGCTGGGCGAAGGAGCGGACGCCGTAGGTGTAGCCCTTCTCCTCGCGCAGGACGCGGTCGAGGCGGGAGGTGAGGGTGCCGCCAAGGCAGTAGGTGCCGAGGATCTGGGCGGCCCAGACGGGGTCGTGGCGGTCGGGGCCGATGCGGCCGATGAGGAGTTGGGTCTGGACGGAGCCGGGGCGGTCGACGATGACGACGCGGCCGCGGTCGTCGGCGGTGACGGGGGCGTGGGCGGAGGCTTCGGCGGTGTTGCCGGTCCAGGTGCCGAGGGTGCTCTCCAGGAGGGCGGGCAGGTCGGTGCCGGTGAGGTCGCCGACCACGACGACGGTGGCGGTGGCGGGGCGCACGTGGGCGTCGTAGAAGGCCTTGACGGCGGCCCGGTCGATGGCCTTGACCGTGTCGGCGGTGCCGCTGCGGGGCCGGGAGAGGCGGTCGGCGCCGTCGAAGAGCTCGGCGTAGAGGGCCTTGGCGGCGCGCCGGGCGGGGTTGGCCTGCTCGTGGACGATCTCGTCGAGGCGGTTGGCGACGAGGCGCTCGATCTCGTCCTCGGGGAGGGCGGGGGCGCGCAGGGCGTCGGCGAGCAACGAGAGGCCGCGCTGCAGGCGGGAGGCGGGGACCTCCAGGGAGACGCGGATGCAGGGGTGGTCGGCGTGGGCGTCGAGGGTGGCGCCGGCGCGTTCGAGTTCGGCGGCGTACTCCTCGGCGGTGAGGGTGTCGGTGCCTTCGCTGAGGGCGCGGGCGAGGATGGCGGCGATGCCGTCGAGGCCGTCGGGTTCGGCGGCGAGCGGGGCGTCGAGGAGGACCTCGACGGCGACGAGCTGCTGGCCGGGCCGGTGGCAGTGCAGGACGGTGATGCCGTTGCCGAGGGCGGCGCGCTCGGGGGCGGGGAAGGCCCAGGGGCCGGGGGTGCCGGGCTCGGGCTGGGGGTGGAACGTCATGGCGGGGACGTAGTCGGTGCTCATGCGGCGGCACCCTCCTCATCGGTGGCGGCGGGGGCGTCGGTGTCGTCGGCCGTGGTGGGCTCGTAGACGAGGACGGCCCGGTTGTCGGGGTGGAGCCGGGCCTTGGCGACGGCCTGGACCTCCTCGGCGGTGATGTCGAGGACCTTGGGGAGGGCGTCGTTGAGAAGCTTGGGGTCACCGAACAGGACGGCGTAGCGGCAGAGTTCGTCGGCGCGGCCGGCAACGGTGGTGAGCCGGTCGAGCCATTCGCGCTCGATCTGGGCCTGGGCCCGTTCGAGTTCCTCGGGGGTGGGGCCTTCGGCGGCGAAGCGGGCGAGTTCCTCGTCGACGGCGGCGTCGATCTGCTCGATGGTGGCGTCGCCGGAGGTCTTGACGTCGAGCCAGCCGAGGCTGGGGGCGCCAGCGAGGCGGAGCAGGCCGAAGCCGGCGGCGACGGCGGTGCGGTCGCGGCGGACGAGCCGGTTGTAGAGGCGGCTGGACTCGCCGCTGCCGAGGATGGTGAGGGCGAGGTCGGCGGCGTCGGCGTCGCGGGTGCCGTCGTGCGGGAGGCGGTAGGCGGCCATCAGGGCGCGGGAGGGGACGTCCTCGCGGACGTGCTCGCGCAGTTCGCTGCCGATGGTGTCGGGGAGTTCGCCGGAGCGCGGCGGCTGCTTGCCGTCGTGGGCGGGGATGCTGCCGAAGTACTTCTCGACCCAGGCGATGGTCTGCTCGGGGTCGATGTCGCCGACGACGGTGAGGACGGCGTTGTTGGGCGCGTAGTAGGTGCGGAAGAACGCGCGGGCGTCGTCGAGGGTGGCGGCGTCGAGGTCGGCCATGGAGCCGATCGGGGTGTGGTGGTACGGGTGGCCGTCGGGGAACGAGAGCGCGGTGAGCTTCTCGAAGGCGGTGCCGTAGGGGACGTTGTCGTAGCGCTGGCGGCGCTCGTTCTTGACGACGTCGCGCTGGTTCTCCATGGACGTCTCGTCGAGGGCGGCGAGCAGCGAGCCCATGCGGTCGGCCTCCAGCCAGAGGGCGAGCTCCAGCTGGTGGGCGGGCATGGTCTCGAAGTAGTTGGTGCGCTCGAAGCTGGTGGTGCCGTTGAGCGAGCCGCCGGCGCCCTGGACGAGCTCGAAGTGCCCGTTGTTGGAGACGTTGGCGGAGCCCTGGAACATGAGGTGCTCGAAGAGGTGGGCGAGGCCGGTGCGGCCCTTGACCTCGTGGCGGGAGCCCACGTCGTACCAGAGGCAGACCGCGGCGACCGGGGTGAGGTGGTCCTCGGAGAGGACGACGCGCAGGCCGTTGGCCAGGCGGTGCTCGGTGATGGCGATGGCAGCGCCATGTCCTCCGGTGGAGGCGGATGCGGGGGCCGGGTTGGCCATGCGCTCGGGTCCTTCCCGTCGTCGATGTCGGGGTTCGTGTGGCGTCCCCCATTGTGGTGCAACGCGCGGGGGGCGTGTTCGTGTCCCGCGCAGACAGGGCGTTCGCCAGGGGCGGAAGAGGGGCGCTGGCCGGGAGTGTCGGCGCGAGGGTCCACAATGGGGGCGCCGAGCCCTGTTGACGAGGGTCGGCGGATGGACGTCAGAGACTGACCGAGACACAGCAAGCGAGACGTAAGGGAGCCCCGCCGCGATGGCCCGCCGCAGTTCGCAGACCCCGCCGCCCGGAGACTTCGAGGAGCGGATCCTCGATGTCGACGTCGTGGACGAGATGCAGGGCTCCTTCCTGGAGTACGCCTACTCGGTGATCTACTCGCGTGCGCTTCCGGACGCGCGGGACGGCCTGAAGCCGGTGCACCGCCGGATCCTGTACCAGGCCAACGAGATGGGCCTGCGGCCGGACCGCGCGCACGTGAAGTGCGCCCGTGTGGTGGGCGAGGTGATGGGCCGGCTGCACCCGCACGGCGACGCGTCGATCTACGACTCGGTCGTCCGGATGGCGCAGCCGTTCTCGATGCGGCTGCCGCTGATCGACGGGCACGGGAACTTCGGTTCGCTGGGCAACGACGACCCGCCGGCGGCGATGCGCTACACGGAGTCGCGGCTGACGGCGGCGTCGATGGCGATGGTGGAGTCGATCCACGAGGACACCGTCGACTTCGGTCCGAACTACGACGGCAGCGAGCAGGAGCCGTTGGCGCTGCCGGCGGCGTTCCCGAACCTGCTGGTGAACGGCGCGACGGGCATCGCGGTCGGCATGGCGACGAACATGCCGCCGCACAACCTGTCCGAGGTGGTGGCCGCGGCCCGGCACCTGATCAAGCACCCGACCGCGGACCTGGACACGCTGATGCGGTTCGTGCCCGGTCCGGACCTGCCGACGGGCGGGCGGATCGTGGGCCTGTCGGGGATCCGGGACGCGTACGAGTCGGGCCGCGGCACGTTCAAGATCCGGGCGACCACGACGGTCGAGGCGGTGACGGCGCGCCGCAAGGGCATCGTGGTGACCGAGCTGCCGTACAACGTCGGCCCGGAGAAGGTCATTTCGAAGATCAAGGACCTGGTCAACGCGAAGAAGCTGCAGGGCATCGCGGACGTCAAGGACCTGACCGACCGCGAGCACGGGCTGCGGCTGGTGATCGAGGTGAAGAACGGCTTCGTGCCGGAGGCGCTGCTGGAGCAGCTGTACAAGCTGACGCCGATGGAGGAGACCTTCGGCATCAACAACGTGGCGCTGGTGGACGGCCAGCCGCTGACGCTGGGGCTGAAGGAACTGCTGGAGGTCTACGTCGACCACCGGTTCACCGTGGTGCGGCGGCGCAGCGACTTCCGCCGGCGCAAGCGGGAGGAGCGGCTGCACCTGGTCGACGGCCTGCTGGTCGCGCTGCTCGACATCGACGAGGTCATCGCGATCATCCGGTCGAGTGACAACGCGGGGCAGGCGAAGGAGCGCCTGATGGAGCGCTTCTCGCTGTCGGAGACGCAGACGGCGTACATCCTGGACACTCCGCTGCGGCGGCTGACCCGGTTCGACCGGGTGGAGCTGGAGCAGGAGAAGGCGAAGCTGAACGCGGAGATCGCGGAGCTGACCGAGATCCTGGACTCGGACTCCCGGCTGCGCAGCGTGGTGTCGTCCGAACTCGGCGCGGTGGCGAAGCAGTTCGGGACGGAGCGGCGGACGGTGCTGCTGGAGGCGGGGGCGGCGCCGTCGGCGGCGCTGTCGGTGCCGCTGGAGGTGGCGGACGACCCGTGCCGGGTGCTGCTGTCGTCGACGGGCCTGCTGGCGCGGACGGCGGACGGGGAGCCGTTCGAGCTGTCGGAGAAGCGGTCGAAGCACGATGTGATCGTGTCGGCGGTGCCGGCGACGGCGCGGGCGGACGTGGGTGTGGTGACGTCGGCGGGCCGGGTGCTGCGGCTGCCGGTGATCGATCTGCCGGCTCTGCCGCCGACGCCGTCGCCGACGCTGGCCGGCGGGGCGGCGGTGGGCGAGTTCCTGCGGTTGGAGGCCGGGGAACGGGCGCTGGCGCTGACCACGCTGGACGAGTCCTCGCCGGGGCTGGCGCTGGGCACGGCGCAGGGCGTGGTGAAGCGGGTGGTACCGGAGTGGCCGGCGAACAAGGACGAGTTCGAGGTGATCGCCCTCAAGGAGGGTGACGAGCTGGTGGGCGCGGTCGAACTGCGCACCGGCGAGGAGGACTTGGTCTTCATCGCTTCGGACGCGCAGCTGCTGCGCTACCCGGCGGGGCAGGTGCGCCCGCAGGGCCGTCCGGCGGGCGGCATGGCGGGGATCAAGCTCTCCGACGGGGCGCGGGTGCTGTCGTTCACGGCGGTGGATCCGGCGTCGGACGCGGTGGTGGTCTCGGTGGCGGGGGCGTCGGGGACGCTGAGCGGCGAGGAGCAGACGTCGTGGAAGGTGACGCCGTTCGAGCAGTACCCGCGCAAGGGCCGGGCGACGGGCGGTGTGCGCTGCCAGCGGTTCCTGCGCGGCGAGGACGGTCTGACGTTCGCCTGGGCGGGCGTGGCCCCGGCCCGGGCGGCGTCCGACAAGGGCGCGCCGGTGGACCTGCCGGAGCGCGACCCGCGCCGTGACGGTTCGGGCACGCCGGTGACGGCTCCGATCGCGGTGGTGGCCGGCCCGGCGTAGGGCGCGGGCGTGGTGGAGGAGGGGTGCCGGAGCCGTCCGGCGCCCCTCCTTCGTCGTTCCGGGGCGCGGCGGGTGCCGAGGGTAGCCTTACCCGGGTGAGCACCTGTGCGACGCTGTCGCGTGAACTGTCGGAGCCGCTGACCGCCACCGCCGCGGTCGCGACCACCTGGCTGCTGGTGGAGCAGAACGGGCCGTGGGGCGCGAAGGCGCTCGGGGAGAGCCACCTGGACCCGGCGACGGGGCGGGCGCTGGACGCGGCCGCGGCGGGCACCGGGGTGCGGGTGGCGCTGATCCGGCGGCCGGGGCGGCACGCGGACTGCCTGCCGACGGCGCGGCACGAGGTGGTCGTGGCGCACACGGTGCCGGGTCGCGGCTGGGTGCGCCGGGCGGAGGTGGCCGATCCGGCGGAGCTGCTGGAGCTGGACTTCGCGGCGCTGGGCGTCGGTGACCACGGCGGTTTCGGGGTGGAGCACGTCGGCGGCCCGTTGGCGCTGGTGTGCACCAACGGGCGGCGGGACCGCTGTTGCGCGCTGCTGGGCCGCCCGTTGGCGGCGGAGCTGGCGGCGGCCGGGCACAGCGAGGTGTGGGAGGTGACGCACCTGGGCGGGCACCGCTTCTCCCCCACGATGCTGGTGCTGCCGTACGGCTACGCGTACGGGCGGCTGACGGCGGAGGCGGCCAAGGAGGTGCTGGCGGCGACGGCGGCCGGGCACATGGTGCCGGCCTGGTCGAGGGGCTGTTCGGGCTGGGAGCGTCCGGGTCAGGCGGCCGAGCACGCGGTGCGGTTGGCGACCGGGGAGACCGGGGTGGACGCGCTGACGCTGGCCCAGCGGCCGGACGGCGCGGGCCGTTGGCTGGTCTCGGTGCTGCACCAGGACGGCCGGGCCTGGGAGGTGGACGTGATCGAGGCGGTGAGCGAGCCGGCGCGTCCGGAGAGCTGCGGCAAGGCGGCGGGGACGCCGTCGCGGATGGACGTGCTCTCGGTGCGGGGTCGGTAGCGGGACGGAAGCGCGCCGGCAGGGTCTTCAGCAGGTCGGGAGCGCGCGGGCGGCCCCGCGCCCGTGGGGGTGAGCGCGGGACCGGAGCGCGCGGGCGGCCCCGCGCCCGTGGGGGTGAGCGCGGGACCGGAGCGCGCGGGCGGCCCCGCGCCTGCTGTCCACGGAGGTGCGCGGGGCCGTCACGTCGGGTGTCGGCTCAGCCGGTGACGGCCTTGCCTACGAACTCGGTGGTGTAGGTGCGGGAGAGGTCGATGGTGCCCTCCTTGCCCTTGACGTCCGGGTGGAAGGCGGCGAGCACGGCGAGGACGGTCTTGGGGCCGTCGGCCGGCATCACGCCGTCGGTGGTGAACATCGGCAGGGTCGCCTTGATCGCGGCCGCGTACTGCTCGGCGCCGCCCTGCGCGTAGTCGGCGGGCATCTTCGCGGCGATCTCCTCGGGGCTGTGCGTGGACATCCACTTGAGGGTCTTGACGAAGGCGTTGGCGAGCTTCTGGGTGGTGTCCTTGTTCTTCTCCACCCAGTCGGTGTTCATGTAGAGCGAGGACGACGGGTAGAGGCCGCCGAGGGCCTCGCGGGAGCCCTCGGGTGTGCGCATGTCGTAGAGGATTTTGCCGAGGCCCTTGTCGAGGACGTTGGCGACGGTCGGGTCGGTGGTCATCCCGCCGTCGATGCTGCCCTGTTGGAGCGCGGCGATGAAGGTCTGGCCGGCTCCGACCGCGATCGGGCTGAACTCGCTGACGGCGGTGCCGTTCTTGACGGCGAGGTACTTGGTGAGGAAGTCGGTGGAGGAACCGATGCTGGTGACGCCGAGCTTCTTGCCCTTGAAGTCGGCGCCGGACCTGATGGCGTCGGCCTGCTTGGTGGAGACGAGTTCGACCTCGCCGGGGGCCTGGGAGAACTGCACCACGGACTCGACGATCTTGCCCTTGGCCTGGAGGTCGATGGTGTGGTCGTAGAAGCCGACGGCGCCCTGGACGTCGCCGGCGAGCAGCGCGGTGGTGGCGTTGACGCCGGCGGGCTCGCTCATCAGCTCGACGTTGACGCCCGCGTCGGCGAAGAAGCCGAGCCGCTGGGTGAGCATCGCGGGCAGGTAGATGACCTTGTCCAGGCCACCGACCATGATCTTGACCTTCGGCCCGTCGACCTGCCGGCCGGCCGGGGCGGCGGCGCCGTGGGTGGTCGTGGCGGCGTCGTTGGCGCAGGCGGAGAGCGGGAGGAGCAGGACGGCGGCGAGGGCGGCCGCGGCGGGTCTGCCGATCGGGTTCGGGCGCATGGGTGGGGGTGCCTCTCTCTGCGAGGGGGGGATCAGCGGCGCAGGGGGTTCAGCGAAGCGGGGGGTTCGCGACGCAGGGGATGGGGTTCAGCGACGCAGAGGGGCTCAGCGGCCGTCGCCCGTGTCTGCGGGCTTCCAGCGGAACAGCTTCGTCTCGGCGAAGGTCAGCAGCCCCTCGGTGAGCAGCGCCACGACGGCGAGGATGGTCATGGCGGCGTACACGCCGGCCGCGTTGAAGGTGCCCTGGGCGGCGGCGACGAGCAGGCCGAGGCCCTTGGTGGCGCCGATGTACTCGCCGACGATGGCCCCGATCAGGGCGAAGCCGAAGCTGACGTGCAGGCTGGTGAAGATCCAGGTGGTGGCGGCGGGGATGACCACCTGGAGGGTGACCTTGCGGCCGTCGGCGCCGAGGATGCGGGCGTTGGAGACGAGGTTGCGGTCCACCTCGCGGGCGCCCTGGAAGGCGTTGAAGAACACCGGGAAGAACACCAGGACGACGGCGGAGGCGACCTTGGAGGCCGGGCCGAGGCCGAACCAGATCAGGAAGATCGGGGCGAGCACGATCCGCGGGATGGCGTTGAGCACCTTGATGTAGGGCCCGAACACGTCGGCCAGGAAGCGGACCCGGCCGAGCGCGATGCCGAGCAGCACACCGCAGATGACGCCGATCACCCAGCCGGTGAGGGCCTCGTAGAGGGTGTAGCCGATCTGTTCGCCGAGCGAGCCCTGCGCGGTGCCGTGGGTGATCCACTGCCAGATCTGGTCCCAGATCCTCGACGGCTGCGAGAAGTTGAACGGGTCGATGACGTCCGTGCGGGCGCAGACCTCCCACAGTCCGAGGAAGGCGACCAGGACCGCGACCCGGGCCCCGTAGACGGTCAACCTCCGGTTGCGGGCGGCCCGTTCGCGGGCCTCGGTACGGCTGGCGGGGGTGGCCGCCGGGGGCTTGTCGGCGACGGCCGACGCGGTCTCAAGCGGCACGACCCGCTCCTCTCTCCCGGGTGATGCGCACCTCTTCGCCGAGCGAGGCCCAGATCTCGCGGTACAGCTCGACGAACCTCGGTTCCAGCCGGACGGCCTCCACGGTGCGCGGTCGTGGCAGGTCGACGGTGAAGATCTCCTTGACGGTGGCCGGTCCGGCCGTCATGACGACGACCCGGTCGGCGAGCGCGATGGCCTCGTCCAGGTCGTGGGTGACGAAGACGACCGACGCGGCGTTCCCGGAGGACCTGGTCCCGGCCCACAGCTCCAGCAACTGGTCGGACATCAGGGCGCGGGTCTGCACGTCCAGCGCCGAGAACGGCTCGTCCATCAGCAGGATGTCCGGGTCGTTGACGAAGGTCTGGGCGAGCGCGACGCGCTTGCGCATGCCGCCGGACAGCTGGTGCGGGTAGCGGTCCTCGAAGGCGGCGAGGCCGACGCGGCCCAGCCAGTCCCGGGCCCGTTCCCTGGCCTCGGCGGTGGGCACGCCGCGGAAGCGCGGCCCGGCCATCACGTTGGACAGGACGGTGCGCCAGGGGAAGACGGCGTCCTGCTGGAAGACGAAACCGACCTTGGGGTGGATCCCGCGGACCGGCTCGCCGTCCACTCGGACCTCACCCTCGGTGGGCTCCTCCAGGCCGCTGACCAGGGTCAGCGTGGTGGACTTGCCGCAGCCGGTGGGCCCGACGACGGCGACGAACTCGCCTTGGGCGACGGTCAGATCGAGATCACGGACGGCGGTGTGCAGGGCCCCGGACGGGGTGCGGAACCGTTTCGTCGCGCCAGTCAGCTCGATCGCCGGGGTTGTGCTCATTCGATCCTCCCGGGTCTGTGCTTGCCCCGGAAAGGTAGGAGCGGGCCGGGCCCGGGCGGGAGCCTTCTCGGCGTACTGCGGTTTCTCCGCATTGAGGGGTGTTCTGCTCCTTTTGCTTCCGCTACAACTGCGGGGACGCGGCTGACAGAAACACGCCGGAAACGTAGGGTGTCCCGACCCTGACGTACCCGCCCCCACAGCCGCCGAGAGGAGGCCCGGATGAAGCTGCCCCGCTGGCCCCGCCGGGTCTTCGCGCAACTGCTGCTGAGCCAGACCGTCGTCACCGTCGGTGTCACCACCGTGACCGCCGGCCTGTTCCTGGCCCCGGTCAGCAGCGAGCTGGACCACGACGCGATGCAGCGGGCGCTGTCGATCGCCCAGGCCACCGCCACCGACGAGGCGATCGCCCGCGCCGCCGACGCCCGGGACTCGGCGACCGCGCAGCGCAACGCCGAGCAGATCCGGCTGGCCACCGGCGCGAGCTTCGTGGTGGTCACCGACCTGGACGGGATCCGGCTCTCGCACACCGACCCGGAGCGGATCGGCCACCGGGTCAGCACCGATCCGGAGCCGGCGCTCAGCGGGCTCAGCGTCACCGCGATGCAGCAGGGCACGCTGGGCCGCACCGCGCGCGGCAAGGTGCCGCTGCGGGCCGCGGACGGCCGGATCGTCGGCGAGGTGTCGGTCGGCATCAGCGACGACTCGATCCGCCGCCGGCTGCTGAAGATGCTCACCGGGATCCTGCTGTGCGCGGGCGCGGGCCTGGCCGCGGGGACGGTCGCCACGCTGGCGCTGGCCCGGCGGCTGAAGCGCCGCACCCACAACATCGCGCTGGCCGACATCTCGGCGCTGCTGGTGGAGCGGGAGGCGATGCTGCACGGCATCCGCGAGGGCATGGTGGCGCTGGACGAGCGCGGCCGGATCCGGCTGGCCAACGACGAGGCGGTGCGGCTGCTCGGCCTGCCGGAGGACTGCACCGGGCGGCCGATCCACGCGGTGCTGCCGCCGGGCCGGCTGGCGGACGTGCTGACCGGGCGGATCACCGGCGCCGACCTGCCGGCGGTCCGGGACGACCGGGTGCTGGTGGTCAACCGGATGGGCACGGCCGAGGGCGGCGCGGTCGTGACGCTCCGCGACCGGACCGAACTGGAGTCGCTGGTCCGCGAGTTGGACACCACGCGCAGCCTGACCGAGGCACTGCGCGCCCAGGACCACGAGCACGCCAACCGGATGCACACCCTGCTGGGCCTGCTGGAGCTGGGCCGCCACGAGCAGGCGGTGGCGTTCATCTCGGAGCAGTCCGGTTCGCACGCGGTGGTCGCGGCGCGGATCGCCGAGCAGGTGCAGGATCCGCACGTCGCGGCGCTGCTGGCGGGCAAGACGGCGGTGGCGGGCGAGCGCGGGGTGCGGCTGGCGCTGGCCCCGGCGGCGCACCTGCCGGACGCGGTGGTGGACGCGCGGGCGCTGGTGACGGTGCTCGGCAATCTGATCGACAACGCGGTGGACGCGCTCGCGGCGGGTGGGGGCGGCCGGCTGGAGGTGACGCTGGCGGCGGCCGGCTCCACACTGCTGCTCCAGGTCGCGGACAGCGGCCCGGGCGTGCCGGAGGAGCTGCGCGAGCAGGTCTTCGAGGAGGGGTGGACCAGCAAGGACGCGCCCGCGCACCGTCCGCGCGGGCTGGGGCTGGCGATGGTGCGGCGACTGGTCGAACGGACCGGCGGCCGGATCGTGCTCGACGCGGGACCGCTCGGCGGCGCCCGGTTCACGGTCGAGCTGCCCGAGGCCCTGCTCACCCCTCAGCTCGTGGAGGCCTGATGATCGACGTACTCGTGGTGGACGACGACTTCCGGGTCGCGGACGTGCACGCCGCGTACGTGGCCAAGGTGCCGGGCTTCCGGGTGACCGGTACCGCGCACTCGGCCGGGGAGGCGCTGGCCGCGCTGGAGCGCCGCCCGGTGGACCTGCTGCTGCTCGACCACCACCTGCCGGACGAGACCGGCCTGGCGCTGGTGCGCCGGCTGCGGGAGCGGCAGGTGGCCTGCGACGTGATGATGGTGACGGCCGCCCGGGACGTGTCGACGGTGCACGCCGCGATGCAGCACGGCGCGCTGCAGTACCTGGTCAAGCCGTTCACCTTCGCCGGCCTGCGGGACAAGCTGGTCGCGTACGCGCAGCTGCGGCACGCGCTGGCCGGCCCGGCGGCCCGGGAGGCCGGCCAGGACGAGGTGGACCGGCTGTTCGCCACCCTGCGCAGCGCCGCCGCCCCGGCCGGCCCGCTGCCGAAGGGGCACTCGGCGCCCACCACCGACCTGGTGCTGGGGGTGCTGCGCCAGGCGGGCCGCCCGCTGTCCGCGCAGGAGGTCGCGGACGCCACCGGGCTCAGCCGCTCGACGGCGCAGCGCTACCTCAAGCAGCTGGAGCGAGACAGCCGGCTGCGGCTGACCCTGCGCTACGGCGACACCGGCCGCCCCGAGCACCGCTACGGCCTGGCGGTCCGGACCTGACACCACGCCCGGACGTGGGGGAACCCCGGCGGCCCCAGGCCCGCCGGGGTTCCCCGGGGCGCGGCGCTCAGGCCGCGCCCGCACCGGTGAGGGCGCGCACCTCCAGCTCGGCGAAGCGGTCCGCGTCGGCCGGCTCGGGCGAGGTGATCGTCCCGATCCAGCCGGCCAGGAAGCCGAGCGGGATGGAGATGATGCCGGGGTTCTCCAGCGGGAACCAGTGGAAGTCGACGCCGGGGAAGAGCGCCACCTTGGTGCCGGAGACCACTGGGGAGAAGACGACCAGCACGATCGCCGGGACCAGCCCGCCGTACACCGACCAGACCGCGCCGCGGGTGGTGAACCGCGACCAGAACAGGCTGTACAGCAGGACGGGCAGGTTGCTGGAGGCCGCCACCGCGAAGGCCAGGCCGACCAGGAAGGCGACGTTCAGCTGCTGGGCGTAGAGGCTGATCGCGATCGCGGCCGCGCCGATCCCGACGGCCGCGAACCGTGCCACCCAGACCTCCTGGCGCTCGCTGGCCTCGCCCGTCGGCTCGGCCTCCGCCACGTCCCCCGCCTCCCCCGGCCGGGAGGCCGGGACGGCGGCACGCCGCCGGAAGGGGCGCCGGCGCGGCCGGCCGCGCCAGGCACCGGCCCAGATGTCGTGGGCGAAGGCCGCCGAGGAGGCCAGGGTGAGCCCGGCGACCACGGCGAGGATGGTGGCGAAGGCGATCGCCGAGATCAGCGCGAACAGCACCACCCCGCCGGTGCTGCCGTTGCCGCCGCCGAGCACCAGGGCGAGCAGCGGGACGGCGGTGTTCCCGGCCGAGTTGGCGTGCCGCACCTCCGCCGAGCCGACCAGCGCGGTCGCGCCCAGGCCGAGCGCGATGGCCATCAGGTAGAAGCCGCCGACCAGGCCGATCGCCCACATCGTGGAGCGGCGGGCGGCCCGCGCGGTGGGCACGGTGTAGAAGCGGGACAGGATGTGCGGCAGTCCGGCGGTGCCGAGCACCAGGGCGAGGCCCAGGCTGAAGAAGTCGAGCCGGCTGGTGAAGGTGGCGCCGTACTTGAGGCCGGGTTCGAGGTAGCGCCGCCCGGCGCCGCTGTGCTGGGCGGCCTGGCGCATCAGCTCGCCGACGTCGCCGTGGAAGCGGACCATCAGCAGCACGGTGAGCAGCACCGAGCCGGCGATCAGCAGGAAGGCCTTGACGATCTGGATCCAGGTGGTGGCCCGCATCCCGCCGATCGTGACGTAGACGATCATCAGTCCGCCGACGGCGACGATGGTCCAGGTCCGGGCCTGGGCACTGTTGGTGCCGAGCAGCAGGGCGACCAGCGAGCCCGCGCCGACCATCTGGGCGACCAGGTAGAGCAGGGTGACGACGACGCTGGCGCCACCGGCCGCGGCCCGGACCTTGCGGCGGCGCAGCCGCAGGGCGAGCACGTCGGCGAGGGTGTACCGGCCGGCGTTGCGGACCAGTTCGGCGACCAGCATCAGCACCACCAGCCAGGCGACCAGGAAGCCGATGCTGTAGAGCACGCCGTCGTAGCCGTACAGCGCGATCAGCCCGGCGACGCCGAGGAAGGAGGCGGCGGAGAGGTAGTCGCCGGAGAGCGCGAAGCCGTTCTGGAGCGGGGTGAAGTCGCGGCCGCCGGCGTAGAAGTCCTCGGTGGCGCTGCCCCGGCGGCCGACCCAGAGGGTGATCGCCAGGGTGACCAGGACGACGACGGCGAACAGCGCGATCGCGAGGTCGTGGTGGTCGCCGGTGGGGGCCACGGGGGGCGGGGTGGCGGTCGTCATCGCGGTCGTGATCGTGGTCGTCATCGCAGCTGGTCCTGGGTGTCCCAGCGCAGGCCCAGGGCGGCGCGGTCGCGCTTGGTCCGGGCGTTGCGGGCGTAGAGCCAGGTGAGCAGGAAGGTGGAGGCGAACTGCAGCAGGCCGAGCAGCCAGGCCACGTTGAGCGGGCCGGCCACCTGGCTGCGCATCAGGCCGGGGGCGGCGGCCTGCGCGGCGACGTACATCAGGAACCAGCCGAGGAAGGCTCCGCTGACCGGGAAGACGAACGACCGGTAGCTGCGGCGGATGTCCTGGAAGGCGTCGCTGCGCTGGACGGCCCGGTACACCTCGGTGCTGTTGGTGGCGGGCACCAGGGCCCGGGGGGCGGTCGCCGGTTCGACGGCGGGCTGGGCGGCGGGGGCAGCGGCGGCCCGGACGGGCGCCCGCTCGGCCGGTACCGGCTGGACCGCGCGGGTGGGGGCCGACTGGGCCGGTACCGCCGGTTGGCCGGGCACGTCCGGCCGGTCGGCGGCGGTGGCGGCGGCCGGAGCGGCCCACCAGTCAAATCGCTGCCCCTGTCCGGGACTGCTCGTCTGCTGCTGTGGCACAACTGCTCCTGGACCGGCGGGCACTCTGACCCCAACCATGATGGTGGCCGCCGGACAGCCCCTCTGACCATTGCCGATACCTTCACTCGATGAGGTGATCGATCATCCGACAGACACTCATCCGACTACTGCTGCGTACCGGTGATCCCGTGTCGAAAGGCGTACGAGACCGCCTGCGCCCGGTCCCGTACCGCGGTCTTGGCGAACAGGTTGTTGATGTGCGTCTTCACGGTGGCCTGGCTGACGAACAGCCGCTGGGCGATCTCGGTGTTGGAGAGCCCCTCCGCGATCAGCGCCAGCACCTCCGCCTCCCGGGCGGTCAGCCCGTCCGGGAGCTCCCCCGGCCGCCCGGCCGGCTTCCCGGCCCCCGGCGCGGATCCGGCCGCAGGCCCTGAAAGCCTTTCCAGCAAACGGAGTTGGATCTGCGGCGAGAGCCCGGCCGCCCCCGCGCGGACGTCCGCGATCGCCCGGGCGATCTCCTCGCCACCGGCGTCCTTGGTGAGGTAGCCGCGCGCCCCGGCCTGCAGAGCGGGGAACAGCGAGTCGTCGTCGGCGTAGGTGGTGAGCACCACGACCTCGGTCTGCGGGTGCGCGGCCCGGATCCGCCGGGTCGCCTCGACGCCGTCGACGCGCGGCATCCGCAGATCCATCAGCACCACGTCCGGGTGACACCGTTCCACCAGGGCGACGGCCTCCTCCCCGTCCGCCGCCGCGCCGACCACCTCGATGCCGGGCAGCAGCCCCAGCAGCATCACGATGCCCTCGCGCACCACCGTCTGGTCGTCCACCACCAGCACCCTGGTGACTTCTGCCTCGCTCATGCGCCCGCCCCGCTTCGCTCGGCAGTCGCTTCGCGAAATCCGCACCTGCTGATGATGAGCTCGCCGCGCTCGCTCATGCCGGCACCTGCAGCAGCACGCGCCACCCTCCGTCCTCGGGGCCCGCCAGCAGGGTGCCGCCGAGCAGTTCCGCGCGTTCGCGCATCCCCAGCAGACCGTACCCGCTGCCGCTGGCCGCCAGCTCCCCGGACGGTTCGCCGCGCGGAGGGCGGGAGTTGCGCACCTCCAGCTCCACCGCCTCCGTCAGGTAGCGCAGTTCGACGGTGCACCGGGCGCCGGGCGCGTGCTTGCGGACGTTGGTCACCGCCTCCTGCGCGGTGCGCCGCACCGCAAGGGCGGCCTCGGCGGCGAGCGGTCGGGGCGTGCCGGTGACGGTGAGCGCGGCCCGCTCCCGCCCGGTCAGCTCCACCAGGAACTCACCGACCGGGGTGAGCTCGCCGCGCAGCGCGGACAGCGCCTGCCGGGTCTCGACCAGCCCGTCCTGGGCCATCCGCCGGGCGGCGACGACCCGCTCGCGGATCTGCCCGCGGTCGGTGCCGGCGTCCAGCATCAGCCGGGCCGCCTCCAGGTGGACGAGCTGCGCGGAGAGGCTGTGCGCGAGCACGTCGTGGATCTCCCGGGCGATCCTGGCCCGTTCGGCGAGCGCCGCGCTCTCCGCCTCGGCGGCCCGGGCGGCGCGCTCCTGGGTGAGCAGCTGGCGGGCGGTGCCGCGGGCCTCGACGTCCAGCCGCAGCAGGTAGCCGAGCAGGCCGAGCCCGCCGATGGTGGCGAAGATGCTCACCCAGCTCGCCCAGCTGGCGGCGGTGTACGAGCCCAGCGCGGCCGCCGCGGTGAGCAGGCCGGGCGCGGGCGGCAGCCGGACCACCCCGACCACGGCCAGCCCGCACCAGACGAAGTCGGCCAGCAGGTAGGCCTGCCCCCAGTTGGCCAGCCAGGCGCTGCCGAGCAGGGCGACGGCCAGGCCCAGCGAGAGCGCCAGGCGCTGTTCCCGGGTGGCGTAGAGGTAGCCGGTGGCCAGGGCGGCGACCCCGAGCAGTCCGGCCGCCACGACCACCACCGCCCAGCCCGCGTACTTGCCGCCGGAGAACGTCCCCCAGCAGACGACGACCAGCAGGACGGTGCGGCCGAGCAGGGAGAGGGCCCGCCGCGGCCATCTCCCGACCTCGCGCTCCAGCCCCTCGCGGGACGGCCAGCGGGTCCAGTACCACTCGACCACAGGTGCCTCCTCGACGTTCTCGGACAGCGGGCCCGGCAGGCCCCGGCAGGGCGGTCAGCGCGGTACGGCGGCCTGTTGCGGCTGGTCCAGGGCCCGTGCCCGCCAGTTCACCACGAACGAGCGGGTCAGCAGCAGGACCGCCAGTCCCAGCAGCAGCGCGCTGCCCGCCTGGTGGACGTGCAGTGCCGCGCCGATGCCGTACAGGGCGAGCCGGATGGCGAGCATGCCGACCCAGGCGGCCACCGTGGCCTTGGTGCCCTTGGCCCAGACCGAGCCGTCCCCGGCCCGCCACAGCCGCACGGTCCAGCCCCAGACGGAGCCCATCGCGACCACCGCCGCCAGGCCGCACCCGACCAGGGCGGCGGACAGCGCGGTGTGCTGGTGGTCGATGAGCTGCGGGTCGCGCAGTGCGAGCACGCCGAGGATCAGCGGCAGCAGCCAGAAACGACGCTCGGTGTCCAGGCGCTGGGCGCGCATCTGGCGCTGGACCACGAGGACCATCACCGCGATGATCACGACGATGTTGACGAGGGCGGTCATCGGACTTCTCCGTCCCGACAGGAGGCTTGTACTGACCTCTCCGACGCTACGGATCCGGCGCCCCCGGTTGATCGGCGCCGGGGTGGACCACAGGTGGAACCGGCAGCACGAGGGCCCTCCACCCGTGGGTGGAGGGCCCTCGTGCAGGAAGGATCCGAAGGCCTCAGGCGTCGATGCGGGAGCGGTCCAGGGTGGCCGCCGAGTCCACGATGAACTCCTTGCGCGGGGCGACGTCGTTGCCCATCAGCAGGTCGAAGATCCGCTCGGCCTGCTCCAGGTCGCCCAGGTTGATCCGGCGCAGCGTGCGGTGGCGCGGGTCCATGGTGGTCTCGGCCAGCTGGTCGGCGTCCATCTCGCCCAGGCCCTTGTACCGCTGCACCGGCTCCTTCCAGCGCTGCCCCTTGCGCTGGAACTCCAGCAGGGTGGAGCGCAGTTCGGCGTCGGAGTAGGTGTAGTGGTACTTCTCCTGGCCGCGCTTGGGGCTGGTGAGCTCGATCCGGTGCAGCGGCGGCACGGCGGCGAAGACCCGGCCCTGCTCGACCATCGGCCGCATGTAGCGGTGGAACAGCGTCAGCAGCAGGGTGCGGATGTGCGAGCCGTCGACGTCGGCGTCGGCCATGAAGATGACCCGGCCGTAGCGGGCCTGGTCGATGTCGAAGGTGCGGCCCGAACCGGCCCCTATCACCTGGATGATCGCGGCGCACTCGGTGTTCTTGAGCATGTCGCTCACCGAGGCCTTCTGCACGTTGAGGATCTTGCCGCGGATCGGCAGCAGCGCCTGGAACTCGGAGTTGCGGGCGAGCTTGGCGGTGCCGAGCGCGGAGTCGCCCTCGACGATGAAGAGCTCGCTGCGGTCGACGTCGTCACTGCGGCAGTCGGCCAGCTTGGCCGGCAGCGAGCTGGTCTCCAGCGCGGTCTTGCGGCGCTGGGCCTCCTTGTGCTGGCGGGCCGCGACCCGGGTGCGGGCGGCCGCGACGACCTTGTCCAGCACGGCCCGGGCCTGGAGCTTCTGGTCCTTCTTGGCCGAGGTGAGGAAGGCCTTGAGTTCCTTGGCGACGACGGCGGCGACGATCCGGTTGGCCGCCGAGGTGCCGAGCACCTCCTTGGTCTGGCCCTCGAACTGCGGCTCGGCGAGCCGGACGGTGACCACCGCGGTGAGGCCCTCGGTGGCGTCGTCCTTGGTGATGTCGTCCTCGGCGACGCGCAGCAGCTTGGCCGCGCGCAGCGCCTCGTTGACGGTCTTGGCCAGCGAGCGCTCGAAGCCGGTCATGTGGGTGCCGCCCTTGGGGGTGGCGATGATGTTGACGAAGGAGCGCAGGGTGGTGTCGTAACCGGCGCCCCAGCGCAGCGCGATGTCCACGCCGAGCTGCCGGGTGACCTCGGTGGGGGTCATGTGGCCGAGTTCGTCCAGGACGGGCACGGTCTCCTTGAAGGTGCCCTCTCCGCGCAGCCGCAGCACGTCGCAGACCGGCTTGTCGGGCGCCAGGAACTCGCAGAACTCGGCGATGCCGCCGTCGAAGCGGAAGACCGACTCCTCGACCTGCTCGCTCTCGGTGAGCCGCTCGTCACGCACGACGATGGTCAGGCCGGGGACGAGGAAGGCGGTCTGCCGGGCGCGGCTGTGCAGGTGCTCCAGGGAGAGCCGGGCGTCCTTGAGGAAGATCTGCCGGTCGGCCCAGTAGCGGATCCTGGTGCCGGTGCGGGCCTTGGGCACCTTGCGGGCTCTGGTCAGGCCGTTGGCGGGCTCGAAGGGCGCGTCGGGGCTGGCCTCGGTGAAGATGCCGGGGGTGCCGCGGCGGAAGCTGATCGCGTGGGTGTGTCCGCTGCGGTCGACCTCGACGTCCAGCCGGGCGGAGAGGGCGTTGACCACGGAGGCGCCGACGCCGTGCAGGCCGCCGGAGGCCGCGTAGGAGCCGCCGCCGAACTTGCCGCCGGCGTGCAGCTTGGTCATCACGACCTCGACGCCGGACAGCCCGGTCTTGGGCTCGACGTCGACCGGGATGCCGCGCCCGTTGTCGCGGACCTCGACCGAGGAGTCCGGGTGCAGCAGGACCTCGATGCGGTCGCAGTAACCGCCCAGCGCCTCGTCGACGGAGTTGTCGATGATCTCCCAGAGGCAGTGCATCAGGCCGCGGCTGTCCGTCGAGCCGATGTACATGCCGGGGCGCTTGCGGACCGCCTCCAGGCCCTCCAGGACGAGCAGGTGCCGAGCGGTGTAGTTGGAACCGTCGTCGCCGGCCAGCAGTGCGGACGGCACGGTCGTTTCGGCACTCACGCGGCACTCTCCTCGGTGAAGTTCTGTCTCATCGGTCACATCCGGACGCATCCGGACCATCCGCCAGTGCAGCACGCCGCACCGACAGTCGTCGCCCGGTGTGCTCGCGCCCCTCCGCTGGGTGCACAGCACGGCGGGCCGCTCCCGCGCAGCTTGTACGCGCTGCGCGAACAAGGACCGCTCCGGTATCCGGACCCCGGGGCGCCATCTCCTCCCGGTACCACCGGTCCTGGCGGATCGTGGGGCCTGGCACAGGCTCCGGAACTGCCGTTATGCAGGCTACCGGGGCCCGGGGCGGGGCTTATGCTCCAACCCGGCAGAGGATTATGCTACGCGGACCTCGCACCCGGTCCCGATCGGGCGTTCGAGGGACGGGCGGATCCTGGGATTCGGTACGCATGAACCACCGGCCCCCGGGGCACGTCCTCATCAACACAGCAGAATCCTCAGAGAAGAAAAGCCACGAGCGGGAACGTTTTCGGCCTGGTTGGATGTTGACCCTGGTACGACAGCTCGTCGAGCTAGAGAAGAGGCGACGTGACTACTGTTCTGACACCTGCGAGCCCGCTCACCGCGGCTGACCGCTGCGACCGCTGCGGCGCCCAGGCCTACCTGCGCGTCGTACTCG
Organism: Kitasatospora sp. NPDC088264; assembly: GCF_040685715.1. Lineage (NCBI taxonomy): Bacteria > Bacillati > Actinomycetota > Actinomycetes > Kitasatosporales > Streptomycetaceae > Kitasatospora > Kitasatospora sp. NPDC088264. Next base: position 45,417 of record NZ_JBFBIR010000019.1, read on the forward strand.
CCAGCGGCGGAGAGCTGCTCTTCTGCGCCCACCACGGCCGGAAGTTCGAGCCCGAGCTCAAGAAGATCGCCGTGGAGATACAGGACGAGAGCGGCCGTCTCAGCGGCACCGCCAACGCCACGGCCGCCGAAGAAGAGCGCTGATCCAAGGCGCCACACCAGCAGTCGGCGTCGAGCTGTGTATCCGGTCGCGCACTCCGCGCGACCGGTGAGCCGGGCGACAGGTCCCCTCGGGAACCGGTCGCCCGGCTCTGCTGTTCACGGAGGCCGGCACGCTCCGCAGCGATGTGACGTCAGAACGTGACCAGTTGGCCACCGGCAACGGCCCGGGCGGCCCTCACAGCACCGAGCGCACCGCGTCCGCGACGGACGCCACCCTGGTGTAGACGCCCGGGTGGGCCGCCTCGGCGCAACCCGTCCCCCAGGAGACCAGGCCGACCAGTCGGCCGCCGACGACCAGCGGGCCGCCGCTGTCGCCCTGGCAGGCGTCCTTGCCGCCCTTCTCCTCACCCGCGCACACCATGCCCCGGGCGTCGAACTTGCCGTCCGGCCCGCCCGGGTAGGCCTGCGCACAGGTCTGGTCCGCGATGATCGGCACCTCCACCCCGCGCAGCGTGGGCGAGTAGTCACCGCGCCCGGTGGTGTCGCCCCAGCCGAAGACCCGCGCGGCGGTCCCGGCCGCGTACGGCTCGGTCTCGCCCTGGCCGACCAGGTCGATCACCGGCCGGGAGTCCTGGGGGTCGGCGAGGGTGAGCACGGCGACGTCGTTCAGGTTGGCGGTGAAGGAGTAGTCGGGGTGGATCCACACCGACCGGACGGGCACCTCGCGGCCGGCCGAGCTGCGCATGTCGTCCCGGCCGATGACGGCCTTGAGGCCCGGCCGGTCCACCTTGGCGCCCCTGGACTCGTCGTAGAAGCAGTGCGCGGCCGTCACCACCTTGGTCGGCGTGACCAGCGCTCCCCCGCAGAACTGGCCGGAGCGGCCGCTGCCGAACTGCTGGCGGCTGGACAGCGCCACCACCCACGGGTGGTCGACGGTGGTCTCGGCGGTGCCGCCGACCACCCGGCGCTGCGCCCCGGCCGGACCGGCCGCGCCGAGCGCGACCAGCGGGACGGGGACGGCGGCCAGCAGCGCCAGTACGGCGGCCCGTCGGCGGCGGCCCGCACGGGCGGCCGCCGGGCTCGCCGGGGGCGGGGCGGGGGTCGGCAGGGCAGCGCGGTCCGGGTTGGGCAGCACCGTGACTCCAGTCGGCTCGGCAGCAGGCAACCGCCACAGCGTAGGTGATCGACTACGCGGTGCGACCGCTTCCCGTCGCACCGCCACCCGGACGAGGGACAACGGCCACCCGGACGCTGACCCGCCCGGGCCCGGACAGCGGCGAAGGCCCGGAGCCGTGGGGCTCCGGGCCTTCGTCACACGCTTGCCGTACCGGCCTGATCAGTCCAGGTAGTCGCGCAGCACCTGGGAACGCGACGGGTGGCGCAGCTTCGACATGGTCTTCGACTCGATCTGGCGGATGCGCTCACGGGTGACCCCGTACACCTTGCCGATCTCGTCGAGCGTCTTCGGCTGACCGTCCGTCAGGCCGAAGCGCATCGAGACCACGCCGGCCTCGCGCTCGGAGAGGGTGTCCAGCACCGAGTGCAGCTGCTCCTGGAGCAGGGTGAAGGAGACCGCGTCGGCCGGGACGACCGCCTCGGAGTCCTCGATCAGGTCACCGAACTCACTGTCGCCGTCCTCGCCGAGCGGGGTGTGCAGCGAGATCGGCTCACGGCCGTACTTCTGGACCTCGATGACCTTCTCGGGGGTCATGTCGAGTTCCTTGGCCAGCTCCTCCGGGGTGGGCTCGCGGCCCAGGTCCTGGAGCATCTGGCGCTGGACCCGGGCCAGCTTGTTGATGACCTCGACCATGTGCACCGGGATGCGGATGGTGCGGGCCTGGTCGGCCATGGCGCGGGTGATCGCCTGGCGGATCCACCAGGTGGCGTAGGTGGAGAACTTGTAGCCCTTGGTGTAGTCGAACTTCTCGACCGCACGGATCAGACCGAGGTTGCCCTCCTGGATCAGGTCCAGGAAGAGCATGCCGCGGCCGGTGTAGCGCTTGGCCAGCGAGACCACCAGGCGGAGGTTGGCCTCCAGCAGGTGGTTCTTGGCGCGGCGGCCGTCCTCGGCGATGATCTCCAGCTCGCGCTTGAGCTTGGGGGCGAGCTTGTCGGCGGCCGAGAGCTTGTCCTCGGCGAACAGACCGGCCTCGATGCGCTTGGCGAGCTCGACCTCCTGCTCGGCGTTGAGCAGCGGGACCTTGCCGATCTGCTTCAGGTAGTCCTTGACCGGGTCGGCGGTGGCACCGGCGACGGCGACCTGCTGGGCCGGCGCGTCGTCCTCGTCGTCGTCGGAGAGCACGAAGCCCTGCGACTCCTCCTCGGGCTCCGCCTCCTCGCCCGCCTTGTCGCCGGGCAGCGCGACGTCCTCGAGCAGCTCCTCCTCGCCGATGAGCTCCTCGTCGCCCTTGCCCGCCTTGGCGGCGGTCTTCTTGGCGGCGGTCTTCTTGGCCGGCGCGGCGGTCTTCTTGGCCGCGGCCTTCTTGGCAGGGGCGGCCTTCTTCGCCGCGACCGCCTTCAGCCCGGAGGCGACCCCGGTCGTCTCCGAGGTGATCTCGGCGGACACCGTGGGGGCGGACGCCGTGGCGGCCGCCACGGCCGGGGCCGCGACGGGCGCACCGGGCGCGATCCGCACGGGCGGCTTGGTCGGGGCCGTGGGGGCGGCCGGGCTCCGGGTGGTGACAGCCTTGGTGGCGGTGCGCTTGGTGGGGCTCTTGGCAGCAACGCTCTTGCGCTTGGCGCCGGCCGGTTCGGCCGCGCTGACCATGAGGTCCACCCCCTCCTCAATCAGCACCTGGTTGAGGCTGCGCATGACGTTCTTCCACTTGGTGACCGGGATCTGGTCCGCCTCGAACGCCTGGCGCACGTCGTCACCGGCGATCTGCCCCTGGGCCTTGCCCCGCTCGATGAGCGCCAGCAGAGCTGCGGACTCGGCGATCTCGGGGGGAAGCGAACGGGATGTGCTGGCCGACACGAACAACCTCTCGGACGATGAGTGGACTCGAACCCGTACCGGCCGCCCGAGCGGGCGGGGAAGGAAATCGCGCGTCAGGCGCGCGGTGTCGATTCCGACCGACTCGGGCTTGAGGACTGGGTTTGCAGGACGGCAGCAGCGCCGCGGACCAACACAGCATTGTGACATGTTGAAGTATTCCGGAGCTGCTCCCGCTCAGGAGACATCGCTGCTACTCGTCAAGTGTTACGCATGGCCTTCGTGTCGCGGGTCACACCACTCGGCGCCCGCGGCCACGGGGCCGGAATCCATCATCGCGCACTCGCACCGAAACCCGTTGTCATGGACGGGGCATCAAACGTTCGGGTCGGACCGCCGACATGCAGAAGCCCTCCGGCTGCGCCGCGCGGGTGCGGCCGGAGGGCCCTGGAGGAACGGAGGACGGACGGGGCGCCCGCTCACCGGAACGGCCCGCTCAGTGCTCCCGAGGGGCGGGGACGGACGGCTCGATCTCGGGGTGGACGGTGAGCAGCGCCCGCATCGCGGCCTCCCCCGCGGTGCCGTCGCCGGTGCCCAGCGCATCCACCAGCCTGGCGTGCAGGCTGACCGAGGACTCGGAGGCGCGCTCGCAGGAGATGGCCGGCCCGCCCGACACCTGCAGCGCGCCGGCGACGATCCCGGACAGGTGCTCCAGCATCCGATTGCCGGCCATCTGGAGGATCAGGCCGTGCAGCTCGGCGTCGGCCCGGGCGTAGGTGGAGAGGTCGGCCTGGGCGGCGGCGTGGCCCATGATCTCGACCAGCTCGACCAGCCGCTGCTGGACGTCCTCCCGGCCGTGGCCGGCGGCGAGCCGGGCGGCCAGCGGCTCGATCGCCCAGCGGAGCTCGAACAGCTCCCGGCGCTGCTCGTCCCGCTGCGGGCCGAAGGCGCGCCACTCGATGATGTCCGGGTCCAGCAGGTTCCAGTCGGCGACCGGACGGACTCGGGTGCCGACGTTCGGCCGGGCGCTGACCAGGCCCTTGGCCTCCAGGACGCGCAGCGACTCGCGGACGACTGTGCGGGACACCTCGAACCGCTGGCCGATCTCCTCGGGCACGAGCGGACGGTCGGCGCCCAGGTCGCCGGAGACGATCATCTGGCCGAGCTGCTGGACCAGCTGGCCGTGCAGACCGCGGCCGCGACTACTGGTGGTCTTGCGGCCGACCCGGGCGAGATCGGACTCGGCGCCCTCCCAACGGGGCGCCGGCGGAGTCGGCCGGTCGGCGTACGAGAAGCGGTCCAGATCGCCGGGGCCGTGGATGGGTCCGTCGGCGGAACGGGCGGGGGTCATGGTGGGGTGCGCAAGGGTACTCACAGCTCCTTTGTCGGCGATCGGCGGGCGCAGCTTGAGAATTCTCGTGAAAAGCACACGAAAGGGTGATCGACCGCGACTGGATAATTGACTTCTTATCAGGAAGAACCGCGCATTACGGTCACTGCTGGTCGATCTTGATGCTTCGGCGCGGCCGCCCCCTCGGCGCCCGGCGTCAGAGCGCGCGCCGCCGGACCTGCACCAGGAGCGCCGCGAGCAGCAGGACGGCCGCGGGCGCCGCCACCGCCGCGAGCAGAGCCGGATCCGTCAGCGCCGCGCTCCCAGCCACCGCCTCGTGCTCCCCGCGGTAAACCCAGCCGTAGGCCCATTCGACGCCGGACTGGAACGGCAGCAGCTCGGCCGCACGGGTCGGCCACGGCCTGCCGGTCTCCCGCAGCAGCAGCGCCACACCGGACTCCAGCAGCGGCGGCAGCGCGCACAACAGCAGCACCCCGACCGAGGCGCTGCGGGTCAGTGACGTCGTCAGCACCCCGGTCCAGCCCGCCACGACGGTCAGCAGGACGAAGGCCAGCAGGGCCGCCGGCGCCCCGTGGCCGGCCGCCAGCGCCACCGGGGCGAACACGCCCGGCAGGTCGGTCAGGCCCGGCAGGTCGGCCAGGCCTGACAGCCCGGTGGCGGCCAGCGCCTGCGACACCTGGTCCGACAAGGCCGAGGACTCCGCCCAGGCGGCCACCGTCACCCCGCCCGGCAGCGCCAGCTGCACCGCCACCGCGTCGAGGAGCAGGGTCGCCAGCGCCAGCAGCCCCGCGACGGGACCGACCACCAGCAGCTTGGCCAGCAGCAGTCGCACCCGCCGCGGGTACGACACCTGGGAGGCCGGCAGCCCCGGGTGTCGCACCTCGTGCCCGTACGAGAGCGCGCCCAGCACGCCGGCCCCGAGCGCGGCGAACGGCAGCGGGATCAGCGGTACGGCGGCGGTCAGCAGCCGCACCCCGGCCGGGACGGCCAGCGGGCCGGCCGGGGCCTGGCTCGCCAGGACGGCGGCCGTGACGGCGTCGCACAGCAGCACGGCGGCGAGCAGCAGCCAGGTGGAACGCAGGCCGCGCAGGCGGCGCAGCTCGTAGGCCAGGACACGCACGGTTCACTCGCTCCGGTGGTCGTCGGGGGTGGCGGGGCTGACGGGACCGCCGGGGGCCGGGGTCGCGGCCGGAACCTGGGCCCCGGCCGGGCGGCCGAGCCGGACGGTGTCGTCGGTCAGCAGGTCGGCGGCGCTCTCGCGGCGGCCCCTGGTCGGGTCGGGCGCGGGCCTCCCGTCGCCGACAGCGGGGCCGGGGTCGGGGTCGGGGGCCGGGGCGAGGGCCGACGCGGATCTGGCCAGGGCGCCGGGGCCGTCACGGAACAGCCGCTCCACGACGACGGTCGGGGTGGGCTCGGCGGGCTCGGCCTGGCGGGGGGTGGCGCCGAGGGCGGAGAGGGCGGTCGCGGCCGAGGCGGCCGGCAGGGCGCGGGTGGGCAGCGCCGCCTCGTCCCGGTGGTGGGCGGCCGCCGGGCGGGCTTCCGGGCGGCGGGCGCCCCGGTGGCGCGGGACGGTGACGGCCTGGACGTCGGAGGCCGGTTCCTGAGCGGGCTCAGGGCCGGGTTCGGGGCCGGGTTCGGGACCCGGCTCGGCAGCGGTGGGGCCCGACTGGACACGGAGGTGGCCGGAGCGGCCCGATGCGACCGGCAGGGCGACCCGGGGCGCCGGCTGCTCGACCACCCGGTCGGCCAGCTCGTGCAGCAGGATGCCGTGGCGATAGGCGAGTTCACCGATCTCGGTACGGTCGACGCCCGCCACCGCGAGGCCCGCGCCGCCGTCCCGCCGCACCTCGGCGCCCTGACTGACCAGCAGGTCGGCCAGCCGCGCCATCTGCGGCCCGCGGACGGCCACTTCGGGGCTGAGCCTGGTCCGGCGGAACTCCGCCACCGGCTGGTCCGCCACCAGCCGGCCGCGGTCCAGCGTGATGACCCGGTCGGCGAGCTGCGCGGCCTCCTGCGGGGTGCGGGTGGTCACCAGGACCGTCCCGCCGGCGACGCCGAACGAGTGCAGGAAGGAGTGGAACCACTCGACGTTGCGCGGGGACAGGCCCTCGGTCGGCGCGTCCAGCAGCAGCGTGCCGGGGTCGCCGAGCAGGGCCGCGGCCAGGGCCAGCCGGCGGTGCATGCCGGGCGAGAAACTGCGCAGCCGCTGCCCGGCGACGGCGGCCAGCCGGGTCTGCTCCAGCAGTTCGTCGGCCCGCCGTGCGGGGGCGCCGACCGCCGCGGCCAGCATCCGCAGGTGGCCGTGCGCCTTGCGGCCCGGGTGGCCCGCCACGGCGGCCGCGCCCGGCCCGGGACCGGGCAGCAGCACGCCGACCTCGCGCTCGGGGCGGCGCAGCCGGCGGTAGGTGCGACCGTCGAAGAGCGTGATGCCCTGGCCGCGTTCGAGTTCGAGCATCAGCCGCAGCGCGGTGGACTTGCCCGCGCCCTCGGCGCCGAGCAGCGCGGTCACCATGCCGGGCCGGGCGTCGAAGGTCAGATCGAGCACCGCGGGCGGCGCGCCCTTGCGGTAGACCTTGGTCAGTCCGGTGATCTGGATCATCGCTGCCTGCTCCCATGCCCTCGGCCGACCTGCCCGACGCGGGGCGCCCCCTGGTGTGTTGGCGCGTGCCAGCACGGCCCCGCGCCAGCACATTAGGGGCCGGTGGCGGAGATTCCGGGCATTACGGGAGCGGCGCGGGCCCGTCGGCCACCCACCTCACCCGATCAGGGGACAATCCGATCCTGCGATTCCCGGGTCGGGGGGAGTCGACGGCGGGCCGGGGCCGGGTCAGGACTCCGGGCGCAGCATGGGCGGGTTGAGGACGGTCGCGCCGCCCGCGGTGAACAGCTGGGCGGGACGGCCACCCTGACGGGTCGTCGTGCCACCGGAGGGCAGCAGGAAGCCGGGGGTGCCGGTGACCTTGCGGTGGAAGTTCCGCGGGTCCAGGACCACGCCCCAGACCGCCTCGTAGACCCGGCGCAGCTCGCCGACGGTGAACTCGGTGGGGCAGAAGGCGGTGGCGAGGGAGGAGTACTCGATCTTGGAGCGGGCGCGTTCCACGCCGTCGGCGAGGATCAGCCCGTGGTCGAAGGCGAGCGGGACGCCGTCGACCGGGCTCCGGCCGAGCAGTTCGCCGACCGGGGCCCAGCGGGCACTGCTGGCGTCGCCGCCGGCCCGGGGGGTCGGCAGGTCGGGGGCGAGGACCAGGTAGGCGACGCTGACCACCCGCATCCGGGGGTCGCGCTGCGGGTGGCCGTAGGTGGCGAGCTGCTCCAGGTGGGCACCGGCCGCGCCGGGGCCGACCGCCTCGTGGCCGGGGGCGGAGTGTGCGCGCAGGCCGGTCTCCTCGGCCAGCTCCCGGGAGGCGGCCTCGGCCAGGCCCTCGTCCGGGCGGACGAAGCCGCCGGGCAGTGCCCAGTACCCCTGGAACGGCGGCTCGCCGCGTCTGACCAGCAGGGCGCAGAGCGCGTGGTCGCGCACCGTCAGCACCACCAGGTCAACCGTGACAGCGAACGGGGGGAAGGCCGACGGATCGTAGCGCGACATGGCGACGATCATAGTCGTCTCTCTGACGATAAGCACAGGCCCGTACACGGACCGCGCCCGGCCCTCCTGAGGTGTCGCCGGAGCCGGGCGGGCCCGGGCAGGGGTGTCAGCGGGCGCCCAGTTGCAGCTCCGCGGAGGCCTCCTCGACCATCGCCACGCCGATCCGGCTCACCCGGACCGAGAAGGGCTCGCCGGCGACCCGCAGGCCGGTCAGCTCCAGCTCGCCGAGCGGAGCGGTGCTGGCCGGGCGGACCAGGACCCGGCCGCCCGGCACGTCGGGGCGGACCCCGGCGAGCGCGAACACCGCGTGCGCGGCGCCGGCCGCCGAGACCGCTGCCGGGCGGCAGGCGGCCGGGTGCGGCACCGGCGGGCAGCCGGGGATCCGCTGCTCCCCCGCGTACATCTCGGGCAGCCGCCCCTCGTAGTGGGCGGCCGCGGCGAGCAGGCCCTCCAGCAGGGCGCCGGCCTCGTTCTCATGGCCGGCTTCGGCCAGCCCGGCGATCGCCAGCGCGGTCTCGTGGACCCGCACCGCGCCGCCGCGGTGGCCCAACGGGTTGAAGCGGGGGGACTTGGCGCTGAGCGTGCGCAGGCCCCAGCCGCTGTCCAGCTCCGGCGCGGCCAGGCGCTGGGCCAGCAGTCGGGTCTGTTCCCGGTCCAGCAGGCTCTCGTGCCGGCCGCCGTCGGCGGCGAGCCCGGTGTCCAGCAGGTGCACCAGGCAGGAGGCGACGGCCGGCAGCGGCTGGCCGCCCGGCGCCAGCGCGGCGGCGGGGCGTCCGCCGGAGAGGTCGTCGATCCAGAACCGCTCGCGGAAGCACCCGCGCAGTTCGGCGGCCCAACCGCGCCACTCCTCGGCGCCGGGGCGGCCGAAGGCCTCCAGCAGTTCGGCGCCGTGCAGGGCGGCGCGGTGGGCCTGCGCCTGGACCTCGGCCCGGGCAGCCACCGGGTGGGCGGCGCGGTCCTCCGCCGGGCGGCTGAGGTCGGTGACGAAGCCGTCGACCAGGCCCTCGCGGAGGGCGGCCAGGGCCCGCTCCGCGGCCGGGAGCAGGTCGGCGGTCTCCGCACGGGGCAGGCCCCAGCGCCAGGCCTCGGCCAGCACGGTGACGAACAGCAGGGTGGCCTCGGTGGCGGTGCAGGTGGGCGGCAGCTCGGGGCCGCCGTGCCGGAGGGCGCCGGGCAGCAGGCCTTCGGTGCGGCCCGGGGCGGCGGCGGGCTGCTGACGGCGGGCCAGCGCCCGGAGGGTGCCGGCGGCGAGCCGAGTGCCGAGCGGCAGGGTGAGCCGGGCGGCCCAGAGCGCGTCGGCCGGGGCGAGGCCGAAGCGCCAGGGCGCGCCGGAAGCCGGGTAGAGGTCGGTCGGGCGGTCCGGGTCGGCGAACAGCAGCCCGCCGAGGGCGTCCAGGGAGCGGGTGACCAGCAGGGCGGCCCGGGCGTCGTCGCTGCGGACCTCCGGTTGGGCCCAGGGCAGCGGCACGCCCGTGCCCCGCCCGCCGGGCGGCCGCGGGCCGGGGGCGGTGCTCTCCAGTTCGGCGCGCAGCTCGACCGACCAGCGGGCGCCGGGTTGCACCTCCAAGTCCCACCGGAGCACCCCGGCCCCGGCCAGCACCGCGTGCGGGGAGGGCTTGGCGCTGACCACCGCGCTGTGCGCCGGGCCGGCCCAGCGCAGCCCGGCGGACTGCACCTGGCCCGGCAGGTCGGCCGGGCGGTGCCCGGCGGCGATCTCGGCGACCGGGCCGAGGTCGGTGCCGAGGGCGATCTCCATCGGCAGCCTGGCGGGCCGGCCGCCGGTGTTGCGCACGATGACGGTCTCCACTCCGTCCGCGTGGCGCAGCCGCTCGACGGTGAGCGCCGGGTCCGGGTCGAGGTCGCCGGGGAGCCGGACGGCGCCGAGGAAGCGGGCCTGCGCGGTGCTGGTCAGGGCGCCCTGGAGCGGCAGCGGCTCCATGTCGCCCAGACGCAGCTCCATCCGGGCGAGCACCCGGACGCCGTTGCGGTAGAAGCCGTGCAGGCCGTGGCCGCGCAGCTGGCCGTCCGGTCCGGAGGCGGCCATCGCGGGGGCGTTGACGCAGAGCACCGCGTGGTGGACGGCGGGGGGCTGCGGCCTTGGCGGGGCCGTGAGCCGACTCGGGCCGACGGGTGCCCCCGCCGGTCCGGCCGTCTGGACCTGGTCGGGACGGCCGATCGGTCTCGGCGCGCCGACCACGCTCTCGGCCGGCATGGCCTGTGGTGGCCTCATGGCGGTCACCGGACTCTCCTCCCCTCGGCGGTCCGGTGGCCTGGTCAGGCCGGTGGGCCGCGAGCACGCTCGATCGCGTGCTGATGGTGCCGGGCCGGCGGGGTGCCCCGTCGGCGGGTGTGCCGTGTCTGGCCGTACCCGGTGCCGGGCCGTGCCATGCGGTGCGCGGTACCGGGCCGGTACCGGCGCGCCGCACCTTCGCGTCGGGCCCGCCTCGGTGCCCGGCGCGTCGTCAGGTCCGGTGACCCGGACCGCCGGTGGCGCCCGACCCGTGGGCCGCGGCGGCCGAGCCAGGTGACCCGAGCGGGCCCCGCACGCTCCGGTGCCCCGGCGCCGTGGCCGCCCCGCTCGGCGGGCGGTCCGCCCGGAACCTGCCGCCGGACGGCCGTCGGACGGTCGCCGGGCCCCCGGGGTGAACGCCGCGCACCGCCTCCAGGTCACGCCCGGCGACGGGTGCGGCCCGTCGAGCCCGGCCCGCCGGGCGGTCGTGCCGCAGCCGTCGAGCCGTCACGGTCGGGCCGTCACCGGGCTGCCACCAGGGCGGCGCGGTCTCGCCACCGGGTGGCGGCGGCTGCGTCCCGGCCCGCGGCCTGCCGTGCAACCCGCCCCGGCCCGGCATCGTATGCCTGGCCGAGTGGGCGGTGACCGTCGAACCGGTGCCCGACCGCGGTCAGGATACGGTGCGGGGGTCGCGGCGCCCGCACCCGGTGACCCCGTGAGCCGCGACCTGACCGCTGTGACCAGCAGAGACCGAGGAGTTGCATGTCCACCGTCAGCCGGCTGCCCGGGATTGTTACGACCGACCACATCTTCCAGGCCCCCCTCGACCACGCCGACCCGCAGGGCGAGCAGATCGAGGTGTACGCCCGCGAGGTGGTGGCCGCCGGCCGCGAGCAGGCCGACCTGCCCTGGCTGGTCTTCCTCCAGGGCGGTCCCGGCGGCAAGGCCGCCCGCCCGCTCGGCCGCGACGCCTGGCTGGAACGCGCCCTCGACGACTACCGGGTGCTCCTGCTCGACCAGCGCGGCACCGGTCGCTCCACGCCCGCGACCCGGCAGACCCTCGCCCGGCGCGGCGGTGCCCAGGAGCAGGCGGACTACCTGGCGCACTTCCGCGCGGACTCGATCGTGCGGGACGCCGAGCTGATCCGCCACCAGCTGCTCGGCGCGGACCGGCGCTGGAGCGTGCTCGGCCAGAGCTTCGGCGGCTTCTGCACCCTCACCTACCTCTCCTTCGCCCCCGAGGGCCTGGCCGAGGCCTTCATCACCGGCGGTCTGTCCGGCCTCGGCAGTTCGGCGGACGACGTCTACCGCGCCGCCTACCCGCGGGTGGTCCACAAGAACGAGGACCACTACGCCAGGTTCCCGCAGGACGTCGAGGCGGTACGGCGGATCGCCGCGCACCTCGCCGCCGCCCCCGCGACGCTGCCCGACGGCGGACTGCTGACCGTCGAGGCGTTCCAGGCCCTCGGGCTGATGCTCGGCGGCGGCAGCGGCTCCGGCACCCTGCACTACCTGCTGGAGGAGGCCTGGGTGGACGGCGCGGCCGGCCCCGAGCTGTCCGACACCTTCCTGGCCGGTGTCCAGGCCAAGCTCTCCTTCGCGGAGGGCCCGCTGTACGCCGTGTTGCACGAGTCGATCTACGGCCAGCGCTCGGTGGACCAGGGCGGCACCGCCTGGTCTGCCGATCGGGTCCGCAAGGAGTTCCCGCAGTTCGACGCCCGGGCGGCGCTGGACTCCGGCGCACCGGTGCTGTTCACCGGGGAGATGATCTACCCCTGGATGTTCGACACCGACCCGGCGCTGCGCCCGCTGAAGGAGACCGCGGACCTGCTGGCCGCCCGCACCGACTGGCCCGACCTGTACGACCCGGCGCGGCTGGCCGCCAACACCGTCCCCGTCGTGGCGGCGGTCTACCACGACGACATGTACGTGGACACCGCCGACTCGCTGGCGACCGCCCGCGCGGTGCGCGGTCTGCGGACCTGGATCACCAACGAGTGGGAGCACGACGGCCTTCGGGCGAGCGGCGGCAAGGTGCTCGACCGCCTGATCAAGCTGGCGCACGGCGAGGCCTAGCGAAGCCCGCCCGGGCCGGGCGGCGAGGCTCCGGACGGCCCCTGACGGACGCCCGGCGAGGTCAGCGCGCATGGTGGGCTCCCCTCGCCGCCCGACGGACGCCCCGGCACCGGTGGCGCCCGACGGCCGACGGTGCGGCGGCGGCCCGGGACACCGCTGTCCGGCCGAGCCGCAGACCCCGGGCGGACCGCTGCCGGGGCACCGGAGCGCACCCGGGCACCGGTAGCAGGGCGAGCGGGCCCGGACCGTCCGGACGCGGCGTCGGCTCGGCGGGGCCGGCCGGGCCGACGGGGCCGTGCTCGGCCGCCGCCGCTGTGGCCTGAGCCGCCTTCGAGGCCTTCCGGCGGGCGGGCCGGCGGCGGCGTGAGGCCCCCGCCGGCCCGGGCAGCCCCGACGGCCCACCGCGGCCAGCCTGGTTACCACCCGGGCCCTCGGTGGGCGCCGGCCCCGGTTCGCCGCCGGGCGCCGGCACGGGCCCACCCGCCTCGCGCCGCCGACGCTGCGCCTCGACCGCCGCGAGCAGCGCGTCGGGCGTCATGCCGTCGTTCAACGACTCGTACAGCAGCTCGGCCAGCAGGTAGGACGGGTCGAGCCGGAGGACGTGGCCCAGCACGACGCGGGCCGTCGCGGTGTCCCCCGCCACCCAGGAGGCCCAGGCCAGCAGGGTGAGCGGGGCCACCGCACAGCCCTCGTAGGGCGGCACGGCGCGCCGGGCGAGGAAGCGCCAGAGCCGCTCGGCGGGCGCGAGCTCGGCGGGCCGGGCGTACTCGACTCCGCGATCCCGGGTGAGGCGGTCCCGCAGGGCGACCAGCAGCCGGGCCGCCCGCTCCTCGTCGAGCTCCCGGGCCCCGGCCGCGAACTCGGCGAAGGCCTGGTCGAGCAGGTCGGCGCCCTGCTCCTGGACGGACGCACCCCCGGAGCCCCCAGCGCCGTCAGCACCGTTGGCGGCCTCAGCGGCCTCGGCCCGGGCGAGCGCCGCGCGCTGGGCGTCCGCCCCCGGCGGGCCGATCGGGGCCAGCCCGCCGATGATCGCCTTCCGGCTGCCACGCGGCGCGAGGCCGGCGAACGCCGCGGCGGCGGCCGCCGGGCCCGGGCCGGGGGCACGGCGGATCGGGTTGCCCGCCGGATCGCAGCACCCGGCGCGGCGGCAGAGGAAGGACCACCAGCGGCCGTCCGAGACGCAGAGCGACTCTTTGACGGCCACCCCCCTGCGCCCGAAGGCCGCGCGGAGGTCGCCCGCCAGCGGCCGCAGGCCGTCCACCACCGGAGGGGCGTGCGCCGTGGTCGGGTCCTGGCAGAGGTAGAGGAGCACTTGGACCGGCCGCTCGCCGTGCCGCTCGGAGAGCGCGACCAGCAGGGCGGCCGTCTCCTCCGCCGCAGCCGGCCACTGCTCGGGCGACTCCGGGACGTCCGCCCGGATCACTCCGCCCTGGTGCAGGTCGGGGCCCTGGAGGCCGACCGCGACGATGCTGTCGTCGGGGTAGAACCCCAGGAGGTAGGGCAGCAACTCGGCCATGTCGGCCGGGCCGCGCATGGTGACCGGCCGGTGGCCGGAGGACGGGCCGAGGGACAGGGTGACGCGCTCGTTGTTCATGACGCTCCCGTTGTTCATGACGCTCCGGTTGTTCGCGGCGTTCATGACCGGAAGCGTGACGCAATCCGAGAGACGCACCGGATTTTTCTCATTTCCTGTGGATAACCCCGCCCTCGTTTTCCGCTTCCCTCATTCGGAGCACACCGCGCCCACTCCCCCGGGTGATTAGTCGGCGGCCGTTCAGCTGATGAGCTGATGAAATACATCCGGCCTCCACCTCTCCGCAGCCCCGGCATTCGCCCCATGTCGGCGGCTCGGGGTTACATGGACGCCATGCAGCAGTCCGAGAACCACACCACCGCCACCGCCGACCGCGCCGAGGTCCGGGCGCGGGCCGAGGCCGTCCTGCGCGAGCTCGCCGGGCCCGGTGCCGCCCTGCGCGAGGACCAGTGGACGGCCATCGAGGCCCTCGTGGTCGACCACCGCCGCGCCCTGGTCGTGCAGCGCACCGGCTGGGGAAAGTCCGCGGTCTACTTCATCTCCACCGCCCTGCTCCGGGCCCGGGGCGCCGGGCCGACGGTGATCGTCTCCCCGCTGCTCGCCCTGATGCGCAACCAGGTCGAGTCGGCGGCCCGGGCCGGCATCCACGCCCGGACCATCAACTCGGCCAACACCGACGAGTGGGACGAGATCCAGGCCGAGGTCTCCGCCGGGAAGGTCGACGTCCTGCTGGTCAGCCCCGAGCGGCTGAACAACCCCGACTTCCGCGACCAGGTGCTGCCCAAGCTCGCCGCCTCCACCGGCCTGCTCGTGGTCGACGAGGCCCACTGCATCTCGGACTGGGGCCACGACTTCCGCCCCGACTACCGCCGGCTGCGCACGATGCTCGCCGAGCTCCCGCCCGGCGTCCCGGTGCTGGCCACCACCGCCACCGCCAACGCCCGGGTCACCGCGGACGTCGCCGAGCAGCTCGGCACCGGCAGCACCGACGAGCACGCCCTGGTGCTGCGCGGGCCCCTCGACCGGGAGAGCCTCACCCTGGGCGTGCTGCCCCTGCCCGACCCGGCGCACCGGCTGGCCTGGCTCGCCGACCACCTCGACCGGCTGCCGGGCTCGGGCATCGTCTACACCCTGACGGTGGCCGCCACCGAGGAGGTGACGGCCTTCCTCCGCGAGCGGGGCTTCCCGGTGGCCTCCTACTCCGGCCGCACCGAGGACGCCGAGCGCCGCACCGCCGAGGCCGACCTGCTGGCCAACCGGGTCAAGGCGCTGGTCGCCACCTCCGCGCTGGGCATGGGCTTCGACAAGCCCGACCTGGGCTTCGTGGTGCACCTGGGCTCGCCCAGCTCGCCGATCGCCTACTACCAGCAGGTCGGCCGGGCCGGGCGCGGCGTCGACCGGGCCGAGGTGCTGCTGCTGCCCGGGCGCGAGGACGAGGCGATCTGGCGCTACTTCGCCTCGCTGGCCTTCCCGCCGGAGGAACAGGTGCGCCGCACCATCGACGCGCTGGCCGAGGCCGGCCGCCCGCTGTCCACCGCCGCGCTGGAGCCCCGGGTGGACCTGCGCCGCACCCGGCTGGAGACCATGCTCAAGGTGCTCGACGTGGACGGCGCCGTCCGCCGGGTCAAGGGCGGCTGGACGGCCACCGGGCAGAGCTGGGCGTACGACACCGCCCGGTACGCCAAGGTCGCGGCCTCCCGCGAGGCCGAACAGCGGGCGATGCGCGAGTACGCGGCGACCACCGGCTGCCGGATGGAGTTCCTGCGCCGCCAGCTGGACGACGAGCAGGCCCGTCCGTGCGGCCGGTGCGACAACTGCGCGGGGCCGCTGCACACCGCCGAGGTCTCCGCCGAGGCGCTGGACGCGGCCCGGGCCGCCCTCGGCCGCCCGGGCATCAGCTTCGAGCCGCGCCGGCTCTGGCCCACCGGGATGGACTCCCTCGGCGTGCCCCTCAAGGGCCGGATCCCGGCGGGCGAGCAGGCCGAGAACGGGCGGGCGCTCGGCCGGCTGTCCGACATCGGCTGGGGCAACCGGCTGCGCACCCTGCTGGCCGACCAGGCCCCGGACGTACCGGTCCCCGGAGAGGCCGTGGACGCCCTGGTCGCGGTGCTCGCCGACTGGGCCCGCGGCCCCGGCGGCTGGGCCGGGCCCGCGACGGCGGACGGCGCCCGGCTGGAGCGGCCGGTCGGCGTGGTGGTCATGGCCTCCTCGACCCGCCCCCAGTTGGTGGGCAGTCTCGGTGCGCGGATCGCCGAGATCGGCCGGCTGCCGCTGCTCGGCCGGATCGAGTACGCCGACGGTCGGCCCCCGCACGGCGCGCGCAGCAACAGCGCCCAGCGACTGCACTCGCTGGCCGGCGCGCTGACGCTGCCGCCGGAGGTGGCGCAGGCGGTGGCCGAGGCCGGCGGGCCGGTACTGCTGGTGGACGACCTCGTCGACTCGGGCTGGACGGTCACCGTGGCCGCCAGGCTGCTGCGCCGTGCCGGGGCGAGCGCGGTGTTGCCCCTGGTGCTGGCCGTGCAGGGGTGACCGGGCGGCAGCGGGCCGCCACTCCACCCATCACTCGAATGGCCTAACGAAGGGAGAAGGCAGCCCACTCGCGAACACGCGGGACGCCGGAGCGGGGAAAGGAGTGGTCACCGTGCCGACAGCGGTTCACCGGACCCCGCACACGGTCTGGATCAAGGTCCAACGCCGCCCGAACGACGCTCGGAACACGGTGGAACATATCCGGCGGAACGTGGGCTTTCGGGTGGCGTTCATCGTTTCATCGTTGCCGCTCCACCCCGGATACCGCGAGAATTGGCGCGTACCCGAAACCCTGTCCGCTGGACCCGGCCTTCGGCGTACCCACGTACCCGCGTGCCAGTGGGTCAGGAAGGAGGATCGTGATCAACGGTATCGGCCGAGGTCAGCATCCCCTCGCCCGGAGTTCGGCGCCCAGACGGCTGCTGGACCTGGAGACCTGGACCGCCTCGGGGATCCCGTTGCTGCGCGACCCGCGCGAGTTCGTCGTGGAACTGCACCAGCGCCACCTGCCCCAGCCGGGCACGGTCGTGATCGCCGTCCTCAACGCGCTGCACCACGTGTCCGCCTCGGCCTCGTTCACGCCCTGGCCACACGACACCGACGGCTGGCAGCACCGCAACGCCGTGCTCACGCACCTGCGCCAGATCACCCCGCACGACCTGCGGCTGGCCGAACCGACCCGCACGGCCGTGCTGTTGCGCTGCCGCGAGGGCGCACCCGGCTGGACCGAACAGGACGGCGCCTGGATGTGGGCGCTGCGGGACGCGGCCGTCCTGCACGGCCTGCGCTGCGGCTCGTACATCGGGCTCACCCCGGCGGGCTGGCACGTCCTCGGGGACGGCCGGAGCGGACGCGATCCGCACGCGGGCTCGTGGGCGGACGGGGTGGTGCACACCGTCACGGAACTGCCGCCGCGCTCGGCGCTGGACGCCCCGCGCGGCCAGCGCGCCCGGCACCAGGCGGCCGAACGGGCCCAGCACGCCCGGCAGTCCGAGCACCCGTGGCCCCCGGCGCGGGTCGCCGCCGTCCAGCCGGCCCGGCGCACCGGCACCTGCTGACCCCACTGGTCCCGCCGACACCCACGGGCCGCGGCCACGGGCGACGCCACGATCGCAGACGATGCCACGGCCGGAGCCGACCCCAAGGCCCGACAGCCGACACCAGGACCAGGCACGGGCGCGAGACCAGGCACGGGCGCGAGACCAGCCACGGGTCGGCCCGCGCCCCGGACCGTACGCCCTCGCCGCCACCGGGGCACGACGGACCCGGGCCCGGCACCGTACGGCGCCGGGCCCGGGGTGGCTCCGTCGTGGTCAGGCGCCGATCGAACGGCCGGGCGCGGTTCCGGCCGCCCCGGTGGCGACCGGGCCGGCGTCACCGCAGACCACGAGCAGCGCGGTCGTGTGGCCGAGCGCCTTGGCGTGGGCCTCGGCGGCCCGGACGGCCGTCCCGCCGTTGACCACCAGGACGACCACCTCCCGGTGCACCGGGCGGGTCAGCGCGACGTCCGCGTAGAACACGTCCCCGCCCTCGGCGAGCTGCGCCCAGTAGCGCTCCTCACCGAAGGAGAGTTCGTGCTGCTGCCACGGGTGCGCCTCGCCGACCGTCAGCACCAGGATGTCGCCCGGGTCGCGGCCGGCGTCCAGCAGTCGGTCGACCGCGGCGTCCGCGCGTTCCAGCGCCCGCGCCGGGGTGGCGGCGACGCGCTGGATCTCGACCTGCGGTTCGGCGCCGCCCGAACGGCGCTGCGCCGGCGAGGGCTTGGGGATCAGTCGTGGCGAACCGGAACGGTCGGCGCGCGGGGGTGCCGGGCGCGGCGGTGCCGGACGGGGGCCGGGCACCGGAACGGCGGCGACGGTGGTGGGTGCGGTGGAAGAAGCGCCGCCGTTGGCAGGCGCGCGGAGGGCTTGTGCGTCCGACTCGCGGGGGAAGGGAACGCCGGGGCCCGGGAGGCTCTCGTGAATCTCCGACTCCTCGGGGAAGACAGGCATACCCGGATATCTATCAAATGCCGCTCGAACACGCACGCGCACCCCACCCATTGGGCACCGCACACCCACCGCCCCACCCAGGCAATTCCAGACGGACCGTCAGAAACCGAGCGTCAACTGTTCGTCGGCGGAGCCTTCGACCGCACCCGCGACGTCCCGGACGCGCTTCAGGTGCCGCCACTTCGGCAGCGCGTCCAGGTATGCCCAGGAGAGCCGGTGATGCCCGGTGGGGCCGAACTCCTCCAGCGCGGCGCGGTGCACCGGGGACGGGTAGCCGGCGTTGTCCGCGAAGCCGTATTCCGGGCATTCCTCGCCGAGTTCGGCCATCAGCCCGTCGCGGTGGACCTTGGCGAGCACCGAGGCGGCGGAGACGCAGATGCAGGACTGGTCCCCCTTGATCACCGTACGCACCCGCCAGGGGCCGCCCAGGTAGTCGTGCTTGCCGTCCAGGATCACCGCGTCGGGCTCGACCGGCAGCGCCTCCAGCGCGCGGACGGCGGCCAGCCGCAGCGCCGCCGTCATGCCGAGTTCGTCGCACTCCTGCGGCGAGGCATGGCCGAGCGCGTAGGCGGTGACCCAGTCGGCGAGGACCGGGGCGAGCGCGCGGCGGCGCAGTTCGGTGAGCAGCTTGGAGTCGGTCAGCCCCTCCGGGGCCTTGCGCAGGCCGGTGACGGCCGCGCCCACGGTGACCGGGCCGGCCCAGGCGCCGCGCCCGACCTCGTCCAGGCCGACGACGATCTTGGCGCCGGCCCGGCGGAGCGAGCGCTCGACGGAGTGCGTCGGCGGGACGATGGGCATCGCGAGTTCCGTTCGGCGGAGGGGCAGCCCGTTCAGCTGGGCAGCATCCAGCCTAAGCCCCGCCGCTCAGCCGCCCGGGCCGGCTGCCGACAGCCCCGCCCGCGGAGCCGCAGCAGCGGCCGCACTCAGGCGCGGATCAGCGGGTACAGCACCTCGTCCAGCAGCCGGGCCCCGAAGTCCGGCCCCGTGTTCTCCCGGCCGCAGATCTTCACCTGGTAGAGCAGCATCGCCGGGACGACGTCCGCGACCAGCGCGGTGGCCGCGCCGGGCCGGACGTCGCCGCGGTCGGCGCCGCGGCGCAGGATCGCCAGGATGGTCTCCTTGGTCGGCTCGATCACCCGCTGGCCGATGAAGTCCTTGAACACCTCGGCCCGTTCATGGTCGATCTCGCCCATCAGCGTCTGGATCGCGGCGCCCGTCGGGGAGTTCATCGCGCCCATGAACACCTCGATGAGCTGCCGCAATTCGAGATCCGCGGACCCGAGGTCGGGGGTGTCGTAGGGGCGTGGGAGAGTGGCGTCCAGGGCGTCGATGACCAGTTCGTCCTTGGACGCCCAGCGCCGGTAGAGCGCGGCCTTCCCGGTCCGCGCCGCGCCGGCGACGCCTTCCATCGTCAGCCGCGCGTATCCGCCGGAGGTGAGCTGGTCGATCGTGGCCTCGAAGATCGCGTTCTCCAACTCCTTCCCCCGGCGCCGCACCGGCCGCGTGAGGGCCTCGCGGGCGACCCGCATCGGGCAGTGAGCCGCCGGCTCGGGCATCGCCCCCGGTCGCGCCGCGGGTGACGGGGGCGCGTCCGCCGCCGCAAGCGGTCGGGCGCCCGCCCGACCGGTCGCCCGGTCCGCCGTCAGACGCCGCACCAACCGATCCATCGCCACCATCCTTAGGGAACGCTTGCGTTCACAATCAGGCCCAGGATATCGTCCACATTAGTGAACGATCCCGTTCCTTCCTAGCCCGCGCCAGACCGTGGGCTCACGCCGGACCAGTCGGTCCGCAGCGTACGAAGCACGCAGCCAGGCACATAGCCAGCAGGGGGCACAATCGTGGCTATCTCCGACACGATCAGCAAGAACTCACCACCACAGAGCAGTCGGGGCCGGGGCAAGGGCATCACCCTGACCGTCATCGCGGCCACGCAGTTGATGGTGGTGCTCGACGCCACCATCGTGAACATCGCGTTGCCGCAGATCAGGGACGCACTGAACTTCTCGACCACCAACCTGTCGTGGGTCATCAACGCCTACACGCTGACCTTCGGCGGGCTGCTGCTGCTCGGCGGCCGCGCGGGCGACATCCTCGGCCGCCGCCGGGTGTTCATCTTCGGGACCCTGCTGTTCGGCTTCGCCTCCCTGCTGGGCGGCTTCGCCCAGGACGGCGGGATGCTGCTGGCCGCCCGCGCGCTCCAGGGCATCGGCGGCGCGATCTGCTCACCGACGGCATTCGCCCTGATCGCCACCAACTTCGAGGAAGGGCCGGAACGCAACAAGGCGTTCGGCGTCTTCTCGGCGGTGGCCGGATCCGGTGCCGCGATCGGCCTGCTGGCCGGCGGTCTGCTCACCGAGTACCTGGACTGGCGCTGGGTCTTCTTCGTCAACGTGCCGATCGCGGCGCTGATCGCGCTCGCCGCACCGCGCTACATCGCCGAGTCCGAGCGCCACGCGGGCCGCTTCGACCTGCCGGGCGCACTCACCTCGACGCTCGGCCTGGTCGGCCTGGTCTACGGGTTCATCCGGGCCGCCTCGGACGGCTGGTCGGACAGCATCACGCTCGGTTCCTTCGCGGGCGGTGTGCTGCTGCTCGCCGCGTTCGTCGTGATCGAGAACCGCACCGACCAGCCGATCACCCCGCTGCACCTGCTCGCCAACCGCAACCGCACCGGCGGCCTGGTGATGATGCTCTGCCTGGCCGCGGCCATGTTCGGCATCTTCTTCTACATCACGCTCTTCGTGCAGGGCCCGCTCGGCTACAGCCCGCTGAAGGCCGGCGTGTCCTTCCTCCCGATCAGCGTGTCGATCATCATCGCCGCGCAGCTCGCCTCCAGCCTCCAGGCCAAGTACGGCCCGAAGCCGTTCATGGCGGGCGGCGCCCTGCTGGTCACCGTCGGCCTCACCTGGCTGACCCAGATGAGCAAGGACAGCGGCTACCTGGACGGGGTGCTCGGCCCCACGGTCATCTTCGGCTTCGGCATGGGCCTGATCTTCGTCCCGGTGATGCTGCTCGCGGTCGCGGGCGTCCCCGGCCAGGAGACCGGTGCCGCATCCGGCCTGCTGAACTCCATGCAGCAGATCGGCGGTTCGCTCGGCCTGTCGATCCTGACCACGGTCTTCGCGCACTACGCCACCGCCGAGGGCAAGCTCCAGCAGCCGAAGTTCCTCCAGTCGGCCACTCCGGACCAGCTGGCCTACCTCCAGCAGCACCACGAGTTCCCGAAGGGCACCGACGCCGCCAACTCGGTCCTCACCCAGGGGATTTCGCACGGCTTCATCGTGGGCGCCGTACTCGCCGGGCTGGCGCTGGTGGTCTCGGTCTTCGTGATCAAGGCCAAGGCCAGCGACCTGCCGAGCGGGGCCTCCGGCGTCGCGATGCACTGAGCCCGACCAGGGCGCACCGCACCACACCGGGCCGACCAGGAGCAGCACGCTCCCGGCCGGCCCGGCCGCGTTTCCCGGCCGCGTTTCCCTGCCGCACACCAGCCCCGCCCCAAACGCACGCCCCCCGAGACAGGCGCAGGCGTCAGGGCCAGAGGTCCTGGTACCTCATCCCGGCCCGCTCGCAGGAGGTGCGCCCCTCCTCCAGCTGGTCCACCAGCGGCCGTTGCGCCAGGATCTCCCGGGCCCGGGCGGCGGAGGCGCTGGTCGCGTACCAGGGCTGTCCGGGGTGGTTCTCCAGCCCGGCGCGGATCAACTGCAACGCGCAGGTCCGCTGGGCGGCGGGGAGCCGGTCCAGGGCGGGGGCGGCGTCCGGCGAGAGGTCGCGGACGTTGCGCAGGTCGATCCGGGAGGTCCGCTCGAAGCGGGCGACGTTCTGCTCGGCGATGATCGCGTCCGGGCCCATCAGCCCGTACACCGCCGCCGTGAGCATGCCGCTGAGGACGACGACGCGGGGCAGCCAGCCCGCCGAGCGGGTCAGCCCGGCGGTGATCAGCAGCAGCAGGACGGCGCCGAGCCAGCCCTCGACCACCAGCACCCAGAGCCGCAGCCTGGTCAGTCCGGAGGCGTCGACGTAGAACCACATCCGGCCGAGCGCCGAGGCGACCACGACCAGGGCGAGCACGCAGAGCGCGCCGAGCAGGATCCGCGCCACCCGGCGGTCGGCGGGCGTGCTGCGCGGGGCCCAGCGCTTGGCGACCGCCACCACGACCAGGGTGAGCGCGGTGATCACGCTCAGCTGCCAGAAGCCCTGCCGGGCGTACTCGGAGCGGCTCATCCCGGTGTTGCGCAGGACGGCGTCGGCGCCACCGAGCACCACCAGGGCCTGGATCACCGCGAAGGCGCCGAACATCAGGTTGAGCGCGACCAGCGGCAGCGCCCACTCCAGCCGGCGGCGGGCCCGGCCCGGCCGGACGACCGTACGGTCCCAGCGGCGGGGCCCGGCCGCGATGTGGGCGAAGCCCAGGGCGGTGAACGCCCCCAGTGCGAACAGCACCGCGCGCAGCGGGAGCCCGCCGAGGTCGAGGCTGGGGCTGAGGCTGCCCAGCAGGTCCGCCATGGCGGCGTCCGCACCGGCGAACAGCAGGCCGAAGACGGTCAGCAGGACGGCGGCGACCGCGAGCGCCTTGAGCACCGGGACGATCCGGCCCCGGTGGGGCAGGCTCCGGCCGCGCAGCCCGTCCCTCAGCCAGAGCGCGCCGGGCGGCAGCTGCCAGAGGACGGCGGGCAGGGGGAGCAGGACGCCCGCCCAGCGGCGGCCGCCGTGCAGCGCGAGCGAGGCCAGGCCGAGCGCGCACCCGATGGACAGCGTCACCGGCCAGCCCGCCTCCCAGAGCGCCGGGACGGCGAGCAGGGCGACGGCGAGCAGGCTCCACACCACCGTCCAGGGCCGGATCCGGCGGCCCGCCGACCGGGCGGCGAGACCGGCCGCGGCAGCGGTGGCCCCGGCGCAGATCAGCAGGTTGACGCCCACCCCGTCGAACAGCAGCCAGGCCGTCAGCAGGCCGGTGAGCAGCGCCAGGAGGAGGACCCGGGGCGTGGCGGCCGCCCTGCGCTCGGGGTCGCTCGGACGCAGCCACCCGTGGTGCGGCGGCACGGTCACGCCGGACCCCCAATGGGGGCCGGGCGGCGTCGCGGGTCCGGGCTCGGGTGGCAGGTCGGCCGGGGCGGGCGTGGACGGGCCGGACATGAGTCCCCCTCGGTGGTCGGCGGGCATGCGGAAGCCGCCCTTGGGGCAGTCCGCCGTCGGGCGCGCTCGGCGCCGCGGCTGCAGCCGACTGTAGACCATTCTGAACAGGTTCAAAACTCAGTTCTGAACAAGTTCAGAACTCTTGGCCCGCCTTCCCGCCACCGCTCCCGCAGCCCTCCCGCGGCCCCTCCGCCACCCCTCCGTTACCCCTTCACCGACCCCGCCAGCAAGCCCCGGACGAAGTACCGCTGCAAGCTGAAGAAGACGATCAGCGGGACGATGATCGACAGGAACGCCCCGGCCGTCAGCAGCTCCCACCGCCCGCCGAAGGACCCGGACAGCTGCGCCAGCCGGACCGTCATCGGCGCCACCTCCGGCGTGCCGCCCGCGAAGGTCAGCGCGACCAGCAGGTCGTTCCAGACCCACAGGAACTGGAAGATCGCGAACGAGGCCAGCGCCGGGGTGCACAGCGGCAGCACGATCGAACGGAAGATCTTGAAGTGCGAGGCCCCGTCCACCACCGCCGCCTCCATCAGGTCCCGCGGCAGCTGGGCGATGAAGTTGTGCAGCAGGAACACCGCCAGCGGCAGCGCGAACATGGTGTGCGCCAGCCACACCGGCGCGTAGCTGCCCTTCAGGTCCACCGCCGGGATCAACGTCAGCGAACCCAGGTGCGCGCCGCCGGAGAAGAGCCGCAGCAGCGGGATCAGCGCCATCTGGATCGGCACCACCTGGAGCGCGAACACCCCGAAGAACACCGTGTCGCTCCCCCGGAACCGCACCCAGGCCAGCCCGTACGCCGCCATCGCCGCCAGCACCAGCGGGAACAGGGTGGCCGGGACGCTGATCGCCAGCGAGTTCACCAGGAACGGCATCAGCCCGGTGGAGACGCCGGAGCCGCCCTCGAACAGCACCGTGTGGTAGTTGCCCAGGCCCAGGTCCGGGTGGAGGAAGGCGTTCCACCAGCCGTTCGCCGTCACGTCCTGCTTGGGGCGCAGCGAGGTCACCATCAGGCCCACCGTCGGGATCGTCCACAGGACGGTCACCGCGATCACGAAGACCGAGGCCAGCGGGCTGCTGAAGGCCTTCCGGACCGGGCTGCCGTGCGGCGCGCTCATCGCGCGGGCCGGCCTGTCGTGCGGTGCGCTCATCGGACCCCACGCTCCTTCCGCAGCTGGACGATGTTGTAGGCCACCAACGGCAGCACGGCGAGGAAGAGGATCACCGCGAGGGCACTGCCCCGCCCGGTGTCGAACTGCACGAAGGACTGCGAGTACATCTCGTTGGCCAGCACCTGGGTGCCGAAGTTGCCGCCGGTCATGGTGCGGACGATGTCGAAGGCCTTCAGCGTGATGATCATGATGGTGGTCAGCACCACCACCACCGTGGTGCGGATCATCGGCACCGTGACGTACCAGAACAGCCGCACCCCCTGCGCGCCGTCCAGCCGGGCCGCCTCGGTGACCTCGTCGGGGATCGCCTTGATCGCCGCCGACAGCACCACCAGCGCGAAGCCCGTCTGCACCCAGACCATCACCGCCATCAGCAGGAAGGTGTTCAGCGGCTGCGAGAGCATCCAGTTCGGCGGGTCGTCCCAGCCCACCGCGATGGCGAGTTGGCTCAGCAGGCCGATCTGCGACTGGCCCGGTCCGCGCGACTCGTAGACGAACTTGAAGATGATCGAGGCGCCGACCAGCGAGATCGCCATCGGCATGAAGATCAGCGACTTGTACACCGCCTGGCCGCGCATCCGGTCCACCAGCAGCGCCAGCACCAGGCCCAGGCCGGTCGCCGCCAACGGCGCGACCACCAGCCAGAGCAGCGTGTTGACCAGCACCTTCTGCACCGAGTCGGTGGTGAACGCCCAGCCGAAGTTCTCGCCGCCGACGAACCCGCTGCCGTCGGCGTTCTGCAGGCTCAGATAGACCGTGCGGATCAGCGGCACGACCAGGCCCACCAGCAGCAGCACCGCGGCCGGGCCGAGGAACACCACCACCGACAGCGGGCGGGAGAGTCGGCCCCGGGCCCGGCCCGCGGCGAAGAAGACCAGCAGCAGGATGCCGAGGAAGCCCGCGACGGCGCCGAGGCTGTTGCCGAACTTGACCGCCGCGTCGCCCCAGGAGCCGGCGGCGAGGGCGGTGACCGGTGAAGGGGTTCCGGGTACGGACATGACGGTGCGTCCCTCCTGTTCTGGTGGGAAGGGGCGGGCGGTGCGGGTGGGTGGCCCCGCACCGCCCTCGACAGGTGGTCCTGAACGGCGCCCGGCCGGGCCCGGCACGAGTCCGGCCGGGCGCCCACTGCAGCCAGGCGCCCACTGCGGCCGAGTACCCACCACGGCCAGGCGCCCACTGGGGGCGTGCGCCTCGTACGGGCGGGCGGCTACTGCGGCCAGGCGGCGTCGATGTCGGCGGCGGTCTTCTGGATCGACTGCCCCTCGGCGAACCAGGCGGTCAGCGACTTCCACTCCTGCCCGGAACCGATGGCGGCCGGCATCAGGTCGGAGCCGTCGAAGCGGAAGGTCGCCGCCGGGTCGGTCAGCGCGTCCGCCGACAGCCGGTCGATCGGGTCGGTGTACAGGCTCTTGTCCACGCCCTGGTTGGCCGAGACCCAGCCCGTCGCGGTCTTCACCCGGCTGCTCGCCCAGTCCGAGCTGGACAGGTAGTTCTGCACCGCCTGCACCTCGGGCCGGCCGGAGAAGGCGGCCAGGAACTCGCCGCCGCCCTCGACCGGGTTGGGGATCGCCGGGTTCACCGCAGGCAGGTGGAAGGCGAACACGTCGCCGTCCGGGCCGACCTTGGTGCCCTTGGGCCACTGCGCCTCGTAGAACGACGCCTGCTGGAGCATGGCGCACTTGCCGGTGAGAACCGGCGCGCCCGCGTCCTGGAAGGTGGTGGTGGCGATCGACTTGACGTCGCCGTAACCGCCGTTGACCCAGGCCGGGTTCTGCATCCAGCCGACGACGGTCTTCATCGCCGTGGTGATCTTCTCGTCGGAGAACTTCACCTGGTGGCCGACCCACTGGTCGTACACGTCACCGCCGTACGTGCCGAGCACCACCTCCTCCAGCCAGTCGGTGGCCGGCCAGCCGGTGGCCGTGCCCGAGGCGATGCCGCCGCACCAGGGCTTGGCGCCACCGGACTTGGCGATCCGGTCGCTGAGCGCCATCAGGTCCGCCCAGGTCTTCGGCACCTCGTAGCCGCCCGCCTTGAAGGCCTTCGGCGAGTACCAGACCAGCGACTTCATGTTGGCGCTCATCGGCGCCGCGTAGAAGGTGCCGTTGACCGAGCCGTAGGTCTTCCAGATCGGACTCCACCGGTCCTCGTTGGTGACCGTCTGGGCGGGTGGCTTGACCACCTTGCCGCTCTTCACCATCTGCGCCAGCAGGCCCGGCTGCGGGATGATCGCGAAGTCCGGGGCGTTGCCGCCGGCCACCCGGACCGGCAGCTGGGACTCGAAGTCGTTCGAGCCCTCGTAACTGATCTTGATGCCGGTGCACTTGGCGAACTCGGCCCAGGACTTCTCCAGGTTGTCCGACTCCGGACTGAGGATCGAGGCGAACATCGTCACCGTGGTGCCCGAATGCCCGGCGTACGGCTGGTACTTGGCACAGTCGCCGGACAGCGACGGGACCGCCGCGTCACCCCCGCCGCCCGAACCGCCGGAGCTGTTGGAACAGGCCGCGGTCAGGGCCAGCGCCGCGAGCAGGGCGGGTACGACGGCCAAGCGGCGGCCGGAACCGCGATGACCGGAACTCCTGGACGGCGCGGTCGGGTTGAGGGTCAATGCGGTCCTCCTCGCCAGGGCGTGCTGCCGACGGTGGGCTGAACAACATCGCGCTGTACCGGAGACGGGCGTGCAGAGATCGCGAGCGGGCGACGGACGAACCGATCCGATGACGTTAACGCAGCCGCCAGCCGCCGCCAAGGTCCACGTCGACCTTCATCCGTCGACACCCCGACCGAGAGCTCCGCCCCCGCTCGACAGCACGACGGCCCCGCCCGGAAACCCGGACGGGGCCAAGCACCTTGACCGACTGTCAGTACGGCCGGACCGGCAGCACCTCGATCGCCGTAGTGGCGATCACCTCGGCGGCCTCCTGAGCCGGGAAGGGGTAGCCGTGCTCGCCGTACGGGTAGCTCAGGCGCGCCCGGTCGCCCCCGGCCGGGCGGCCGTCCGGCCCGCGCGCCGCCGAACCCGCCGGTTCACGCCAGCACCCCCTCGACAGCCCGCCGGACGGCCTGAGGATCCAGTCCGTGATCGACGATCACCCGGGCGCCGAAGCCGTCCCCCTCCCGGAGGACCCCCAGCAGCAGGTGCCCGACCGCGATCTGACCGGACTTGAGCCGCAGCGATTCGCGCAGCGACAGCTCCAGCGCCTTCTTCGCCCGGGCACTGAACGGACTCCGGCCCGCCCTCGAATCCAACCTGAACCAGCCCCGCCGCTTCGGCTCCTCCTCGGCCGGCGCGTCCAGCGCGCCCTCACCGAAGGCCGATTCGACCGCGGCCCGAACGGCGTCCAGGTCCACTCCGATCGAGGCCAGCGCCTGCGTGTCGTCCCCCGGCCCGAGCAGCCGGACCACTGCCCGCCGGGCGGCCCCGTGGTCCAGCCCCAGCCCGATCAGGACGCCGGCGGCCGGGTCGTCCGGCCGGGCCAGGATCGCCAGCAGCAGGTGCTCCGTCCCGATGCGGTCGTGCCGCAGCTCCCCGGCCTCCTGCTGGGCCGCAGCCACCACCTGCCGCGCCGGGTCGGTGAAACGCTCGAACATCGTTCAGCCTCCGTCCTGGTCCTTGCCGGGCCCGCGCCGGGCGTACTTCTTGTGCACCGCCTGCCTGGTGACCCCGAGGCAAACCGCGATGTCCTGCCAGGACCAGCCCCGCGACCGGGCGTTGCCCACCTGCAGGCCTTCCAGGCGGTCCGCCAGGTCGCGCAGCGCGCGGACCGCCCGGAGCCCGACCGCGGGGTCACGGCTGCTCGCCGCGGCCGCGAGTTCTCCGCTCTCACTCATGGCGTCAACTGTGGTTGACAGTTGCGGCGATGTCAACCCTGGTTGACATCAGTGGTCGCCGAACCGCTCCGCCAGCACCTCCTCGAAGGTCCCCCGGCCCACCTTCCGCTCCGGGGTGAGGTTCCCACCCGCCCGCAGCGCCCGCCCCGAGGCCCCCGGCACCCGCACCGGCAGCAGCACCCGACGCCGACCCGACGCCCGCAGGTAGGCCTCGGCCAGCTCCCGGTACGGCCGCACCCGCGGCCCGCCCACCTCCGGCGCGTACCCGGCCGGCCCCTCCCCCACCAGCTCCGCCACCCGCGCGGCCACCTCCCGCGCGTCCACCGGCTGGACCCACGCCCCACCCGGCACCGGGAACACCGGCAGCCGCGCCGACACGTCGAAGATCCTCAGCAGCAGGTCGTGGAACTGCGTCGCCCGCAGCACCGTCCACCCCAGCCCCGACTCCCGCACCACCCGCTCACAGGCGAGCTTCGCCCGGTAGTACGGGATCGGCACCCGGTCGACCCCGACGATCGACACGTACAGCAGGTGCCGCACCCCCGCCCTCCCGGCCTCCGCCACCAGCGTCCGGACCGCGGCCACGTCCTTCCGCCCCACCGTGGTCGCGCAGTCCACCACCACCTCGACCCCTGCCACCGCCCCGGCGACCCCCTCCCCGGTCACCAGGTCCCCGACCACCCACTCGACCCCCGCGCCCCCGCTCCGCACCCGCCGGCTCAACCCCCGCACCGCCACCCCGCGCGCGACCAGCAGCCGCACCACCTCCCGCCCCAGAACCCCCGTCGCCCCAGTCACCAGCACCGTCCCCATCACCACACCACTCCTCCCGCCGAACGCCGTCACCCCTACCGACCGCCCACCGCCCCCATCCGTGACATCGGCGTCCGCGAAGTGCCCGGACAAACGAGAAGAGGCGGGGCGAGGACGTGAAGTCCTCGCCCCGCCTCAGCGGTGGCTCACCCGCGCGGGGTCAGTACCGGCGGTCAGCTGCAGCCGCTGGTGGAGCCGCAGCCCTCGCAGAGGTAGCAGCTGCCGGCGCGGCGCATCTTGGTTCCGCAGGAGAAGCAGA
The DNA here is from genome assembly GCF_040685715.1 of Kitasatospora sp. NPDC088264. Taxonomy (NCBI): domain Bacteria; kingdom Bacillati; phylum Actinomycetota; class Actinomycetes; order Kitasatosporales; family Streptomycetaceae; genus Kitasatospora; species Kitasatospora sp. NPDC088264. The sequence goes on from NZ_JBFBIR010000019.1 coordinate 74,961, forward strand.
GCGGGGCGTCGGCGTTGAGGCCGAGCTGGATCTCGATCAGCTCCGTGGAGTTGTGGGCCTGCGCCGGGGAGGCCTTGGGGGCCTTGGGCGCCTCGACGGCGGGGGCCGGGGTGGCGACCACCGGCGCCGACTGGGCGAGCGACTCGGTGTCGAGCTCCTCGGCCTCCAGCGGCTCGTAGGAGCCCGTGTCCAGGTGGCGCTGGCGCTCCTCGACGGAGTGGATGCCGAGCGCCGAACGGGTCTCGAACGGCAGGAAGTCGAGCGCCAGGCGACGGAAGATGTAGTCGACGATCGACTGCGCCATCCGCACGTCCGGGTCGTCGGTCAGACCGGCCGGCTCGAAGCGCATGTTGGTGAACTTCGAGACGTAGGTCTCCAGCGGCACGCCGTACTGCAGGCCGACCGAGACGGCGATGGAGAAGGCGTCCATCATGCCCGCGAGGGTCGAGCCCTGCTTGGACATCTTGAGGAAGACCTCGCCGAGGCCGTCGTCCGGGTAGGAGTTGGCGGTCATGTAGCCCTCGGCGCCACCGACCGTGAAGGAGGTGGTGATGCCCGGGCGGCCCTTGGGCAGGCGCTTGCGGACCGGGCGGTACTCGACGACCTTCTCGACCGCGGCGGCCGGGGCGGCCACCTCGAGCTTGGGCTCGGAGTCCTTCTTCTTCGCCGAGAGCGGCTGGCCGACCTTGCAGTTGTCGCGGTAGATGGCGAGCGCCTTGACGCCCATCTTCCACGCCTCGAAGTAGATCTCCTCGATCTCCTCGACGGTGGCGGACTCGGGCATGTTCACGGTCTTGGAGATCGCGCCGGAGATCCACGGCTGGATCGCGGCCATCATCCGGACGTGGCCCATGGCCGAGATGACCCGCTCGCCCATCGCGCAGTCGAAGACCTCGTAGTGCTCGGCCTTGAGGCCCGGGGCGTCCACCACGTTGCCGTGCTCGGCGATGTGGGCGACGACCGCCTCGATCTGCTCGTCCTGGTAGCCGAGGCGCTTGAGGGCGCGCGGCACGGTGCCGTTGACGATCTGCATCGAGCCGCCGCCGACGAGCTTCTTGAACTTGACGAGCGCCAGGTCCGGCTCGACGCCGGTGGTGTCGCAGTCCATCATCAGGCCGATGGTGCCGGTGGGGGCGAGCACCGAGGCCTGGGCGTTGCGGAAACCGTTCTGCGCACCGATCCGCAGGACGTCCTGCCAGGTGTCGTTGGCCACGGCCCAGACCGGGGCGTCCAGGTCGTCGAGCGAGACGGCGGCGAGCGAGGCGTCCGCGTGCTGCTTCATGACCAGCTGGTGCGGGGCGGCGTTGCGGGCGTAGCCGTCGTACGGGCCGACGACGCCGGCGAGTTCGGCGCCGCGGCGGTAGGCGGTGCCGGTCATCAGCGAGGTGATGGCGCCGGCCAGGGCGCGGCCGCCCTCGCTGTCGTAGGCGTGGCCGGTGGCCATCAGCAGGGCGCCGAGGTTGGCGTAACCGACGCCGAGCTGGCGGTAGGCGCGGGTGGTCTCGCCGATCTTCTCGGTGGGGAAGTCGGCGAAGCAGATGGAGATGTCCATCGCGGTGATGACCAGCTCGACGACCTTGGCGAAGGTCTCCGCGTCGAAGGAGTCGTCATCGCGCAGGAACTTCATCAGGTTCAGCGAGGCGAGGTTGCAGCTGGAGTTGTCCAGGTGCATGTACTCGGAGCAGGGGTTGGACGCGTTGATGCGGCCGGACTCCGGGCAGGTGTGCCAGTGGTTGATGGTGGAGTCGTACTGGATTCCGGGGTCGGCGCAGGCCCAGGCGGCCTCGGCCATCTTGCGGAACAGCTTCTTGGCGTCGACGGTCTCGATGACCTCGCCGGTCATCCGGGCGCGCAGGCCGAATTCGGTGCCGTTCTCGACGGCGGTCATGAATTCGTCGGAGACGCGGACGGAGTTGTTGGCGTTCTGGTACTGGACGGAGGTGATGTCGTCGCCACCGAGGTCCATGTCGAAGCCGGCGTCGCGCAGGGCGCGGATCTTCTCCTCCTCCTTCACCTTGGTCTCGATGAAGGCCTCGACGTCGGGGTGGTCGACGTCGAGCACGACCATCTTCGCCGCGCGGCGGGTGGCGCCGCCGGACTTGATGGTGCCGGCGGAGGCGTCGGCGCCGCGCATGAAGGAGACCGGGCCGGAGGCGTTGCCGCCGGAGGACAGCAGTTCCTTCGAGGAGCGGATGCGGGAGAGGTTGAGGCCGGCGCCGGAGCCGCCCTTGAAGATCATGCCCTCTTCCTTGTACCAGTCGAGGATCGACTCCATGGAGTCGTCGACGGACAGGATGAAGCAGGCGCTGACCTGCTGGGGCTGCTTGGTGCCGACGTTGAACCAGACCGGCGAGTTGAAGCTGAACACCTGGTGGAGGAGGGCGTGCGTCAGCTCGTGCTCGAAGATCTCGGCGTCGTCCTTGGTGGCGAAGTAGCCGTGCTTCTCGCCGGCGGCGCGGTAGGTGAGCACCACGCGGTCGATGATCTGCTTGAGGCTCCACTCGCGCTGGGGAGTGCCGACGGCGCCGCGGAAGTACTTGGACGTGACGATGTTGACGGCGTTGACCGACCAGAAGTCGGGGAACTCGACGCCGCGCTGCTCGAAGTTGATGGACCCGTCGCGCCAGTTGGTCATGACGACGTCGCGGCGCTCCCAGCGCACCTCGTCGTACGGGTGCACGCCAGGAGTGGTGTAGATGCGCCCGATCCGCAGACCGCCCTTGGGCGCCTTGCCGCCGCCCTTGGCCGTGGTCTTGTCGGACTTCGACCCGCGTGCGGAACCGCTCGTGGTGTCTGTCACTTCTTCCTCCTCCTGGGCAAACGCCCGAGGTGCCCCGAAAAGTCCGGGCACCGCTGGTTCGTTCTTCCGGTGTGCGGGCAGGCGGAGACCTCGCCTGCTTGCGCACGGTTTGTTGTGTTCTGTGCCCTTTTTTCGGGCATGCGTGGGCCCCGTGGGACCCGTGGTGCAGCAAGGCCCGCCAGGGGGCCGGGTGCCGGCGCCTCCTAGGGCGCGGCGGCGGCGACGGGCACGCAGGTGCCGTCCGCCTCGGGGACGGGCCGTTCGGCGCGGAGTTCCGCGATGGCGGCCTCGAAGTCTTCCAGTCCGTCGTACGCCTGGTACACGCTGGCGAAGCGCAGGAAGGCGACCACGTCGAGCTCCTTGAGCGGGCCGAGTATGGCCAGCCCGACGTCGTGGGTGGTCAGCTCGGCGTTGCCGGTGGCGCGCACGCACTCCTCGACCCGCTGGCCGAGCTGGGCGAGGGCGTCCTCGGTGACCGGGCGGCCCTGACAGGCCTTGCGGACGCCGGTGATGACCTTCTCCCGGGAGAAGGGTTCGGTGACCCCGCTGCGCTTGATGACCATCAGCGCGGCCGTCTCCACGGTGGTGAAGCGGCGGCCGCAGTCCGGGCACTGCCGACGACGGCGGATCGAGCTGCCGTCCTCATTGGTCCGGCTGTCGACAACACGGCTGTCGGAGTGCCGGCAGAAGGGGCAGTGCACCTGAGGATCCCTCCCTGGCAGGACGTGCGGACCTGTTGAGTCTATGCGATGCGACCCCGGCCTCGGCAAGCTGATCATGCGCCGCAACCACTAGTACTGGGCACGGAGAGGACTGTAGCCACTAGATGTAGGTCTCCGGGGGAAGCGCCACCCCTGGCGTGTCGGCACCGATTAGACTGCCGAAGTCGAGATCCGCTCGAACATTTACTCGATGCACAACCTCGATGTACAGCAAAGCCTTGATCGAGTCAGCCAACTCTCGAATAATTCACTCGAACGTGTGTTTGGCGCAACCTTTCGATAGGAGGGGCGTTGGGCTGGAAAAGGGGAGAGGACAGCCGTCGAGAGGGGCCGCCGTGAACACCATCGAAAGCAACACCATCCCGGTGCAGGAACACTCCCAGTTCAAGGTGGGGCAGCGCACCACGAATCAGCAGAGCGTGGACATCAGCATGGACCGTAGCGAAGACCAGCGCCTCTCCGGCCCGGCCCTTTCCAGCACGGGCCGCGTTCCCGACCAGCCGATCGAACACTCCCCCGCGCTCGATGACGCCCACCAGGCGCCCACCCGCGCGCTGCCCGGCCGCCCCCCCGGCATCCGCACCGACGAGGCCGGTCTCACCGAGCGCCAGCGCCGCGTGATCGAGGTCATCCGGGACTCCGTCCAGCGCCGCGGCTACCCGCCGTCCATGCGCGAGATCGGCCAGGCCGTCGGCCTGTCCAGCACCTCCTCGGTCGCCCACCAGCTGATGGCCCTGGAGCGCAAGGGCTTCCTGCGCCGCGACCCGCACCGCCCGCGCGCCTACGAGGTCCGCGGCGTCGAGGTGGCCCGCCCGAACACCGCCGAGACGGCCGGCCGGCCGTCCACCTCGTACGTGCCGCTGGTCGGCCGGATCGCCGCCGGCGGCCCGATCCTGGCCGAGCAGACGGTCGAGGACGTCTTCCCGCTGCCCCGCCAGCTGGTCGGCGAGGGCGAGCTGTTCGCGCTCACCGTGCGCGGCGACTCGATGATCGAGGCGGCCATCTGCGACGGCGACTGGGTCACCGTGCGCCGGCAGCCGGTCGCCGAGAACGGCGACATCGTGGCCGCGATGATCGACGGCGAGGCCACGGTCAAGCGGCTCAAGCGCGAGGACGGCCGGATCTGGCTGATGCCGCACAACCCGGCGTACGAGCCGATCAACGGCGACAACGCCACCATCCTGGGCAAGGTCGTCGCGGTCCTGCGCCGCCTCTGACGCCTCGCACGCACCCAGCGGGAAGGGGCTCCACCGCGCGGTCGCGGGGAGCCTCTCCGGGGGCTTCCGGGCCCCGCCTCGGCCCCGGGGGCGGGCTGGACGGAACCCCGGATCACCGCACCGCTCAGCCCCGCTTCACCACCGGCTTGACCGGCGGCGCCGAGGCGTCGATCGCCGCCAGCGAGCGGCGCACCTGGTTGCGGTCCGTGGTGTACCAGAACTCCGGCATCGAGGAGCGGAAGAAGCTCCCGTACCGCTTGGTCTCCACCCGCGGGTCGAGCACCGCGACCACGCCCCGGTCCTCGGCCGCGCGCACCAGCCGGCCGGCGCCCTGCGCCATCAGCAGCGCCGCGTGCGTCGCCGCGACCGCCATGAAGCCGTTCCCGCCACGCTGTTCGACGTCCTTCTGGCGGGCGCTCATCAGCGGGTCGTCCGGCCGGGGGAACGGGATGCGGTCCATCACGACCAGCTGGCAGGCCGAGCCGGGCACGTCCACGCCCTGCCAGAGCGAGAGCGTGCCGAACAGGCAGGTGGACGCGTCGGAGGCGAAGTCCCGGATCAACTCGCCCAGGGTGTCCTCCCCCTGGAGCAGGATCCGGTTGTCCAGCCGCTCCCGCAGCGCCTCTGCGGCCGTCTGGGCGCCGCGCATCGAGGAGAACAGGCCCAGCGTGCGCCCGCCGGCCGCGCCGATCAGCTCCGCCAACTCGTCCAGCATGTCCGGCCGTTCGGGATCGCGGCCGGGATCTGCGAGGTGCCGGGCGACGTACAGGATGCCCTGCTTGGGGTACTTGAACGGCGAGCCGACGTCGATGCCGCGCCAGTGCGGCACCGCGTCCTCGCCGAACCCGGAACCGGCCGAAGGATTGTCCCCGGGGGTGCGCTGGTCCGGCAGCCGGGAGTCCGAGGGCAGGCCGACGGAGGCGGCGACGCCGTTGAAGTCCCCGCCGAGCTTGAGGGTGGCCGAGGTGAGCACCACCGAGCGCTCCTTGTAGAGGCCCTCGCGCAGCAGCCCGGAGACGCTGAGCGGCGCGACCCGCAGCGAGCCGGTGCCCATGCCGAAGCGGTCGCTGCGCTCGATCCAGACCACGTCGTACTCGGAGTCCTCCAGCAGCCGCTCGGCGGTCTCGTGCAGCGACTCGGCGGAGGCCATCGCCTGCTTGCGGACGGCGTCCTCGTCGCTGAGCCCCTTGTCGCGGGTCTCGCCGAGCGAGCTGATCACCTGGCGGGCGGCGTCCCGGATCGAGGTGACCGCGTACGCCAGGTACTCGGGCAGTTCCTCGACCCGGCCGGGCTGGGCGGTCTCCATCAGGCCGTGGTAGTTCTCGGCGGCGGCCTGCAAGGCGTCCACGGCCTTCTCGTTGGCGAGCCGGGCGGCGCGCTTGACCGCCCGGTTGACCGCGCCGACGGTCAGTTCGGCGGTGGCCGCGCCGGTGACCCGGTTGACCAGCTCGTGCGCCTCGTCGACGATCAGCAGCCCGTGCTCGGGCAGCACCGGCGCGCCCTCGATCGCGTCGATCGCGAGCATCGCGTGGTTGGTGACCACGACGTCGGCCAGCTTGGCCCGCTCCCGGGCCTTCTCGGCGAAGCACTCCTGCCCGTACGCGCAGCGGGTGGCGCCCAGGCACTCCTTGGAGGTGACCGCCAGCTGGGCCCAGGCCTTGTCGGAGACGCCGGGGCTGAGGTCGTCCCGGTCCCCGGTGTCGGTCTCGTCGGCCCACTCGCGCAGCCGCAGCACGTCCTGCCCGAGCTTGCTGGCGGGCCCGCCGAGCGCCTCGGCCGCGTCGAACAGGCCCTCGCCCTCGTCGCTCGGGGTGCCCTCGTTGGCCCGGTGCAGGCACAGGTAGTTGGAGCGGCCCTTGAGCATCGCGAACAGCGGGCGGCGGCGCAGCACCGGGTGCAGCGCCTCGACCGTGCGCGGCAAGTCCCGTTCGACGAGCTGGCGTTGCAGCGCCAGGGTGGCGGTGGCGACCACCACGCGGTCCCCGTGGGCGAGCGCGGGCACCAGGTAGGCGAGGGACTTCCCGGTGCCGGTGCCGGCCTGGACGAGCAGGTGCTCGGCGTTGTCGACGGCGTCGGCGACGGCCTCGGCCATCCGGACCTGACCGGGGCGCTCGACGCCGCCGACGGCCGCCACCGCGGCGTGCAGCAGGTCGGGGATGCGGGAGCGCGGGACGGCGACGGCTTCCTCGACGTCGGCGGCGGCGCCGCCGTCCTCGCCAGGGAGCTCGGTCTCGCCGGGGAGCTGGGTTTCGGAGTCGTTCGTCATGACCCTCCCAGCCTACGGGGCGGGGGTGACAATCCGGCTCCGTCGCCCGGGAAGATCCGCCTCCAGGGTCACCAGGGCGTTGGGGACGGTCCCGTACCGGGCGGCGTGCGGGCGGTGCGGGCGGTCCTGGTAGCCGTCGAGCAGCAGCCGGTTGCGGTTGAGGCAGAGCCGGTCGATCCGCGGCCGGAACAGGTCGAACAGCTCGAAGCGCTCGCCCAGGCCGGGGAAGCGGTCCTGGTAGCGGCGGATCTCGGCCCGCAGCAGGGCCCAGAACTCGGCCTCGGGCAGCCCGGTCTGCGCCTCCAGCAGCGGGGCGAGGTAGCGCAGGACGCCGATGAACAGCCCGGAGTGGAGGAACTGGCAGAGCCCCTGCGGGCCGTCCCGCAGCAGGACGTCGTCGACCTCGGCGGGCAGGTCGCGCAGTTCGGGCAGGTCCTGGTCGCTGAGGTTGACGTCGTCGACGAAGTCCTTGACCGCGAGCCGGGTCGGCGCGTCGTGCTCGTCGAAGACGACGATGGCGTTCTCGCCGTGCGGGGAGAAGACCAGCCCGTACCGGTAGAGGAAGTGCAGCAGCGGCGGCAGCACCGCGCCGAACAGCCGGCCGGTCCAGGCGGCGGGGGTGAGCCCGGAGCGGGCGATCAGTTCGGCGGCGAGCGCCCGGCCGTCGGAGCCGGTCTGCAGCAGGGCGGCCAGGGTGCGGGCGCGTTCGCCGCCGTCCAGGAAGGGGCCGAGGGGTTCGCGCCAGATCGCGCCGAGGAGTTCCTTGTACTGGTAGGGCGCCTCGGGCAGCTCTCGGTAGAGCGGGTGGTCGACGGTGACGGAGGCGATCTCGCCGAGCAGGATCACCCGGCACTCGTCGCGCAGGTACGGGTCGGCGTCGCGCAGACCGTGGATCCAGGCGGTGACGGCGGGCGCGGCGAGGGTGCGTTCGGTGGGCAGGCCGCGCCAGACCAGGGTGTTGAGGACGGACAGCGGCAGTTTGACGGTGCAGCGCTCGGGGTGGGCGGTGTTGAAGAAGGAGCGGATGGACTGCTGGGGCAGCCGTGGGTCGCCGTCGGAGGGCAGCGGGACGATCTCGCCGGAGGCGATCCAGGGTGCGAACAGCGGGACGATCGTCTCGTCCCACTGCCAGGGGTGGACGGGCAGCAGCAGGTAGTCGTCGGCGGCCGGGCCGAGGGCGGCGCGCAGCGCGTCCGGGTCGTCGAGTTCGCGGGCGTACAGCTGCTCGGGCCGATCCAGGCCGGGCACGCCGCGGTACTCGGCGAGCCGGCGGTGGACGGCGATCCAGGGCAGCGGGCGCGGGGTGCGGGCCTCCGGGGCCCAGCGGGCGGCGTCGGTGGCGGAGAAGCCGATCCGGCCCTTGTTGGGGACGATCCAGGGGTGGCCGTCCTGGCGGCCCTCCAGGGCGGGGTGGTCGAGGTCGGCGAGTTCGGCGGCGGTGAGCGCGGTGGCGAGCTGGTGCGCGTCGGCGGTCAGGGTGGCGGTGAGTTCGCGGATCAGGTGGCCGGTGGTCTCGCCGCGCAGGCCGAGGGCGTGCCGGGCGTGCGGGAGGAAGCGCAGCGGGTCGAGGCCGTCCGGGTCTGAGCAGCGGACCGACTCCGGGTCGACCCGCCAGCTTCCGTATGCGCCGCGGCGGGCGGTGAAGCGGTACTCGGCCTCGGGCAGCCAGAGCAGGTACTCGCCGTCGGCGGCGGCGCGGACGGGCGTGAGCAGTTCCTCGTAGGCGAACTCGCCGAGCATCTTGGCCAGCAGGGCGCGCCCGGCCCGCCGCCAGTGCCCGGCGGTCAGGTGCGGGGGCAGGTACAACGGCGGTTCAGCGGCCGACGGTTGCGGCACGGGTCAGCTCCTGGGGACGGGGGACGGTGGGGGTGCTCTCGGTGGGGGTGCCCTCGGCGGCAGCGGCGACAGCGGCGGCAGCGGCGGCAGCGGCGGCGCCCGCGGCGGGGGCGGTCCCGGGCGGCGCGAAGCCGGTCCAGGCGGTGCGGGCGGGCAGCCGGTGGACGGTCCGACCGGTGACGGCGTTGAGGATCACGGCGGCCCGGTGGGCGCCGAGTCCCAGGTCGGGGGCGCCGACGCCGTGGGTGTGCAGTTCGGCGTTCTGGACGTAGAGGCCGCCGGTGAGTTCGGGCCGGGTGGCGACCCGGTGGTCGAGGTCGACCCGGTAGCGCCCGCCCCGGTCCCAGTCGATCAGCCGGGCGAGCGGTTCGAGCGCGGCCGGCCGGGCGGCCCGGTAGCCGGTGGCGAGCACCACGGCGTCGGTGCGCAGGACGTGTTCGGCGCCGGAGTCGCCGTGCCGGCAGTGCAGTTCGAGGCCGCCGCAGGGGCCGGGGCGGGCTTCGGTGACGGCGGTGCCGGGGGTGATGTCGACCGGGGCGGTGTCGATCGGGCGGCCGATGGTGCGTTCGTAGAGGTGGTCGTGGATCTCGGCGAGGGTTTCGGCGCTGGCGGCCTTGTGGAGTTGCCACTGGGCGGCGACCAGGGTGTCCCGGACGGGTTCGGGCAGGCTGTGGAAGTAGCGGGTGTAGTCGGGGGTGAAGTGCTCCAGGCCGAGCTTGGAGTACTCCATCGGCGCGAGCGCCCTGGTCCGGGTGAGCCAGCGCAGCCGGACGCCGTCGCCGTCGTGGCGGCGGAGCAGGTCGAGGAAGACCTCGGCGCCGGACTGCCCGCTGCCGACCACGGTGATGTCCCGGGCGCCGACGAGGTCGCCGCGGCGGTCCAGGTAGTCGGCGGAGTGGAAGGCGCGCGGGTGACCGTCGAGGGCGGTGAAGGCCTCGGGCAGGACGGGCCGGGTGCCGACGCCGAGGGCGAGGTTGCGGGCGTGCACCTCGGTCCGCCGCCCGGTCGCGGTGTCGGTCAGCTCGGCCCGGAAGTGCGGGGCTTCCCAGTGCAGGGCGGTGACCTCGGTGCCGAAGTGGCAGTTGGCGAGCCGTTCGGCGGCCCACCGGCAGTAGTGGTCGTACTCGCGGCGGGGCAGTTGGAAGCGCTCGGCGAAGTAGAACGGGAAGAGCCGGTCCTGGTCGCGCAGGTAGTTGAGGAAGGACCACGGGTTGGTCGGGTCGACGAGGGAGACCAGGTCGGCGAGGAACGGCACCTGCATCCGGGCCCCGTCCACCAGCATGCCGGGGTGCCAGCGGAACTCCGGGCGCTGGTCGCAGAAGAGCGTGCGCAGGCCGGGGACGGGCGCGGCGAGCGCGGCGAGCGAGAGGTTGAAGGGGCCGATGCCGACGCCGAGCAGGTCGTACGGCGGCTGGGGTGCTGGGGTGTCCACGGGGGTGTCCTAGGCGACGAAGGGGACGCGGGCACGGACCATCAGGGCGGCGCGCTTGTCGGGCAGGTCGAGTTCGGTGTCCAGCCGGAATCCGGCCCGTTCGAAGGCCCGGACGGAGCGCCGGTTGCGGACGTCCGGTTCGGCGACGACCCGTTCGCAGCGGGGCCGTTGCCGCAGGATCCGCTCGGCGAGGGCGGCCAGCAGGACGGCGCCGAGGCCCCGGCCGCGGCTCTCGGCGGGGCCGAGCAGGAGGTGGACGCCGGTGTCGTGCGGCCGGGCCGGGTAGTGCCGGGCGAGCGGGTCGAGGTCGGCGCGGTAGACCTCCCAGTAGCTCGTCGGGGCGCCGTCGAGCAGGCCGAGGCAGGGCACGCTGCGGCCGTCGCCGTCGAGTTGGGCCCGGAGGTGCCGTTCGGTGGCGTCGGGCGGCCCGGCGAGCTGCCAGAACGCGGCGATCTCGGGGTCGTTCATCCACCCGGCGAGCAGGTCCAGGTCGGCGGGCAGCCGGACCGGGCTGAGCCGGAACTCGCCGGCCGGGGTGGGGATCGCGCCCCATCCCGGCGGGTCGTCGAGCAGGCTCATGCGCCCGCCAGCGGGTTGGGGATGTCCACGTAGACGGACTGGGTGGCGACCGGGCCGACCAGTTCGTCCAGGCCGTTGATCCGGGTGAGCAGGTTGGCCTTGCACGGCAGGGTGGGCGCGTCGAGCAGCAGCCCGGGCAGCGCCGAGCCGGTGGCGGCGGCCCGCGGGCCGGCCAGGAAGCGGCGCAGCCCGGCCAGCAGCACGGTCTCGTCGGCGAGCCCCTGGCTGCCGAAGGCGCCGACCAGGCCGAGGACGTGGTTGATGCCGAGGTAGTAGGCGAAGTGGTGGTCGATCACCTCGTCGGGCAGGAAGGTGTCGCTGTGCTCGCCGAGCCCGGGCAGCCGCGCGGTGAGCCGGTCGGCGGCGCTCTCCCGGTAGTAGTAGCCCTGGTTGTCGCGGTAGCGGCCTCCGCTGGGCCAGCCGTCGGCGTCGAGCAGGACGAGGCTGTTCTGCTGGTGCGCCTCCAGGGCGATGCCGGCCGTGCCGTCCAGCCAGAGGACGGGCAGCACGACGGCGTCCAGGTAGCGCAGGAACCATTCGGCGGCGACGGTCCGCAGCGGACGGCCGCAGCGGACGGCGAGCGCCCGCAGGGTGTCGCCGAGCCGGGACGGCACGGTGTCGCCGGTGCCGAGCGGCTGTTCGGCGACCAGCCCGGCGACGCACAGCGCGCGGTCGGCGGGGGCGAAGGGCTGGGCGCGCAGCACGGTGTCCAGGCCGCCCGGGTCGCCGAGGGCGGGGTGGTCGACGCCGATCCAGGCCGGGTCGCGGACGATGTCGAAGCCGGGGTGGGCGCGGTGCCATTCGGCGGCCAGGCCGCTCTCCAGCAGCCGGTGCACCTCCAGGCCGCGGTGGAGTTCCTTGCGCAGGTTCTCCCGGCGGGAGTTGGTGATCCGCAGGCCGAGCGAGAGCTTGAACATCCAGGGGGTGCCGGGGCGGTAGACGGTGCGCACCGAGGAGGTGGGGTGCCAGGGTTCGCCGGCCGGGCCGAGGTCGTGCAGCAGCCCGTCGGCGAGCAGGGCGGCGACGGCCGGGCGGTGGGCGAGTTCGCGGGCCTGCCAGGGGTGCAGCGGCAGGGCGGCGGTGCCGGGCGGCAGGGCGGCATGGTCCCCGAGCAGGTCCGCGGTGATCCGGTCGGCGCTCTCGGTGAGGGCGGAGCCGGCGGCGAGCAGGTCGCGGTGGACCGCGTACCAGTGGAGTTGGAAGGAGCCGTGCAGTTCGGGCGAGTAGGCGGCGCTCTGGGCCGGGCCGAGGCCGTCGCGGCTCTTCGGGGTGGGGTGCAGCGGGTGGCCGAGCAGCAGGGACTGTTCGGCGGCGAGGAAGTGCGAGCGTTCCGGGCCGCCGGCGGGGGCGGCGGTGCGGCGGTGGGCGAGGATGTCGGCGGTGCGGACGACCGAGTCGGCGACCCGGGCGGCGAGGTCGGCGACCTGCCCGGGGTCGGGGCGGTCGGCGGCCGCGGCGGCGAGCAGCGCGGCGGTGGTGACGGCGTCCACGGGGGCGTCGGCGGTGCCCTCCCCGGCGGAGAGGACGGCGGGGCCGAACCGGTGCCAGCCGCCGGGCGACCAGTAGCGGACGGGGGCGGAGAGCCGGGCGGCGCCGCCGAGGACGGCGATCCGCAGCCGGCCGTCGGGGCCGGGGCGGGCGCCGGTCTCGCGCGTCCAGCAGCGCAGCAGGGCTTCCAGTGCGGCCTGTTCGGCGGCGACGGCGGGGTCCGGGTGCAGCAGCGGATCGGGCTCGGCCGGCCGGTCCGCGGGCAGCAGCGGGGCGGGCGGGGCTCCGGTGAGGGCGGTGCTCAAGGCTGCTCCTTGGGGCGCGTGGGGGTGCGGACGCACGGGTGGTGGAGAGGATCGGCGGGCGCTCGCACCGTCGCGTCAGGTAAGGGTTACCTATCCCTGACGGGTGATCACAAGGTTGACTCACTCGTCCGGGTGAAGATCGGGGATTGTCCGCGTCCGGCGCGCGGGGCCCTGCTGGGCCGACGGGCCGTCGGCGGCCACGTCACGGATCGGTGACCTCCGGTCGGGGCCGCAACCCGGGGGGCGACCGCCGCCGTCCTGGTGACCGGTGGAAGACTCCACAGCGGCGAGTCGCCGCACGACAGCCCGATCGAGCACAGGGGGAAGCGCACACATGCCATCGATCCACCGGTCAGCCATGGCCGTCGCCCTCGTCACGGGGGCGCTGCTCGCGGCGAGCGCCTGCGGGCCGGACGGCCCGGCGGGCGACGGGGGCGGCAGCGCCGCGCCGCCGCCCGCGTCCGGCACCGCCGCCCCGGGGGGCGGCGTGATCGGCGGGATCACCCTCCCGTCGGGCATCCCGACCAGTCTGCTGGAGGGCCTGCCGAAGTCCTGGGACGACCTGAAGAAGTGGAAGTTCGAGGACTGGGACTCGTGGGCGTCCAAGCACGTCTTCAACAACCCGGTGGTGAAGGACTTCTGGAACCCGGACAAGATGGGCGACTCCAAGCCCGCCGATCCGGCCCCGCCCACCGCCAAGCCGGCCGCCGACAACGGCGTGACGGACCCGGACCCGCCGGTGGTCAAGGCCGTGCCGGTGCCCCGCCCGTACACCAAGCAGCCGTCCGGGAAGGTGTTCTTCAGTGCCCAGGGCGGCCGGGGCAACTGCTCGGCGACGGTGATCACCGACCCGCAGCACCCGGGCAGGAGCAATCTGGTCTGGACGGCCGGCCACTGCGTGCACGCGGGCAAGGGCGGCGACTTCTTCAAGGACCTGGTCTTCGTTCCCGCCTACAACAACTCGGGCGCCTCCAGCGGCGGCAAGAAGGCCCCGCTGTCCGAACTGGCCCCGCTGGGCACCTGGTGGGCCGACCTGGTCACCACCTCGCCGCAGTGGATGGTCGAGGGCGGCGGCACCGGTGACGCCGCGAACCAGTACGACTTCGCCGTCATGCGGGTGCACAACCAGAACGACTCCGGCAAGTCGCTGGAGGAGACGGTCGGTTCGGCCGTCCCGGTCTGGTTCGACGCCCCGCGCGACAAGGTGTCCGTCGCGGCGGTCGGCTACCCGCTCTACAAGCCGTTCGACGGCCAGGAGCTGTACAGGTGCGACGGCGGCAAGCCGACCCGGCTGTCGTTCGACGCCAAGCGCCCGTCGATGCTCACCATCGGCTGCAACATGACCCAGGGCTCCAGCGGCGGCGGCTGGTTCGCCACCATGCCGGACGGGAAGACCGCCCTGGTCAGCAACACGTCCATCGGCACCGAGGACCACACCTCGCTGAGCGGCCCGTACCTGGAGACGGTCGCCAAGCAGGCGCTGGACTGGATCTCCAAGAAGCCGTAGGCCCTTTCCGGTCGGACCGGACCAAGCCGTACGGGCGGCGGAGGCCGCCCCCGGGGGACGATGCAGCATGCCGAAGCACACCGGCCGCGGACCGCGGCGCCGATCCGGACCGACCGGCGCCGCGGTGCTCGCCGTGCTCGCGCTCGCCGCGACCGCCTGCGGGCCGGACGACTCCGGCGCCGCGGCGGCCGCGCCACCGCCCGCCCTCCCCACCTCGGCGCCCACCAGCCTGGGCGACCTGACGGGCTGGAAGGTGGAGGACTGGGCCCGGTTCGTCTCCGGCAGCGGCTTCGCCAACGAGGTGGCCCCGGGCTTCTGGTCGACCACCCGGATGGCCGCCGCCAAGGGCCGGCCCACCCCGGAGTACCCGCTCACCGCCGCACCGGACGGCGGCCGGCCGGACGCCCCGCCCGCGGCCGTCGCGGCCACGCCGCAGCCGCACCCGTACGGCCCGGCCACCGCCGTGGTCGGCCGGCTCTTCGTCACCACGCCCCAGGGCGACGCGGTCTGCTCCGCGACGGTGGTCTCCGACCCGGCCAACCCGGGCCGCAGCAACCTCGTCTACACCGCCGCGCACTGCCTGCACGACGGCAAGGGTGGCGGCTGGCTGCGGAACATCACCTTCGTGCCCGGTTTCAACCGGGACGGCCAGGCGGCCCGCGGCAAACCGCTCACCGAGCAGCAGGCCGCGCCGTACGGCCGGTGGGTGGCGGTGCGCGCGCTGGTGTCGCCGACCTGGCTCGGGGAGGACGGCGTCGGCGCCCACCACCAGTACGACTACGGGATCATCCGGGTGCGCGGCGAGGGCGGCTCCGGCGCGTCGCTGGAGGAGGCGGTCGGCGGCTCGGTCCCGGTCTGGTTCAACGCCCCGCGCGAGCAGATCGGCTCGGCGACCGCGTACGGCTACCCGACCGATCGGCCGTCCGACGGCCTGGAGCTCTCCCGCTGCGAGTCCCCGGTCCCGCCGGCCAGGCTCTCCCCCGACCGGAGCCGCCCGCCGATGTACGTCACCGGCTGCACCGTGACCGGCGGCTCCAGCGGCGGCGGCTGGTTCATCACCAAGGACGGCAAGCCCAACCTGATCAGCGTCACCGCGATCGGCAGCCGCAACCCGCCCGGGTACCTGGCCGGCCCCTCGCTCCAGGACCAGGCGAAGCAGGCCTTCGACTACTTCGCCAAGAACGTGAAGTAGCCCGCACGCCCGCACGCTCGGACGCCCGGACGCCCGGACGCCCGGACGAGCCCCCGCACGGCCCCGCACGCTCGCGCACGCGAAGGGCCCCCGCACGCTCGCGCGATGCCCAACGGCATCACGGTCGCGTCCGGGGGCCCTTCGTCGGCCCGTCGCCTCAGACCTGCAGCGCCACCGCGTAGCGCTCCAGTTCGGCGGCCAGCTCGGCCGGCACCTTGGCGTGCAGCAGCGTGCCCTCGCCGGTGTGCTCGGTGCCGAGCAGCTCGCCCTCGGCGTGCACCCGGGAGACCAGCCCGCCCTGGGTGTAGGGCACCAGGGCCCGCACCTCGATCGCCGGGCGCGGCAGCTCGTCGTCGATGAGCTTCAGCAGCTCCTCGATGCCCTCGCCGCTGCGGGCCGACACCACGATGGCGTGCGGCTCGCGGAGCAGCAGGCGCTGCAGCACGTGCGGGTCGGCGGCGTCCGCCTTGTTGATCACCACGATCTCCGGCACGTTCTGCGCGTCGACCGAGACGATGACCTCGCGGACGGCGGCCAGCTGCGTCTCCGGCTCGGGGTGCGAGCCGTCGACCACGTGCAGGATGAGGTCCGCGTCGGCGACCTCCTCCATGGTCGAGCGGAAGGCCTCGACCAGGTGGTGCGGCAGGTGCCGGACGAAGCCGACGGTGTCGGCCAGGGTGTAGAGCCGCCCGCTCGGGGTCTGGGCCCGGCGGACGGTCGGGTCCAGGGTGGCGAACAGGGAGTTCTCCACCAGGACGCCCGCCCCGGTGAGCCGGTTGAGCAGGGACGACTTGCCGGCGTTGGTGTACCCGGCGATGGCCACCGACGGCACCTGGTGGCGCTTGCGCTCCTGGCGCTTGGTGTCGCGGCCCTTCTTCATCTCGGCGATCTCGCGGCGGAGCTTCGCCATCTTCTCGCGGATCCGGCGCCGGTCGGTCTCGATCTTGGTCTCACCGGGACCACGGGTCGCCATGCCGCCGCCGGACGAGGCGGAGCCGCCACCACCCATCTGCCGGGACAGCGACTGACCCCAGCCGCGCAGGCGCGGCAGCATGTACTGCATCTGCGCGAGCGAGACCTGCGCCTTGCCCTCCCGGGACTTGGCGTGCTGGGCGAAGATGTCCAGGATCAGGGCCGTCCGGTCGACGACCTTGACCTTGACCACGTCCTCCAGGTGGATCAGCTGGCCGGGGGTGAGCTCACCGTCGCAGACCACGGTGTCGGCGCCGGTGGCCGCCACGATGTCGCGCAGTTCCTTCGCCTTGCCGGAGCCGATGTAGGTGGCCGCGTCGGGCTTGTCGCGGCGCTGGATCACGCCGTCCAGCACCTGGGAGCCGGCCGTCTCGGCGAGGGCGGCGAGCTCGGCCATCGAGTTCTCCGCCTCCTCCAGGGTGCCGTCCGTCCAGACGCCGACGAGCACCACGCGCTCCAGGCGGAGCTGGCGGTACTCGACCTCGGTGACGTCTTCGAGTTCGGTGGAGAGGCCGGCGACGCGGCGCAGGGCGGCACGCTCGCTGCGGTCGTACTGGTCGCCGTCGTAGTGGTGGCCGCGGTCCTCGTCGATGGCCGCGAGGTCCTCGTCCATGAGGGCTTCCGCCCGCAGACCGTTCAGGCGGCGCGGGGCGTCGGCGTGGTCGCGGGTGTCGGACGTGGAGGTCATTCTGTCCTTTGGTCGCTGGTGCGGATGGCCTGTGGGGACCGCCCTGTGCGGTCCCACCCGGAGTCTGCCCAGCTGCCGCCCCGGTTACCGCCGGGCGAGGTGAGCTACCCCTCAGGTCCTCGGGTGCCATCGGGGCTCCTGTGCCCTGAGAACGCCGTGGACCGGCCGTGAATTCCCCATGATGGTCCCACGCCCGGCGCGGACCGGTCATCCCCATTTTCCCCGGAGTGGCGGGCCCCGCCGGTGTCCGGGGCCTGCGGCCGGCTGACGTCGTACACCCCGGAGACCTTGAGCATCGCCCGCATCAGCGCGGGCAGCGCGGCCGGCTCGGGCAGTTCGACGGTGTAGGTGTGCCGGACCCGCAGCTCCTGCGGCGGTTCGACCTCGGCCGAGACGATGCCGACGTCCTCGGCGGAGATGGCCGCGGTGAGGTCGGCGAGCAGCCGGGGCCGGTTGAGCGCCTCGGCCCGCAGGGTGGCCCGGTGGCCGGCCGCCGGGGTTCCCTCCGGCCGCCAGCGGACCTCCAGCTCGGCGCGCCCGGCCGCGCGCATCCGCTCCCCGGCCGGGCAGCCGGTGCGGTGCACGGCGACGGCTCCGCCGCGGATCGGGTAGCCGGCCACCTCGTCCGGCGGCACGGGCGTGCAGCAGCGGGCCAGCCGGACCGGCGCCCCGGGCCGGCCGGCCACCGCGACCGGGGCCGGCCGGCGCTCGGTGGTGCGGTGCGCGGGCGGGACGGGCTGGCCGCTGGAGGGGCCGGTGCGCACCGCCGGGAGCCGGGCCGGGTGGTCGGCGAGCCAGCGTTCGATGGCCAGCCGGGCGGCCGGGGTCCGGGCGTGCGCGAGCCACTCGGGCGCGGGCCCGGAGGGTTCGGCGGGGCGCGGCCCGTCCTCGGTGAGCACGGTTCCGGTGGGCACGGCCTCGGTGAGCACGGCGAGCAGGTCGCCGTCCTGCAAGACGGTGGAGAGCGCGGTGAGCCGGCCGTTGACCCGGGCTCCGATACACCGGTGGCCGGTCTCCTCGCCGAGCAGGTAGGCGGCGTCCACGCAGGTGGCGCCGGCCCTCAGCTGAAGCGTTTCGCCGCTCTCCGTCACGACGGTGATCTCGCGGTCGCCGGCCAGGTCGGCGGTGAGCGCGGACCAGAAGGCGTCCGGGTCGGGCGTCTCCTGCTGCCACTCCAGCAGCCGGCTGAGCCAGCCGGGCCGGGCCGGGTCGGTGCGGTCGAGTTCGTCGGCGTCCTGGACGGCGCCGGCCGGCTCCGGGTCGCCGAGCGCGACCACCCCGGTCTCGGCGACCTCGTGCATCCGCCGGGTGCGCACCAGCACCTCGACGACCGTGCCGCCGCTGAGCGCCACGGCGGTGTGCAGCGACTGGTAGAGGTTGAACTTGGGGGCGGCGACGAAGTCCTTGAACTCGCCGGGCAGCGGCGTCCAGCAGGTGTGCAGCTCGCCGAGCACGGCGTAGCAGTCGGCGTTCTCCTCGACGACCACCAGCAGCCGCCCGAAGTCGGCGGGCTGCGGCCCCTGCGGCCGCCCGTCCGGGCCGGGCGCGGCGGCCCGCTTGAGCAGCACCCGGTGCAGCGACACGCAGTGCCGGGGCCGGACGGTGACCTCGGCGGCCACCCCGGTCTCGGACAGCTGGCGGGCCAGCAGCCGGGCGAAGGGGGCCAGCAGGGTGTCCGGCTCGCCCTCGTGACCGGCCATCAGGGCCCGGGTGCGGGCGTGCTCCTCGGGGTGCAGGGTGGCGAAGACGATGTCCTCCAGCTCCGCCTTGAGCACCTGGATGCCGAGCCGTTCGGCCAGCGGGATCAGCACGTCCCGGGTGACCTTGGCGATCCGCACCTGGCTGGCCGGTTTCATGTGCCGGATGGTGCGCATGTTGTGCAGCCGGTCGGCGAGCTTGATCACCATCACCCGGACGTCGTCGCCGGTGGCGACCAGCATCTTGCGGAAGGTCTCGGCCTCGGCGGCGGCGCCGAAGTCGACCTTCTCCAGTTTCGTCACCCCGTCGACCAGGTAGGCAACTTCGGGCCCGAAGCCGGCACTCACCTGATCGAGCGTCAATTCGGTGTCCTCGACGGTGTCGTGGAGCAGCGAGGCGACCAAGGTGGTTGTCCCGGCGCCGAGTTGGGCCAGGATCATGGTGACGGCGAGCGGGTGGGTGATGTACGGCCCGCCGCTCTTGCGCTTCTGGCCCCGGTGGCTGGCCTCGGCGAGCCGGTAGGCCCGGGCGAGCAGGCCGAGGTCGGCCTGCGGATGGTGCTCGCGGTGGACTCGGACGAGCGGTTCGAGGGCGTCCGGGACGGGCGGCCGGCCGGTGGCCAGCAGGGCGGCCCGCCCGGCCCGGCCGAGCGCGGCCCGGCCGAGCTCCCCCAAGGGCCGCCTGGCCCCGGCTTGCCGTGCGGACGTCGGCTGCCCCGTCAGGGACTGCCCGGCTTCGATGGTCATCGGCGCACCTCCGGCAGCGATCACCGGCCGCCACCCCGCCGAGGGGCGCCTTCCCGGTGGTCCATGCTACCGAGCAGAGCACGTTCCGCGATGCCTTGCTTCCCGTCCGCGACACGCGTCACTCGAACGGGCGGATTCACCGCCGCGCGAAATGGGCAAACCGGGCCGTCAGCTGTCCGAGCCGCGCCCCAGGCGTGTCAGACCCGCCCCAGTTCGGCCCACCAGCGGGCGTCGATCTCGCCGGCGGCCACGATGACCGCCGGGCCGGTCTTCTCGATCCGGCCGTCCGGGTGCTCGGTGATGACCAGTCGGCCGCCCGGCACGTCCACGGTGTAGGTGGCCGGCTCGCCGGTGACCGCCGGGTCGACGCCGTCCCGGCGGATGGCGGCCACCGCGACGGCGCAGGTGCCGGTCCCGCAGGAGCGGGTCTCGCCGGAGCCGCGCTCGTACACCCGCATGGCGACGTGCCGCGGCCCGCGGTCCACCACGAACTCGACGTTCACGCCTTCCGGGTAGGCCCCTTCGGGGCTGGTCAGCGGCGCGGACAGCAGGTCCCCGGCGTGGTCGAGGCTGTCCACGAAGGCCACCGCGTGCGGATTACCCATGTTGACGTTCAGCGCGGGCCAGCGCCGCGCGCCGACCGCGACCTCGACGCCGTCCGGCCCGGGCAGCCGGGCCCGGCCCATGTCGACGGTGACCTCGCCGGGCGTCCCGTCCCCGGCGTCCTCGGCGACCCGCACCGTCCGCACCCCGGCGCGGGTGGCGACCGCGAACTCGCCGGGCTCGGCCAGGCCGGCCTCGACCAGGTAGCGGGCGAAGACCCGCACGCCGTTGCCGCACATCTCGGCGATGCTGCCGTCGGAGTTGCGGTAGTCCATGAACCACTCGGCCCGGTCGGCCTGGTCCGCGGCGGCCGGCTCGGCGGCGGAGCGCACCACGCGCAGCAGCCCGTCCCCGCCGATGCCGGCCCGCCGGTCGCACAGCGCGGCGACGGCCGCGGGGCCGATCTCCAGCGCGCCGTCCGGGTCCGGGACGATGACGAAGTCGTTCTGGGTGCCGTGCCCCTTGAAGAAGGGGACGCCGACCGGCTGCGGGGAGGATGCGCTCACCCTCCCGATGGTACTGAACGGGCGCACCGGCCACCCGGGCGGTCCGACCGGTGGATCGGCGCGGGGCAGCAGGGGGGGCGACACCGGCAGCCCACGGATCAGCGCAGGTAGGCGACCCGCCAGACGGCCAGCGCACAGGCCACCAGCGCGATCAGGGTGTAGAGCGCGATCGCCTTCCAGCCGGCCCGCTGCCCGGAGCCGCGGCGCGGCAGGCCCGGCCACTTGTACCCGGCGTGCCGGGCGGCCATCGCCCCCCAGCCGACCGAGGCGGCGGTGAGCAGCAGCCCGAGCATGCCGACCATGGTGGCGCGCGCGCCGGCCGAGCCGAAGGCGAGCGGGAAGGCGAACATCAGCGAGCCGAGGATGCCCAGCAGGGCGATCGGCAGGGTCTGCCACCAGCGGAGCCGGCGCAGCGGTCGGATCTCCCGCTCGTGCACCGCGCCCGCCGGGGTGCGGGTGTCCAGGGCCGGCAGTGCGACCGCGTAGGAGGTGGGCGCCTCCAGGCCGGTCAGCACGGGGAGGTCACCCATCGTCGACTCGTCGGCCGGTGCGGTGACACTCCCGCTCTGGCCGGGTTCGGGGCCGGTACCCGTCGACACGCGGCCTCCCCTGACAGTTCGACACGAGCGGACTCGCGGTCGGGCACGGTCGGCCCGCGCGGCCGACCCCTACGCCTTCGATGATGGCATGTCCAGACGGGCGTTCCGGGCCTGACCGGCGTCGACGGGTGATCCGTGGCCATCACGTGATCGGGCCGTGACCGCCGGTTCGTCCTGCACGGCCACCTGCGCGCGCAGGTGCACCGCCGGATTGGCCGGAACCCGCCTACCCGGCCGGACGCTCCTGACGGTCGATCAGCTCCAGGGAGCGTTCCAGCAGCTCGACGGGGTCGGTGCCGGCCGGCCGGGACAGCCAGTTGATCCGGCCGTCGCGGCGGAACCAGGACTCCTGACGGCGGGCGAAGCGCTTGGTGGCCCGGACGGTCTCCGCCCGTGCCTCGTCCTCGGTGCACTCGCCGGCGAAGTGGTCCAGCACCTGCTGGTAGCCGAGCGCCCGGGAGGCCGTCCGCCCCTCCCGCAGCCCGACCCGCTCCAGCGCGCGCACCTCGTCCAGCAGTCCGGCCCGCCACATCAGGTCGACCCTCAGCGTGATCCGCTCGTCCAGTTCGGGGCGCGGCACCGCGACCCCGATCTGCACCGCGTCGTAGACGGCGGTGTTGCCGGGCAGGTTCGCGGTGAACGGCTGCCCGGTGATCTCGATGACCTCCAGCGCGCGGACGATCCGCCGCCCGTTGCCGGTCAGGATCGCCTCCGCGGCCGCCGGGTCCAGCTCGGCCAGCCGCCGGTGCAGCGCGAGCGGGCCGGCCTCCTCCAGCTCGGCCTCCAGCCGGGCCCGGACCGCCGGGTCGGTGCCGGGGAACTCCATCTCGTCGATCGCCGCCCGGACGTACAGCCCGGAGCCGCCGACCAGGACGGGCGTGCGCCCGGCCGCGAGCAGCCGGTCGATCTCGGCCCGGGCCAGCCGCTGGTACTCGGCGACGCTGGCGGCCTCGGTGACGTCCCAGACGTCCAGCAGGTGGTGCGGCACGCCGCCGCGCTCGGCGGGGGTGAGCTTGGCGGTGCCGATGTCCATGCCCCGGTACAGCTGCATCGAGTCGGTGTTGATCACCTCGCCGCCGAGGCTGCGGGCGATGGCGACGGCCAGGTCGGACTTGCCGGCGGCGGTCGCGCCGACGATGCAGACCACTCGGGGCTGGGCGGCGCGGGACTGGTCGGTACGGGAGCTGCTCACCGCTCCAGTCTCGCAAAACCGCCGCCGCACCGGTGACCGGGCTGCCCGTCGGCCCCGACTGCGCGACGATGTGACTGTGTCCAGCCGTCTCCGGCCATCTCCGCCGTTTCCGCAGTTGAGCCGGTTTGCGAACGGTTCGGCGGTGACGGACGTTGGGCAGGAGACAGGGACGAAAGGGTGAGATCGCCATGGGTCTGATGGACAACCTCAAGGGCAAGGCCGAAGAGCTCAAGGGCAAGGCCAGTGAGCTCGCCGGCAAGCACAGCGAGCAGATCGAGCACGCGGTGGACAAGGCCGGCGGCGCGATCGACAAGGCGACCAAGGGCAAGTACAGCGAGAAGATCGAGCACGGCGCCAGCAAGGCCAAGGGCGCGGTGGACGACTTCGCCCACAAGCCGAAGCCGGGCGAGGAGGGGCCGGCCGGCGGCAACGGCCAGGCGCCGCGGGCCTGACGCCCCGCGCTCCGATCAGCTCCAGGACGCCACGACGTAGCCGACCCCGTACGGGGCGTCCTGGTAGCCGAGCCGCGCGGTGAGGCCGGCGCCCTCCGCGGCGCCGGCCAGCACCTGCCAGGGCGCCCGGCCCTCGGCCTTGAGCTCGGCGGCCAGCCCGGCGTCCAAAGCGGCGAGCGCGGGCAGGTCGGCTGAGCCCAGCGCGGCGGCCAGGGCGGCGTCGAAGCCCTCGGCGCGCTCGTCCAGGTAGCCGGGCGCCTTCACCGAGCGGCAGGCGCTGCCGTCGCCCACCACCAGCAGGCCGACCCGGTCGGCCAGCTGGGCCAGGCCCTGGCCGAGCCCGAGCATCCGGTCGGCGGGCGCGTCGGCGGGCACCGCGCAGGCGTGCGTCGGCAGCGTCACCCCGGCGCGCTCCAGCAGCCAGGCGCCGACCGTCAGCGAGGGCGCCAGCTCCGGCCCCTCGACCCGGCCGCCGGGCAGCTTGGCGACCAGCGGCACCCCGTAGCGGTGGAAGGAGCCGGCCCCGCCCTCGGTCCACACCTCGGCCTCCGGGCCGGCGCCGACCACCACGACCAGCTGCGGTCCGGCCGCGATCAGCGCCGCGAGGGCCTCGTCGCAGGCGGCCCGCAGCGGGTCCAGTTCGGCGGCCGCCCCGGCGGCGACCTCGGGGACGAGCAGCGGCGGACAGGGGCACACGGCGGCGGCTACCAGCATGCGGATCACTCTAGCCAAACGGCGACGGCGGCCCGGCCGGACTCGAAGTCCCGCCGGGCCGCCGTTCGAGGAGCGGGACCCGTTCGAGGAGCGGGCCGTCAGTCGCCGCAGCAGGCCCCGCCCGCCGGAGCGGCCAGGGGCAGCGCGGCCGGGGCACCGATGCCCGGCAGGCCGAGCATCACCCCGGCCGGCTTGGCCGCGGGCTTGGCCTGGCGCTTCTCCCAGGCGTCGCCGGCCCGGGTGCGGCGCACCGCGAGCGACGGGCCCTCGGCGAGCAGGTGGTGCGGGGCGGCGTAGGTGATCTCGACGGTCACCAGGTCGCCCGGGCGCACCGGCTCCGTCGGCCTGGTGAAGTGCACCAGCCGGTTGTCGGGGGCGCGGCCGGAGAGCCGGTCGGTCTTGTCGTCCTTCTTGCCCTCGCCCTCGGCGACCAGGATCTCCAGGGTGCGGCCGACCTGCTTCTTGTTCTCCTCCCAGGAGATCTCCTCCTGGAGGGCGATCAGCCGGTCGTAGCGGGCCTGCACGACGGCCTTCGGCACCTGGTCCGCCATCTCGGCGGCCGGGGTGCCGGGGCGCTTGGAGTACTGGAAGGTGAAGGCGTTGGTGAAGCGGGCCTCGCGGACGGTGTGCATCGTCTGCTCGAAGTCCTCCTCGGTCTCGCCGGGGAAGCCCACGATGATGTCCGTGGAGATGGCCGCGTCCGGCATCGCCTCGCGAACCTTCCGGATGATCCCGAGGAAGCGCTCCTGGCGGTAGGAGCGACGCATCGCCTTGAGGACGGTGTCGGAGCCGGACTGCAGCGGCATGTGCAGCTGGTGCATCACGTTCGGCGTCTCGGCCATCGCGGCGATCACGTCGTCGGTGAAGTCGCGCGGGTGCGGCGAGGTGAAGCGGATCCGCTCCAGGCCCTCGATCTGGCCGGCGGCGCGCAGCAGCTTGGAGAAGGCCTCGCGGTCGCCCAGGTCGGAGCCGTAGGCGTTGACGTTCTGGCCGAGCAGGGTCACCTCGATGACGCCCTCGTCCACCAGCGCCTCGATCTCGGCGAGGACGTCGCCGGGGCGGCGGTCCTCCTCCTTGCCGCGCAGCGCGGGGACGATGCAGAAGGTGCAGGTGTTGTTGCAGCCGACGGAGATGGCGACCCACGCGGCGTACGCGGACTCGCGGCGGGTCGGCAGGGTGGAGGGGAAGGTCTCCAGCGACTCCAGGATCTCGACCTGGGCCTTGCGCTCGACCGCGGCCCGCTCCAGCAGCGCCGGCAGGTGGCCGATGTTGTGGGTGCCGAACACCACGTCGACCCAGGGGGCCTTGCGGACGATGGTGTCGCGGTCCTTCTGGGCGAGGCAGCCGCCGACGGCGATCTGCATGCCCTTGTGGCGGCTCTTGACCGGCGCCAGCTGCCCGAGGTTGCCGTACAGCTTGTTGTCGGCGTTCTCCCGCACCGCGCAGGTGTTGAACACGACCAGGTCCGGGTCGCCGTCCTGCCCGGCCTTGACGTAACCCGCGTCCTCCAGCAGGCCGGACAGCCGCTCGGAGTCGTGGACGTTCATCTGGCAGCCGTACGTGACGACCTTGTAGCTCTTCAATCCGCTCTCACCGCTCACCAGACCAGGGTACGGGCAGCCGCGAAGCGCTTTTCCCCCACCGTTTCCCCTCCCGTTCCGGCGGAGCGCCTGGCAGTATCCCTGCATGACCCCCACCACCCCGTCCCGTCTCGGCGCCGCCGTCCGCACCGCGGCCCGCAGCCCGCTGTGGCGGACGGTGCTGGTGCTGGTGCTGCTGGTCGCGGGGCTGGGCGGCTGGTGGCTGTCGGCGGGCCGCTCGCCCGGCTACCCGCGCGGCGAGACGCGCTTCGCGACCGGCGTGCAGCGCGGTGTCTACGACCGGTACGGGCAGCTGCTGGAGGCCCACGTCGCCAAGGCCATGCCGGGGGTGCGGCTGGCCCTGGACAACACCGAGGGCTCGATCGACAACCTGGCCCGGGTGACCAGCGGCCAGGACGACTTCGCGATCGCCACCGCCGACGCCGTCGCCGACTACCAGGGCCCGGGCAAGGACCGGCTGCGGGCGATCGCACGGCTGTACGACGACTACCTCCAGCTGATCGTCCCGTCCTCCTCGACGGTGCACCGCACGGCCGACCTCAAGGGGCTGCGGGTCGGCGTGGGCCTGCCGCAGTCCGGGGTGAACCTGGTGACCAGGCGGCTGCTGGCCGCGGCCGGCCTGGACCCGGACCACGACATCGTCCCGGTGTCGGCGGGCGTCGGGGACGCCGCCGACCAGCTGCGGGAGAACAAGCTCGACGCCTTCTTCTGGTCCGGCGGGCTGCCGACCAGCGCCCTCACCGACCTGTCCGACCACATGCGGATGCGGGTCGTGCCGCTGGGGGACCTCGCCGGGGCCATCCACAAGATGGAGGGCGGCGGCACCGATGCCTACCGGGCGGCCACCATGCCCAAGGGCACCTACCCGAACGCCGACCCCAAGGACGCCGTCTCCACCGTGGCCGTGCCCAACCTGCTGATCACCCGGGACGACGTGGACCCGGGCCTGGTCGAGGGCATGACCCGGGCGGTGATCGACAGCCGCGACCAGATCGGCGCTCAGGTGCACGCCGCCCAGCTGGTCGACCTGCGCACCGCCGTCTACACCGACCCGCTCCCGCTGCACGAGGGCGCGGCCCGCTACTACCGCTCGGTGAAGCCCTGAAGGTGGAGCCCTGAAGGTGGAGCCCTGAAGGTGGAGCCCTGAAGGTGAGGCCCTGAAGGTGAAGCCCTGAAGCCCGGAAGCCCTGACGCCGCACGGGCGCCGTGGGCCCGTACGGGCTACCGCTTCTCCGGCCGCGGCACCGCCAGCGTCACCGCGAGCCCGGTCGGCTGGACCGGGGCGAAGGCGAGCGAACCGCCGCCCGCCGCCAGCAGGGTGCGGGCGATCGACAGGCCGAGCCCGGAGCCGTCCACGTTCTGGTGCCGCGGGCTGCGCCAGAAGCGGTCCCCGGCGCGGGGCAGCTCGTCCTCGGCGAGGCCGGGCCCGGCGTCCGTGACGGTCACCGCGACCTCGTCCCGGCGCACCGAGACCTTCAGCCGCACCCCGCTGCCGGCCGGGCCGAACTTGAGCGCGTTGTCCAGCACGGCGTCCAGGGCGGAGCCGAAGCCGATCGGGTCCGCCATGCCGACGGCGAGCGCCGGGCCCTCCCAGCGCAGCTCGATCCCGCGCTGCTCGGCGACCGGCCGCCAGGCGTCGACCCGGGCCAGGGTGAGCGCGGCGAGATCGGTCTGCTCGGGTTCGGGGCGGGCGTGCTCGGCGGTGGCCAGGCCCAGCAGGTCGTCCAGCACCCGGGCCAGCCGGACGCCCTCCTCCCGGACGCCGCCGAGCTCCTCCTCGTGCCCCTCGGGCAGTTCCAGGCCGAGCACCTCGACCCGCAGCAGCAGGGCCGCCAGCGGGTTGCGCAGCTGGTGCGAGGCGTCCGCGACGAAGGCCTTCTGCTGGTCCATGGCGAGCACCACGTGGTCGGCCATCTCGTTGAACGAGCGGGCCAGCCGCTGCAGCTCGGGCGGGCCGCCGCCGGGCGCGACCCGGGCGGCCATCCGGCCGGTGGCGATGTCGTGGGTGGCCCGGTCGAGGGTGCGGACCGGGCGCAGCACCCACTCGGTGAGCCGACCGGCCAGCAGCACCGCGACGATCATCGCGGCGGCCTCGCCGGCGCCGATCACCAGCCAGCTGTGCAGGATCCGGGTGCGCAGCGCCCCGGTGGGGGACTCGCTGAGCACCACCGCGACCACGTCGCCGTCGCGCACCACCGGGGTGGCGACGGTCAGGGTGCGGTCGTCGGTCCACGGCCAGACCTGGGGCGGGTTGTGGCTGCGCCGCCCGTCCAGCGCCTCCTGGAAGGCCTGCGCGCCCCAGCCGCCGGGGGGCACCCGCCAGTCGGCGGGGGCGGCGGCGATCGGCACGCCGTCGCGCTGGAAGATGCCCAGCCGCACGCCGTACAGGTCGTGGTAGCGGCGGACCTCGGCGTCGATCGCGTGCCGGCGGCTGACGTCGCCGGGGGCGGGCTCCGGGTCGCCCTTGAGCGCGGACTCCACCGCCGAGGGGCCGGAGGTGGGCAGGTCCTGGGCGAAGCGGGCGGCGTCGTCGAGCCGGTCGACGACCACCTTGCTCTGCTCGGCCGCCGCGACCGCCGCCGCGAGCGGCAGCCCCAGGGCGGCCAGGACGCAGAGCATGAGGGCGATCAGGATGCCGAGCAGGCGGGTGCGCACGTGCGGTCAGCGCTCCGCGGGGGCGGGCGGGGCCGGGTCCGCGGCGGGCGCCGGGGACTCCGGGATCAGGCGGTAGCCGACGCCGCGGACGGCCTCGACCAGGCCGGGCAGCGCGAGCTTGTTGCGCAGCGAGCCGATGTGCACCTCCAGGGTGCGCCCGTTGCCCTCCCAGCCGCTGCGCCAGACCTCGCTGAAGATCTGCTCGCGCCGGTAGACCACGCCGGGGCTCTGGGCGAGCAGGGCGAGCAGGTCGAACTCCTTGCGGGTGAGCGGCACGTCCCGGCCGTCCACGCTGACCCGGCGGCGCTCCCGGTCGATCCGGATGCCGCGGGACTCCAGCGGGCCGCGCTGCTGCGGGACGGCGTCGGGCGCGGGCACCGCCACCGAGGCGGGGGCGGCGCCGCGGCGGGCCACCGCGTGGATGCGGGCGAGCAGCTCGCCCATGTCGTAGGGCTTGGTGACGTAGTCGTCGGCGCCCAGGTTGAGGCCGTGGATCCGGGAGCGGATGTCGGCGCGGGCGGTGACCATGATCACCGGGACGCCGCTGCCGGCCCTGATCCGGCTGCACACCTCGAAGCCGTCGCGGTCGGGCAGCCCGAGGTCGAGCAGCACCACCCGGTACGGGTCGTTCCCGTCCGGCACCAGGGCGTCCAGCGCCTCGTGCCCGCTGCGGGCGTGCCGGACCTGGAAGCCGTGCCGGCCCAGTACCGCGACCAGCGCGGCGGCCACGCGTTCGTCGTCCTCGACGAGCAGCAGTCGCATCCTGTTCTCCTCCTTCCCCCACCTGATCACCGGGACCGCCCGGTCGGGCCCCGGTCCTGCGCAGTATGAGCCAGTGGGCGGCCCGGCGCCAGGCTCGGTCGCCCGACGGCTGCCACGGGGCGGGGCGCGCCGGCGCGGACGCCCGCTTTCACATGCCCCGTTGGCGACCCGGCGAACGGCCCACGAGCAGCGTGTGGCCGTTTCGTGATCCTCAAGTTCCGCTCAGATCGGCTGACGGCACGTCGTCATCACTCCTATGGTCGGCCCACCGGGGGCTGCGGCTCCGCCGGTCGCGGCTCCCGGATTTCGTACCACCATTGCCGCCCAAGGGAGTTCAGACTTTCACGGGCCGACACGAGGGAGCAGGCGCGATGGCCGAGAATCCGGTCGAGGACTCCACCCCTGCAGCCGCCCCCCTGGTCGTGCTGAGCAGCGTGAACAAGCACTACGGAGCGCTGCACGTCCTCCAGGACATCGACCTGAAGATCGTCCAGGGCGAGGTCGTGGTCCTGATCGGGCCGTCCGGCTCCGGCAAGTCGACGCTCTGCCGGACGATCAACCGGCTGGAGACCATCGACTCCGGCACGATCACCATCGACGGCCGCCCGCTGCCCGCCGAGGGCAAGGAGCTGGCCCGGCTGCGCGCCGAGGTCGGCATGGTGTTCCAGAGCTTCAACCTGTTCGCGCACAAGACGGTGCTGGAGAACGTCGTCATCGGCCAGGTCAAGGTGCGCGGGATCGCCCGGGCGCAGGCCGAGAAGACCGCCCGCGAACTGCTGGAGCGGGTCGGTGTCGGCGCACAGGCGGACAAGTTCCCCGCCCAGCTCTCCGGCGGCCAGCAGCAGCGCGTGGCGATCGCCCGGGCGCTGGCGATGAAGCCCAAGGTGATGCTCTTCGACGAGCCCACCTCGGCCCTCGACCCGGAGATGGTCAACGAGGTGCTGGAGGTCATGCGCCAGCTGGCCGCCGACGGCATGACGATGGTCGTGGTCACCCACGAGATGGGTTTCGCCCGCTCCGCCGCCAACCGCGTGCTGTTCATGGCCGACGGCCGGATCGTCGAGCAGAACACCCCGGACGCCTTCTTCACCGCGCCGCGTTCCGACCGTGCCAAGGACTTCCTCTCGAAGATCCTCCACCACTGACGCTTCGAGACCACGCGGGACCGCCGCCGGCAAGGACGCCGGGCGGCCCTGCCCGCGCACGCACCTTCCAGACGCCAGAGCCCGGTTAGCCGTGGCCCAGCTCCCAGGAGACCAACCCTCATGAGGACTCGTCGCACCCTCGCCGTCGCGCTCTGTGCCGTCGCGCTCACCGCCACCGCCGCCTGTGGCAAGGACGGCACCCCCGGCGCCACCGCCGCGAACAGCGGCAACGCCCCGGCGCTGCCCACCTACACGGTCAAGACCGACGTCAAGATCGACTCGGCGATCCTCGCCGAGGCGAAGAAGCGCGGTCAGCTGATCATCGGCGCCAAGGCCGACCAGCCGTTCCTGGGCTTCGAGGACGTCGCCAGCGGCGACCGCAGCGGCTTCGACATCGAGATCGCCAAGATGATCGCCGCCGACCTCGGCTTCAGCCCGCAGCAGATCAAGTGGCAGACGCTGGTCTCCTCGCAGCGCGAGCCGGCCATCGCCAAGGGCCAGATCGACTTCTACGTCGGCACCTACAGCATCAACGACGAGCGCAAGAAGACGGTCTCCTTCGCCGGCCCGTACTACATCGCCGGCCAGGACTTCCTGGTGAAGGCCGACAACACCTCGATCACCGGCCCGGAGAGCGTCGGCGGCAAGAACATCTGCACCGCCACCGGCTCCACCTCGATCAAGAACATCCAGCAGTACAACCCGAAGATCACGCAGTTCGACACCTACTCGGCCTGCGTCGAGAAGCTGCTGTCCGGCGAGGTCGACGCGGTCACCACCGACGACGCGATCCTCAAGGGCTACGCCTCCAAGTACGCCCCCAAGCTCAAGGTGGTCGGCAAGCCGTTCACCAAGGAGAACTACGGCGTCGGTCTCAACAAGGACGACGCGGTCCTGCGCAACGCCATCAGCGACGCGCTCAAGGCCCACGAGGACAACGGCGACTGGAAGAAGGCCTACGACGCGACCCTGGGCGCGTCCGGCTCCGCCGCGCCGGCCGTGCCGGCCCTCGAACGCTACTGATCCGGTCCACGCCCGACCATCCGTCCTGACCATCTGATGAGAGGAGGGCCGCCGGATGGGGTTCCTGTTCGAGCAGGACAACTTCACGTTGTTCCGCGACGGCTTCCTGCAGACGATCGAGCTGAGCGCGCTCAGCGCCCTGCTCGCCCTGCTGCTGGGCACCCTGCTGGCGGCCTTCCGGGTCTCCCCGGTGCCGGTCCTGCGTGCCTTCGGCACCGCCTGGGTCACGCTGTTCCGCAACACCCCGCTGACCCTGCTGTTCTTCGCCGTCACCTTCGGCCTGCCGCCGCTCGGGGTGCACTTCGGCCACCTCACCTTCGCGGTGCTGGCGCTCGGCGGCTACACCGCCTCGTTCGTCTGCGAGGTGATCCGCTCGGGCATCAACACCGTGCCGCTCGGCCAGGCCGAGGCGGCCCGCAGCCTCGGCATGAGCTTCGGCCAGACCCTCACCCTGGTCATCCTGCCGCAGGCCACCCGGACCGTCCTGGCCCCGCTGAGCAGCGTGTTCATCGCGCTGCCGAGGAACTCGGCGATCGCCGGCGCGTTCAGCGTCAGCGAGCTGTACAGCGTGCAGCAGACCCTCTCCGAGCGCGGCTACGCGATCTTCGGGATCTTCTTCTGGGTGGCCTGTGCCTACCTGGTGATCAGTGCCACGGTCGCCACGCTGTTCCGCGTCCTGGAATCCCGACTGGCGGTGGCCCGATGAGCAACCTCTTCACCCGCACCCCCACGGCCAGCGTCCTCTACGACGCCCCCGGCCCGCGGGCCCGCACCCGGTACCGGCTGTTCGGGGTGCTGGCGCTGATCGGCGTCGCCGCCCTGCTCTGGTACGTCTTCGCCGCGCTCTCCGACAACGGCCAGTTCGACCCGCAGATGTGGGACGCGTTCCAGTACAACACCGTCCAGCAGCGCATCGTGGACGGCCTGCTCTCCACCCTGGAGGCCTTCGGCCTGGCCGCACTGTTCTCGCTCGCCCTGGGCGGCCTGCTCGCCGCCGGGCAGCTCTCCGACCACAAGCCGGTCCGCTGGGCGGCCGTCGGCTTCGTCCAGTTCTTCCGGGCGATGCCACTGCTGATCCTGATCGTCGCGCTCTACTACGCGTTCTTCGCGAAGGAGCCGATGTGGGCGCTGGTGCTCGGCCTCACCCTCTACAACGGCTCGGTGCAGGCCGAGATCATCCGCAGCGGCGTCAACGCCGTCCCGCGCGGCCAGGCCGAGGCGGCCTACGCGCTCGGCATGCGCAAGACCCAGGTGATGGCCGGCATCCTGGTGCCGCAGGCGATCCGCTCGATGCTGCCCTCGATGATCGGCCAGCTGGTCGTCACCCTGAAGGACACCTCGCTCGGCTTCGTCATCACCTTCCACGAGCTGCTGTTCGTCGGCAAGGCGATCGCCAGCCAGCCGATCAACGCCGCGGGCTTCCCCTACATCCCCGTGGTGCTGGTGATCGGTCCGATCTACATCGCCATGTGCCTGCTGCTGACCGCCCTCGCCCGGTGGATCGAAGCGCGCGGCCGTCGCGGCGCGAACCGGCGCACTTCAGCTGCTGCTTGACGCACACGCAGGTGAACTGTTGCATTGCTCTTCGTGACACCTCCCGGGAGCATCCACGCGGCATATGCGGCAGCGGTAACTGACGCCGGCCCATCGGCCGGTTCGTGCCCGGAGGTCACCACATGGACCCGGTGATCGTGGTCGGGGCCGGACCGGTCGGTCTGGCCCTGGCCCTCGCCCTCGCCCGGCACGAGGTGCCGACCATCGTCCTGGACGAGGGCTCCGGGCTCTGCCCCGAGGGCCCGCGCAGCGTCGTCCTCGGGGCCGACACCGCCGCCTTCCTCACTCGGATCGGCTACCCGCGGGCCGTCTCGGACTCCGCCCTCTGGGACTCCTTCACCGTCTGGCGCCGCCGCCAGGAGGTGCTGCGGATCGACCTCACCGACTCCCCCGCCTTCCACCTGCCCCAGCACCGCCTCCAGCGCGGCCTGCGCGACGCCCTCACCGGCACCCCGCTGGTCCGGCTGGTCCCGCTGAGCCGGGTCGTCGAACTGGAACAGGACCGCGACGGCGTCAGCGTCCGCACCCACGGCACCCAGGACGGCTCCAGCACCTGGTGGCGCGGCAGCCACCTGGTCGGCTGCGACGGCGCCAGATCCGCCGTCCGCAAGCTCCTGAAGATCCGCTTCCCCGGCCGCCCCGCCGTCGACCGCAACGCCATCGCCACCGTCCGGGTCGACCTGCCCTTCCACGAGGCCCGGCTGCACCGCGAGCCCCCGTGGCGCGGCGACCGCGAGGCCTCCGCACGCCCGCTGCCGGACGGCGTCTGGCGGCTCGACTGGCGGCTGCCCCCCGGGCGGCCCGCCCCCACCGAAACCGTCGACCCGCACGCCACCTGGCCCGGCGTCGTCACCGGCGACACCCTGCTCACCCGGGTCACCGCCACCCTCACCGGCTGGTGCGGCGAACTCCCCCGCTTCGACCTGCTCGCCGCCGCCGACCACACCGCCCAGCAGCGCCTCGCCGCCCGGTTCCGCAGCGGCCGCTGCTTCCTCGCCGGCGACGCCGCCCACCTGCACGGCGCGCTCGGCATGCAGAACCTGGCCGACGGGCTGCGCGACGCCGACAACCTCGCCTGGCGGCTCTCCCTCGCCTGGCACCTCCACTCCGGCGGCCCACAACCCGGAGGCTCCCTGCTGGACGGCTACGAGGCCGAACGGCGCGGCGCGGTCGGCGCCCGGCTGCGCGCCGTCGACCAGTCCATGCCGCTGCTGCGCCCGCTGCGCGGCTGGCAGCAGACCCGGCGCTCGCTGCTGGTCGGCGGCTTCCGCAAGCACGCACCGCTGCTCGCCGACGGACAGCTCGGCACCGGCCGCTTCGGCGGCGCGCCCGCCTACCCGGCCGCGCCCTCGGGCGTCCCCGGCCGGGTGCCGGTCCAGCGCGGCGCCCGCGGCACCACCTCGCTCAGCGAACTGCTGCCGGCCACTGCCCCCGGCGTGCTCGTCCCGGACCTGCCGGTGCTCGCCGCCGACGGCACCCCGGACCACCTGCACGCCCGGCTCGGCGTCACCTTCC
This sequence comes from Kitasatospora sp. NPDC088264, assembly GCF_040685715.1. Classification (NCBI taxonomy): domain Bacteria; kingdom Bacillati; phylum Actinomycetota; class Actinomycetes; order Kitasatosporales; family Streptomycetaceae; genus Kitasatospora; species Kitasatospora sp. NPDC088264. The sequence continues at coordinate 108,730 of NZ_JBFBIR010000019.1, forward strand.
TGCTGCTGCTGGTCGCCCCCGGCACCGCCGTCTGGTCCGCCGAGCACTGGCTGGGCGCCGGCCTGATGCCCCGGCTCGCCGAGGTCGCCGCCGCGCTGCCGGTGCCCGCCGAAGTGCTGGTCACCGAGGAGTACCCGGAGGCCGGGCCGCACACCGTGCTGCTGATCCGGCCGGACGGGCACCTGGTCGGCGCCACCCAGGGCGCCGCCGCCGAAGACCTGCTGGCGCTCGCCGACCGCGCCCGGGGCGGGCCGGCCCCGCTCGCCGGCGCACCCGAAGCCGAGCCCGACCAGGACCCCGCGCCGGAGCCCGCCGTCCGCCAGGCGCCCCGGCAGGTGGACTCACCCCGCGCGTAGGGCCCTGGCGCGCGCCCCGGGCGTGCGCCGGACAGGGCCTGGCAGGGCCTGGCAGGGCCGGGCAGGGCCTAACTCGCCACCGCGATGGCCCGGCTCTCCCGGACCACCGTCACCCGGATCTGGCCGGGATAGGTCAGCTCCTCGGCGACCTGCCGGGCGACCTCGCGGGCGATCAGCTGCGCCCCGAGGTCGTCCACCTCCTCCGGCCGCACCATCACCCGTACCTCGCGCCCCGCCTGCATCGCGTACACCTCGGCCACGCCCTCGTGCGCGCGGGCGATCTCCTCCAGCCGCGCCAGCCGCCGCACGTACACCTCCAGCGACTCCTTGCGCGCCCCGGGCCGCCCGCCCGAACAGGCGTCCGCGGCCTGCGTGAGCACGGCCTCCACGGTGCGCGGCTCCACCTCGCCGTGGTGCGCGGCGATCGCGTGCACCACCTCCGGGGACTCCCCGTGCCGGCGGGCGAAGTCCGCGCCGACCGCCGCGTGGCTGCCCTCGACCTCGTGGGTGAGCGCCTTGCCGATGTCGTGCAGCAGTGCCGACCGCCGTACCGGCTCCGGGGCCACCCCGAGCTCGGCGGCCATCATCCCGGCCAGGTGCGCGGACTCCAGCAGGTGCCCGAGCACGTTCTGCCCGTACGAGACCCGGTAGCGCAGACTGCCCAGGGTGCGGACGAGTTCGGGGTGCATCCCGCCGACCCGGGCGTCCAGCAGGGCGTCCTCACCGGCCCGGACGCAGCACTGCTCGACCTCCTCGCGGCTGCGCTCGTGGACGTGCTCGATCCGGGTCGGGTGGATCCGGCCGTCCTCGACCAGTTGTTCCAGGGTGAGCCGGGCGGTCTCCCGGCGGACCGGGTCGAAGCAGGAGAGCTGCACCGTCGCGGGGGTGTCGTCGATGATCAGGTTGACGCCGGTGACCGCCTCGGAGGCACGGATGTTGCGGCCTTCGCGGCCGATGATCCGGCCCTTCATGTCCTCGCTCGGCAGCCGGAAGACGGTGACCGCCGTCTCGGCGGTCTGCACCGTCGCCAGCCGCTGGATCGCCCCGGCGAGGATGCCCCGGGCCCGGCGCTCGCCCTCCTCCCTGGCCTCGCGCTCGAGCTCCCGGACCGTGACCGCGGCCTCCCGCCGGGCCGTGGTCGCGGCCTCGTGCAGGAGTTCGGCGCGGGCCTGCTCGGCGGAGAGTCCGCCGGCCCGCTCCAGCACCGCCACCCGGCGGGTCACCAGCGCCTCGGCCTCGCCCCGGGCGCGCTCCAGCTCGGCGGAGCGCGCGGCGAGTTCGTCCTCCCTGGTCCGGACCCGGCGCAGCTCCTCGGCCAACTGCTCCTCACGCCGGTCGAGTTCGGCCCGCTGCCGGGAGGTCTGCTGCTCGGCCCAGCCGCGAACGCGCTCGGCCTCGACGCCGGCGCGCCGCTGGGCGGCCCGGAGCCGCTTGGCCAGCAACCCGACCAGGACGGCGAGGAGCAGCAGGACGGCGCCGGCCGACCCGGCGAGGAGCAGCAGGGAGGCGTCCGATCCGGTGCCCGCAGAGATCCTCATGCCGCCCACTCCCCGTCACCGCTGTCCGCCGCCCGGCGTGGACCGCCGTCCGGAAGCGCCCCCGCACTGAGTGCGAGGCTAGGCGCGGGTCACGAAACGGTCAAGACTCGACCTGGACTGGACCAAGAAGCGTACGCAATAGCTACCGGACGGCCACTAGTCCCTCCCGGTTCCCGACGGTTCGCCCGGCTCCTCCTCGTCCAGCGCGCTCCGCACCACCCGGAACGCCAGCCCCTCGGAGTAGCCGCGCCGGGCCAGCACGCCGACCAGCCGCCGCATCCGGACCTGCGGGTCCAGCCCCCGGGTGGACCGCAGCTTGCGGTCCACCAGCGCCCGGGCGGCCTCGGTCTCGTCGTCGTGGTCGAGCTGGGCGACGGCCTGTTCGACCAGGTCCGCGGCCACGCCCTTGGTGCGCAGTTCCTGGGCCAGCGCCCGCCGGGACAGCCCCCGGACGGCGTGCCGGGACTCCACCCAGGCCGCGGCGAAGGCCGCGTCGTCGATCAGCCCGACCTCTTCGAGCCGGGTGAGCACCTCGTCGGCGACGTCGTCCGGGATCTCCCGCTTGCGCAGGGCGTCGGCGAGCTGTTTGCGGCTCTTGGCGGCGCCGGTGAGCAGCCGCAGGCAGATGTCGCGGGCACGGCCCTCGGGATCGGCCGTCTCCTCGGCCCCGGCCCGCTTCCGCGCGGTTCGGCCGGTACGGGCGGAGGGGTCTCGCTCGTCACCCGGAGCGCCCGCCTCGTCCGAGGCGTGCCCGGCGGAGCGCCCGGCCGCAGTGCGCCGCCCACGACGCGTCCCGGCACCGGTGCGCGGGGCCGGAGCGGTCACACCCCCGTGACCGACCGCCCCGGCCTCGCCCCGGCCGCTGCCCGCCGTCGCGGAGCCGGCCTCGTCGAACTCCTCGGCCGCCAGTGCCGATCGCCGCCTGCGGCGGCCGGTGGGCAGTTCGGAGGCGGAGACGAGCCCGAGCTCGTCCACCGTCGGCTCCGCCGGAGCCGGCCCGGGCGCCGCGCCGCGCACCGCCCGGGCCGGCGCCCGGTCGAACTCCGGCTCCGAACCGGATGCCCACTGTGCGGCGGAGGACCGCTCCCGCCGCCGCCCCTTCCGGGACTGCGACCGCGCCCGGGGCGTCGCCTCGAACGGCGGCTCCGGCTCCCCCGCCACGGCGGCGAACCAGTCCGGCGGCCCGTAGTCGTCGCCGTCCGGACCCGCCGGTCCGCCCTCACCCACTGCGTCGTGCTGCGTCAACGGTTCAGGCCTTGGCGGCCGCCGCCGTCTTCTTCGCCGCGGCCGTCTTGGCGGCGGTCGCGGTGATCGGCTTCGCGGCGCCGTCGGCGGCAGCGGCCACGGCCTCGCCCTCGGCCGGCTCCTCGGTCTTCGGGCCGATGCCGAGCTTGCCCTTGATCTTCCGCTCGATCTCGTCGGCGAGCTGCGGGTTGTCCCGCAGGAAGTTGCGGGCGTTCTCCTTGCCCTGGCCGAGCTGGTCGCCCTCGTAGGTGTACCAGGCGCCGGACTTGCGGATGAAGCCGTGCTCGACGCCCATGTCGATCAGGCCGCCCTCGCGGCTGATGCCGACGCCGTAGAGGATATCGAACTCGGCCTGCTTGAACGGCGCGGCGACCTTGTTCTTGACCACCTTGACGCGGGTGCGGTTGCCGACCGCCTCGGTGCCGTCCTTCAGGGTCTCGATCCGGCGGATGTCCAGCCGGACGGAGGCGTAGAACTTCAGCGCCCGGCCACCGGTCGTGGTCTCCGGCGAGCCGAACATGACGCCGATCTTCTCGCGCAGCTGGTTGATGAACACCGCCGTGGTGCCCGACTGGTTCAGCGCACCGGCGATCTTGCGCAGCGCCTGGCTCATCAGCCGGGCCTGCAGACCGACGTGCGAGTCACCCATCTCGCCCTCGATCTCCGCACGCGGGACGAGCGCCGCGACCGAGTCGATGATGATCAGGTCGACCGCGCCGGAGCGGATCAGCATGTCGGTGATCTCCAGCGCCTGCTCACCGGTGTCCGGCTGGCTGACCAGCAGGGCGTCGGTGTCCACGCCGAGCTTCTTGGCGTACTCGGGATCGAGCGCGTGCTCCGCGTCGACGAAGGCGACCGTGCCGCCGGCCCGCTGGGCGTTGGCCGCCAGGTGGAGGGTCAGGGTGGTCTTGCCGGAGGACTCGGGGCCGTAGATCTCGACCACCCGGCCGCGCGGGATACCGCCGACACCGAGGGCGACGTCCAGGGCGGTGGACCCGGTGGGGATCACGTCGATCGGCTCGTTGGCCTTCTCGCCCAGGCGCATCACCGAGCCCTTGCCGAACTGCCGCTCGATCTGAGCGAGTGCGTTCTCAAGGGCCTTCTCGCGGTCCGTACCTGCCATGGCTTCCACCCTCGGGTTCTGTGCTGTGCGCTTCATCGTCCTCGACGCTAGCGCGTCCCACTGACAAACGAGCCCGACCCGGCTCCGCCTGTGGAAAACTCCTCGCCGGAGAGTATAGAGAACAACTGTTCGATTCAAGCCTCGCACGTCCGAACGGTGCCGCCACCGCCGGCCGGGTCACCTCCCGTCGCCGCCGACCATCCGCCGCAGCCGCCGCGCCGCCTCCCGGCGCAGCTCCCGCCGGGCCCGCCGCTGCTCGCCCCGGTCGATCCGCGGGTCGGTGGCCACCTCGTACCGCCGCACGTACGTTCCGACGAAGCCCTGCAAGGTGGCCGCCGCCGGGATGGCGATCAGCGCGCCCACCGCGCCGAGCAGCGCCGCGCCCGCGATCACCGCGCCGAACGCGACCGCCGGGTGCACGTCCACCGTCCGCGCGGTGATCCTCGGGTGCAGCAGGTAGTTCTCGACCTGCTGGTAGACCACCACGAAGATCAGCACCCAGAGCGCGTCCACCGGCTGCACGGTGAGCGCCACCAGCACCGGCAGCGCGCCGGCCAGGTACGTCCCGATGGTCGGCACGAACTGCGACATGACGCCGACCCAGACCGCCAGCGCGGCCGCGTACGGCAGGTCGAGCAGCGCGAACATCACCCAGTGCCCGATCGCGGAGACCACCGCGAGCAGCGCCCGGGAGTACAGGTAACCGCCGGTCTTGGCGAGTGCGATCTCCCAGGCCCGCAGCACCTCGCCCTGCTTGGCGGGCGGCAGCATCGAGCAGACCGTCCGGCGGACCCGCGGGCCCTCGGCGGTGAAGTAGAAGGTGAACAGCCCGACCGTGAAGGCCTGGAAGAGCCCGCCGATCACGGTGGAGGAGAGGCCCCAGACGTTGTCGGCGGCCTGCTGGGCGTAGCTCTCGATCGCGCCGGAGTCCTTGAGCAGCTTCTTCTGCAGCTCGCCCAGCGACAGGTCCTGATGGAACGTCCGGTTCACCCAGTTGATCAGGTTGTCGACCAGGTGCGGCAGGTCCCCGGCGATCTTCGCGACCTGATCGACCAGCAGCGTGCCGAGCGCCGCGAGGAACCCGATCACCGCGATCCCCACCGCGACGAACACCAGGAAGGTGCCGATCCCGCGACGCACCCCGCGCGCCGCCATCCGGTCGACGGCCGGCTCCAGCGCCAGCGAGAGGAAGAAGGCCACCAGCAGCATCACGAAGAGGTCGATCAGCTGGTGGAAGGCCCAGTCGGCGAGCTGGAACAGCCCGACCAGCACCAGGGCCAGCACCATCGCCCGGGGCAGCCAGCGCGGCATCCCGCCACCCCAGAGGCCGCCGGCCGCGCCCTCCGGCAGCCGCGGTTCGGGCGGCGGGCCCGGAGCCTCGTCGGCGACCCGCGCCGTCCTGTCCGAATTCTGTGCTTCTGCGCTGCTTGTCACTCCGACAGTCTCACCCATCCCCCGGAACCGCCCGAGCACCGGGCACCCCGCCGGGGCGGGGTCGGTCCCGCGGGCGGGCGGTGGTCAGCGCAGCACGCCGGAGACGCCCTGGGTCTCGCAGACCACCCGCCAGACGTCCTTGGCCTCCCAGCCCGCCTCCAGCGCCTGCCGCACCGTCCGCCCGCCGAGTTCGCTCATCACGTGGTCGGAGGCGAAGGACTCCGCGTACGCCTCCCCGAAGTGCGCGTGCATCCGTCGCCAGAACTCCGTCAGCCTCATGGCTCCAGTATCCCGGACCGCGCGGCCCCGCTCCGGGCCCGCCACTGCCCGGCCGTCAGCGCGTACTCGACCTCACCGTGCTCGCTGCCGGGGATCGCCTCCGGGTAGTCCTCGTGGAAGGTGCGGACGAACGACAGCCCGGTCTTCTCCATGACCCGCCGCGAGCCCGCGTTGACCGTCATCGTGTACGCCACCACCCGCCGCACGCCCAGTTCGGTGAAGCCGCGGCGGACCAGCGCCCGCGCCCCCTCGGTCGCGTACCCGAGCCCCCAGGCGGCCCGGCGCAGCCGGTACCCCAGCTCGACCTCGGAGCGGTCGCCGTCCCGCGTCGGCCGGAACTCGAACCAGCCCAGGAAGGCCCCGCCGTCCCGCTCCTCGGCCGCCCACCAGCCGAGGTCGCCGTACCGCCGGTGGTGCGCGAGGTACAGCGGCAGCAGTTCGCCCTCGACCCGCTCCCGCGCGGTCGGCCGCCCGCCGGTGAGGTGGCGCATCACCTCCGGGTCGCCGTCCAGTTCGACCAGGTGGTCGACGTCCGCTGCGGTGAAGCGGCGCAGCACCAGCCGCTCGGTGGTGAGGAAGACGGTCACGCCCCGATCCTCACCCGCCGGCCCGGGCGGCGTCACCCGGTTTTCCGCCCGCCTCAGCGCGGCAGCGCGAGCAGCCCGGCACCGAAGTACTGCCGGGCCCCGCAGGCGTACGGCCCGGGCGGGCAGGCGGCCGCCGCGGTGCCGGCGAGCAGGGCGGCGAGCGGGGCGGAGCCGTAGTCCGGGTGCAGGGCGGCGGCCACCGCGACCACGCCGGTGACGTGCGCCGCCGCCATCGAGGTGCCGGCCAGTGCCGCGTACTGCCCGCCCGGCCAGTCGGAGACGATCGCGCCCTGCGGCCCGCTGTCCGGGTCGCCGCCGGGGGCGGCCAGCGAGACCCGGCCGCGGCCGTAGTTCGAGTAGCCGGACGGGCGGCCGTCCCGGTTGACGGCGGTGACGGTGACGACGCCGGGCAGTTCGCCGGGCAGCCGGATGCACTCGGTGCCCAGGTAGCGGGAGCGGGCCGGGCCGGAGACCCGGTCGTTGGGACTGCGTTCGTCCGTCCGGGCGGCACCGAGGTCCTGCCCGTCGTTGCCCGCCGAGGCGACCACGACGGCGCCCTTGCGCTGGGCGTAGGCGGAGGCCCGGCCGACGGCGGCGATCAGCGCGGCCTGGTCCTGGTCCTCCGGGCAGTTGTACTTCCACGGGTCGGCGAAGTAGCTGTTGTTGATCGCCTTGGCGCCGTGGTCGGCGGCCCAGAGCATGCCGCACACGATGTTCTCGGCGTAGTACTGGCCGAGCGGTCCGAGCAGCCGGACGGCGGCGATCCGCACGCCCGGCGCGACCCCGGTGACGCCGTGGCCGTCCCGGGTGGCGCCGACGATCCCGGCGACGTGGGTGCCGTGGCCGCTCTCGCTGACCCCGGGGTCGGGCCGCCAGGAGCCGGAGCGGGCGTCGGGCCGGCCGTCGGCGCAGGAGACGGAGGCCTTCGGGTCGACGGCGGCGCGCAGGTCCGGGTGGGTGTCGTCGACGCCGGAGTCGAGCACCGCGACGAGCACCTTGTGCAGCGCGTCGGCGGTCGGCGCGCCGGCGGGACCGCGGATCCCGGTGGAGGCGTCGCCGGCCCGGGCGCCGGCGCCGCCGAGCATGGCGAGGTTCCACGGGTCGCCCTCGCCCGGGTCTGGCACCGTGACGGTGCCGCCGTCCTGCCGGTCGGTGCTGTCGCGACGGGCCCTGTCGGTGCTGCTGCGACGGGCGTGATCGCTGTCGCGACGGGCCTGATCGGTGCTGCTGCGGCCGGCGCGGTCGGCGCGGTCGGTACCGGCGGCGAAGTCCCCGGCGCCGTCCAGCAGGCGGGGCGGGGCGACCACCGGTTCGGTCCGGGTGGTGCCGACGGCGGCGATCCCGGGCCGGGCCCGCAGCGTGCCCGCGAAGCCGCCGGTGGCGTACGCCAGGACGGCCCCGATCTGCGGGTACTCCTGGACCACCTGCCCGCCCGCCGCCCGGCTCTCGGCCCCGGCCAGGGCGGCCCCGGCGGCGTCCTCCTGCCCGGCGAGCACCAGGTAGCTGAGGTAGGGCCGGCCGGATCCGGACACGTACGGGACGGCGCCGCCGACCACGAGTGCGGTGAGCAGCATCGCGAGCAGCGCCCGGGCGGGCCCGCGGACGCGGCGGCGGGCGGCACGGGCGGGACTGCCGGACGGGTTCACCTGCGCCATCGCACGGTCTCCGCTCGTCGGTCCGGTGGGTCGGGGGTGGATCACTGGCCTGATTCATCACCATATGAGCGGATTTGCCTTTTTGCTCCTTTAACTACACCCGGGCTCACCACACCCGTGCGACCTCCGCTCCCCCACCCCGGTTGTCGGTGCCACCCGGCACCATGGGGGCATGGCGCCCCCGCACCCGACCCCGCCGAACGACGACCCCCTGGCCGGATTCGCCCCGACCACCCGGGCCTGGTTCACCGGCGCCTTCTCCGCCCCCACCACCGCCCAGGCCGAGGCCTGGCGCGCCATCCGGCAGGACACCGACGTCCTGGTGGTCGCCCCCACCGGCTCCGGCAAGACGCTCGCCGCCTTCCTCTCCGCCCTGGACCGGCTGAGCAGCACCCCGCCCCCGGCGGACCCCAAGCGCCGCTGCCGGGTCCTGTACGTGTCGCCGCTCAAGGCCCTCGCGGTGGACGTCGAGCGCAACCTGCGTGCCCCGCTGACCGGCCTGCGCCAGGCCGCCGTCCGGCTCGGCCTGCCCGAGCCGGAGGTCCAGGTCGCCACCCGCTCCGGCGACACCCCCGCCGCCGACCGCCGCCGCTTCGCCACCCACCCGCCGGACATTCTGATCACCACCCCCGAGTCGCTGTTCCTGCTGCTCACCTCCGCCTCCCGGGAGGCACTGCGCGGCGTCGACACGGTGATCCTCGACGAGGTGCACGCCGTCGCCGGCACCAAGCGCGGCGCCCACCTCGCGCTCAGCCTGGAGCGGCTGGACGAACTGCTGGAGCGCCCGGCCCGCCGGATCGGCCTGTCCGCGACCGTCCGCCCGGTCGAGGAGGTGGCCCGCTACCTCAGCCCGCAGCGCGGCGCCGTCGTCGTCCAGCCCGCCGCCGCCAAGGAGTTCGACCTGTCGGTGGTCGTCCCCGTCCCCGACCTGGACGACCTGCCCGCGGCCCCGGCCACCGGCGCCTCCTCCGACGCCGACCCGCAGCGGCAGGCGTCGATCTGGCCGCACGTCGAGGAGCGGATCGTCGACCTGGTCCAGGCGCACCGCTCGACCATCGTCTTCGCCAACTCCCGCCGCCTCGCCGAGCGCCTGTGCAACCGGCTGAACGAGATCGCCCTCGAACGGGCCACCGGTGAGCGGCTGCCCGAGGCGCACTCCCCCGCCCAGCTGATGGCCGAGTCCGGCGTCGCCAAGGGCGCCCCGCCGGTCATCGCGCGCGCCCACCACGGCTCGGTCTCCAAGGAGCAGCGGGCGCTGGTCGAGGAGGAGTTGAAGGCTGGCCGGCTGCCCGCCGTGGTCGCCACCTCCAGCCTGGAACTGGGCATCGACATGGGCGCCGTCGAACTGGTCGTCCAGGTCGAGTCCCCGCCCTCGGTCGCCTCCGGCCTGCAACGGGTCGGCCGGGCCGGCCACCAGGTCGGCGCCGTCTCCACCGGCGTCTTCTTCCCCAAGTACCGCGGGGACCTGGTGCAGTCCGCCGTGGTCACCGAGCGGATGCGGGCCGGCCGGATCGAAGCGCTGCGCGTCCCGCGCAACCCGCTGGACGTGCTCGCCCAGCAACTGGTCGCGATGACGGCGCTGGACGCCTGGCCGGTGGACGACCTGCTCACCGTGGTCCGCCGCGCCGCGCCCTTCGCCACCCTCCCGCAGTCCGCCTTCGAAGCCGTGCTCGACATGCTGGCCGGCCGCTACCCCTCGGACGCCTTCGCCGAGTTGCGCCCCCGGGTGGTCTGGGACCGGGTGGCCGGCACCGTGACCGGCCGGCCCGGCGCCCAGCGGCTCGCCGTCACCTCCGGCGGCACCATCCCCGACCGCGGCCTGTTCGGCGTCTTCATCGCCGGCGCCACCGGGTCCGATTCGAAGACGGGCAAGAAGGGCGGCGGCCGGGTCGGAGAGCTCGACGAGGAGATGGTCTACGAGTCCCGCGTCGGCGACGTGTTCACCCTCGGCACCACTTCCTGGCGGATCCAGGAGATCACCCACGACAAGGTGCTGGTCACCCCCGCCCCCGGCGTGCCCGGCCGGCTCCCGTTCTGGAAGGGCGACACCCTCGGCCGCCCACTCGAACTCGGCCGCGCCCTCGGCGCGTTCACCCGCGAGCTGGGCGCCCTGACGCCCGAGGCCGCCACCGCCCGGCTGCACCGGGCCGGCCTGGACGACTGGGCCGCCGCCAACCTGCTCGACTACCTCGCCCAGCAGCGCGCCGCCACCGGCCACCTCCCGGACGACCGCACCATCGTCGTCGAGCGCTTCCGGGACGAGCTCGGCGACTGGCGGATCGTCATCCACTCCCCCTTCGGCGCCCAGGTGCACGCCCCCTGGGCGCTCGCGCTCGGCGCCCGGCTGCGCGAGAAGCACGGCCTCGACCCCCAGGTCATGCACGCCGACGACGGCATCGTGCTGCGCCTGCCGGACGCCGACCTCCTCGCCACCGACTTCGACTTCAACAGCCCTTCGGAGCGGTCCGGTTCGGACGAGGCCCCGGTCGGCGCCGACGCCGCCCTGTTCGACGCCGCCGAGATCGAGCAGCTGGTCACCGACCAGGTCGGCGGCTCCGCCCTGTTCGCCTCCCGCTTCCGCGAGTGCGCCGGCCGTGCCCTGCTGCTCCCGCGCCGCAGCCCCGGCCGCCGCACCCCGCTCTGGCAGCAGCGCCAGCGCGCCGCCCAACTGCTCGAAGTCGCCTCCGAGTACGGCTCGTTCCCGATCGTCCTGGAGGCCGTCCGCGAGTGCCTCCAGGACGTCTTCGACGTGCCGGGCCTGGTCGAGCTGATGGGCGACCTCGAATCCCGCGCCGTCCGCCTGGTCGAGGTCACCACCCCCGAGCCCTCGCCCTTCGCCCGCTCCCTCCTGTTCGGCTACGTCGCCCAGTTCCTCTACGAGGGGGACTCCCCGCTCGCCGAGCGCCGCGCCGCCGCCCTCTCGCTCGACTCCCGGCTGCTGTCCGAACTCCTCGGCCAGGCCGAGCTGAGCGAACTGCTCGACCCGCAGGTCATCGCCGAGTTGGAGGCCGAGCTCCAGCGCCTCACCCCCGAGCGCCGGATCAAGGACGCCGAGGGCGTCGCCGACGCGCTGCGCCTGCTCGGCCCGCTCACCGAGGCCGAGCTGGCGGCCCGCGGCGCCGAGCCGCTCTGGGCACTGGAGTTGGAGGCCGCCCGCCGGGTGATCCAGGTCCGGATCGCCGGCGAGCGGCGCTGGTCCGCCGTCGAGGACGCCGGGCGGCTGCGCGACGCGCTCGGCACCCCGCTGCCGGTCGGCGTCCCCGAGGCCTTCACCGAGCCGGTCAAGGATCCGCTGGGAGACCTGCTCGCCCGCCACGCCCGCACCCACGGCCCGTTCGCCGCCGCCGAGGCGGCCGCCCGCTTCGGCCTCGGCACCGCCGTCGTCACCGGCACCCTGCACCGGCTCACCGCCGCCGGCCGACTGGTCCAGGGCCAGTTCCGCCCACCCGTCGCCCGCCAACACCCTTCGCCGGAGGCGCTCCACACCACCCCTCCCGACCACACCACCACCGAGTGGTGCGACGCCGAGGTCCTGCGCCGGCTGCGCCGCCGCTCGTTGGCCGCCCTGCGCCAGGAGGTCGAACCCGTCCCACCGCGCGCCCTGGCCGCGTTCCTCCCGCAGTGGCAGCACCTGGCCGGCCACCGACTGCGCGGCCCGGACGGCCTGCTGCGGGTGGTCGAACAGCTCCAGGGCACCGCCCTGCCCGCCTCCGCCCTGGAGAAGCTGATCCTCCCGGCCCGGCTCACCGACTACTCCCCCGGCCTGCTGGACGAGTTGACGGCGGCCGGCGAGATCGGCTGGTGCGGGGCCGGCGCACTGCCCGGCAAGGACGGCTGGCTCAGCCTGCACCTGGCCGAGCACGCCCACCTGCTGCGCCCCGAGCCCGTCCCGCCCGCGCTCACCCCCGTGCACAGCGCGCTGATGGCGGCACTGGCCGGCGGCTACGGCCTGTTCTTCCGCCAGCTGGTCCAGCAGTTGCCGGAGGAGACGCCGGAGCCGGAGGCCGTCGAGGCGCTCTGGGACCTCGTCTGGGCCGGGTACGTCACCAACGACACCCTCGCCCCGCTGCGCGCCCTGCTCGGCTCCGGCCGGACGGCCGGTGCCACCGCCCACCGCGCGCCCCGGGCGACCCCGCGCGGCCGCTACGGCGGCGCCGGCCGCGCCTTCGGCCGGGTCGGCGGCGCGCTGCGCAGCGGCCCGCCGACGGTGGCCGGGCGCTGGTCACTGCTGCCCGCCTTCACCACCGACCCGACGGTCCGGGCCACCACCCAGGCGCAGAGCCTGCTGGACCGGCACGGCCTGGTCACCCGGGGCGCGGTGGCCGCCGAGCGGGTGCCGGGCGGCTTCGCCGGGGTGTACCGGGTGCTCGCCGCGATGGAGGAGCGCGGCCGGGCCCGCCGGGGCTACTTCGTCGAGGGGCTGGGCGGCGCCCAGTTCGCCATGGAGGGCGCGGCCGACCGGCTGCGCTCGGTCAACGGACGACTGGAGCGGGCCCGGGCCGCCGAGTGGCCGGCCGCCCCGGCCACCGAGCCGCCGCAGGTGCTGGTGCTGGCCGCCGCCGATCCGGCGAACGCCTACGGCTCCGCGCTGCCCTGGCCGGAGCCGCCGACGGCCCCCGGAGCCAAGGAGGCCCGGGCGCACCGCCCGGGCCGCAAGGCGGGCGCCCTGGTGGTGCTGGTGGACGGCGAGTTGGCGCTGTACGTCGAGCGGGGCGGCAAGTCACTGCTGGCCTGGCCGGAGGACGGCGCCACCCGGGCGCTGGCGGTGGGCGCGCTGGCGGCCGCGGTCCGCGAGGGTGCGCTCGGCAGCGTCACGGTCGAGCGGGCGAACGGCGAGCCTGCCCTCGGCTCGGCGCTGGGCGCCGCGCTGGAGGAGGCCGGTTTCCACGCCACCCCGCGCGGCCTGCGCCTGCGGTCCTCCTGAGGTCCGCCGACAGCGAAGGCCGCGGGGCATCCGGTGCCCCGCGGCCTTCGTTCGCTCGTATCACCCGTTCGAGTGGCTCAGCCGACCGTCGGCGGTTGCGCCTCCACCCGGGCCACGGCCGCCGATGGGCGCCGCTCCGGCCCGGTGGCGTCCCGGTCGGCGTGGACCGGGATCAGGCCGAGTCCCCAGCCGCCGGCCGCGAGCAACCCCAGCGCGGCGCCGTCGGCCAACTGTCCCCGGACCGCCGGCAGCCACCAGACCAGCCCTGCCGTCAGGATCACCAGGACCCGGCGGGCCGGCCACGGCATCAGTCGCCGCAGCCGTATTCGAGCCTCCGTGCACGCCGTCGCGGCTCTGCGCACGACCGCCCTCCTTCGCTCGCCCCGGGCACCAGGAGCCCGGGAGTCGAGGCCGGGTTCAGGCGGCGACCACGTCCATCGCGGCGGCCTTGGGCGACATGTTCGCCCGGTCGGTGCCGGGGGCGGGCAGCGGAACCGGTTCGAGTACCGGCCTCAGCAGATCACCTTCGGAGAGGGTGGCCATCGCCGCAAGTTCGGCGAGCGACAGTTCGTCGCTGACCTCGCGCATGACCTCGGACATCCGGACGTCGAGCGCGTCGCAGATGGCGGAGAGCAGCTCCGAGGAGGCCTCCTTCTGTCCCCGCTCGACCTCGGAGAGGTAACCGAGCGAAACCCTGGCTGCCGCCGACACCTCGCGGAGTGTGCGGCCCTGGCGCTGGCGCTGCCGACGCAGTACATCGCCCAGTAGGCGACGAAGCAGGATCATCGGTGCCTCCCTCCTCGGACTGCGGATCGAGATGTCACGACCCCACCGTACCGCCTTGCCCGCATCGCGTGCGGGGACCCTGGTCGTGTTCACTCTGGGCTGCAAGGCTGTCCCCCTCCTCGTTCCGGTGTCGTTCCCGGGTCCGCGGGCCCCTCGTGGTACCCGCCGTGGGCCGCCCGGCCACCGTCACGCAACTCGTTCGCCACCTGGTTTCTGCCCAACCAGGCCGTTGGATGTAACACGATCCTCCAGCTGTGCCATGCCCGCGGACCGGATCGGCAGATCGCGGTTCGGTGGAGATCGCCGCGACCGGGACTCCACCACGCCTCCGCGGCGCCTCCACACGGGCTGCAGGACGCCCGGGTGCGGGCCCCGCGGGGTTCAGGTCGTGGGCGTAGCGGCCCGTAGCCGCCCGACGAACAGCTCCAGAGCGGCGGTCACCGCCCCGTGACGGATTCTGGCACGCCCGCCCGACAGCCGGGGCGAACTGACCAGAGTTCCCTCCGGACCGGCGACCGCCAGGTGTACGGTGCCCACCGGCTGCCCGTCCTGCGGGTCCGGCCCGGCCACCCCGGTCGTCGCGATCCCGTACGTGGCCCCCAGCAGCCGGCACACGCCCTCGGCCATCTGCCCCGCCACCACCGGGTGGACCGGCCCGTACACCGCCAGGAGCCCCTCGTCCACGCCGAGCACCGAGGCCTTCAGCTCGGTGGCGTACGCCGTGACCGAGCCCCGGAAGGTCGCGGACGCCCCGGGGACGTCGACCAGGGCGGCCGCGAGCAGCCCTCCGGTCAGCGACTCGGCGACGGCCAGCGTGCCGCCCCTGGAGCGCAGCGCCTCGTGCGCCCGTACCGCCAGCTCGTGGTCCGTCACCCGGTCTCCCCCGTCACTCACCGGCCCGCGCGCTCCGCGGCCAGTCCCTCGCGGCGCATGCGCAGCGCCTGTCCGACGTAGTCCAGCGCGGTGCCGATGGTCAGCAGTACCGCCAGGGCCATCAGCACGGCCCGGGCGGTGGCCAGCCAGCCGGTCAGCTCCAGCACGTACATGCCGACCGCGATGCCCTGGGTCAGCGTCTTGATCTTGCCGCCCCGGCTGGCCGGGATGACGCCGTAGCGGATCACCCAGAAACGCATCAGGGTGATGCCGAGTTCGCGGGCCAGGATCACCGCGGTGACCCACCAGGGCAGGTCGCCGAGCAGCGAGAGGCCGATCAGCGCCGAGCCCATGATCGCCTTGTCGGCGATCGGGTCGGCGATCTTCCCGAAGTCGGTGACCAGGCCCTTGCGCCGGGCCAGCTCGCCGTCGAACAGGTCGGTGATCATCGCGATGGCGAACGACGCCCAGGCGACCGAGCGCCACTTGGGGTCGTGCCCGCCGTCGGCGAACAGCAGCGACACGAAGACCGGCACCAGCAGCAGCCGGAGCATCGTGAGCATGTTGGCGATGTTCCAGACAGCCGGCGCCGGCGGCACCGCGGCCGGCGGTCTGCCCGGATGGGCCGCGGCCGGGGCGCCGGGCCCCTTGGTCATTCCCCGGCTCCCGGGGCCTGACGGACCCGGACCGGCTCCAGCGCCTCGGCGATCAGGTCGACGCCCTCGCTGGCGACCACCTTGGCCCGGTGGAACTGGCCGATCTGCGGGTCCTCGACGCCGGTGAGGGTGGTCAGGCCGTCGGTCTCGGGGGCCTGGTGGGCGGCCCGGCCCTCGACCACGCCGTCCTCGATGGACTCGATCAGGACCTCGACCTCGGTGCCGACGCGCTGCTCGGCCCGCTGGGCGGTCATCTCCTCGGCCAGCCGGCTGAGCCGGTTCAGCCGGTCGGCGATCACGTCCTCGGACAGCTTGCCGTCGTAGGTCGCGGCCTCGGTGCCGTCCTCGTCGGAGTAGCCGAAGACGCCGATCGCGTCCAGCCCGGCGTGCGTGACGAAGCGCTCCAGCTCGGCGAAGTCCGCCTCGGTCTCGCCGGGGAAGCCGACGATGAAGTTGGACCGGGCGCCGGCCTGCGGGGCCCGGTCGCGGATGGTCTTCAGCAGGTCCAGGAACTGGTCGGTGGAGCCGAAGCGGCGCATCCGGCGCAGCACGGCGGGCGCCGAGTGCTGGAAGGACAGGTCGAAGTAGGGCACCACGTCCGTGGTCCCGGTCATCGCGTCGATCAGCCCGGGGCGCATCTCGGCGGGCTGCAGGTAGGAGACCCGGACCCGCTCGACGCCCTCGAGCGCGGAGATCTCGCCGAGCAGCGTCTCCAGCAGCCGGATGTCGCCGAGGTCCTTGCCGTACGAGGTGTTGTTCTCGCTCACCAGGACGACCTCGCGCACGCCCTGCTCGGCCAGCCACTGGGCCTCGTGCAGCACGTCGGAGGGGCGGCGGGAGATGAAGGAGCCGCGGAACGCCGGGATGGCGCAGAAGGAGCACCGCCGGTCGCAACCGGAGGCGAGCTTGACCGAGGCGACCGGGTTGTCGTCGAGCCGCTTGCGCAGGGTGCGCGGGCCGGAGGCCGGGGCGAGGCCCTCGGGCAGGTCGGCGATCGGCTCGGCCGGGGTCTCGGCGGCGCCGTGGCCGGGCAGCGCGACGGCCTCGGCGGCGGACTGCCGCTCGGCCGGGCTGATCGGCAGCAGCTTGCGGCGGTCGCGCGGGAGGTGCGGGGCGTGGTGGCCGCCGGAGAGGATGGTCTGGAGGCGGTCGGAGATGTCGGAGTAGTCGTCGAAGCCGAGCACGCCGTCGGCCTCGGGCAGGGCGTCGGCGAGCTCCTTGCCGTACCGCTCGGCCATGCAGCCGACCGCGACGACGGCCTGGGTGCGGCCGTGCCCCTTGAGGTCGTTGGCCTCCAGCAGGGCGTCCACGGAGTCCTTCTTGGCGGCCTCGACGAAGCCGCAGGTGTTGACGACGGCGACGTCCGCTTCGGCGGCGTCGTCGACGAGCAACCAGCCGTCGGCTTCCAGTCGCCCGGCGAGTTCCTCGGAGTCCACCTCGTTGCGGGCACATCCGAGCGTGACAAGGGCGACAGTACGGCGTTCAGGCATAGGGCCAAGATTAACGCGCGGCCTCCGGTGCCGTTCGCCCCGGAGGCCGCGCGCCTCGGATTACCAGATCTTCGCCAGGCCGCAGGGCCGCTCTCCAGGGCCTCCGCAGGCCTGTGGTCAGCCCGCCTGCGGATCGCCGGGGGTGTACGTGACGTGCACCACCTGGCCGTCCTTGCCGAGGAGGCCGAGGTCCTTGCCGTTGACGTACGCGTGCACGGCCCCGCCGTTTCCGAGCACCAGCTTGATCTGCTTGGCGTCGGTGAAGGTCTGGTCCTGGCCGTCGCTGATGTTGTTCTGGAACAGCGACTTCCCGCTGCCGTCCACCGCGGACACCCAGCTGGTGCTGCCCTCGGCGACCAGCTTCACGGTGACCTTGTCAGCCGGGACGGCGGCGATCGCGGCCGCACTCGGCACGGGCGCCGGCGGCTGCACGGTGGGCGAGGGCACGGAGGCGACCGAGCCGGTGCCGGAGCCGCTGGGCAGCGGCGCGCTGGCGGAGCCGGTGCCGGTGTGGCCGTCCTTGCCGCTGACCAGGTTGAAGCCGATCAGGACGACCACCACGACGATCGCGGCGACCATGGCCGCCGCCCAGTTCGGCCGGCCGCGGCCGGGCACCTTGATCGGGCCGCTGTCGATCAGCTGGGTCGGCCGCTTGGAGGCGGGCGAGCCGCCGTGCGCGGCGTCGTACCGGGCGATCAGGGCCTCGCCGTCGACGCCGACCTCGCGGGCGATCGCGCGGATGTGCCCGCGGGCGTAGAAGTCGCCGCCGCAGCGGCCGAAGTCGTCCTCCTCGATGGCATGGACGATCGGCACCCGGACCCGGGTCGCCGTACTCACCTGGTCCACCGTGAGCCCGGCCTCGATCCGGGCGGTGGACAGCACCCGGCCGATGCTCGGGGCATCGGCCGCCTGCACCGCGTCGTCGGTCGACTCGACGGACGACGGGGCGTTCTCGCGGTCGGGGGACTTGCCGATGGTCACGGGGCACGCCTTTCGAGCGGATGGCCACCTGCTGGGGAACAGTCTAGGGGCGCGGGCGGATCGTTTCTCAAGCGGAACAGGCCCGAATGCGCGCGCCCGCCCCGACGGGGGCCCGGCACCCCGCTGAACGGCCGTCAGCGGGCCCGCACGGGGAACCCGGGGGGTTCGCTTTCCGGCCTGTGACGCGGCGTACGGACGTTCGGTTCCCCTGCACGCGCCTACCCTCCTCCGAACGAGTGAACACTCGCCGCGGGCGCGGGTCGTCAACCGCGCAGGCCGACCAGCACCCCGTCCAGCTCGTCCGGCTTCACCAGGACGTCGCGGGCCTTGGAACCCTCGCTCGGCCCGACGATCCCGCGCGACTCCATCAGGTCCATCAGCCGCCCCGCCTTGGCGAAGCCGACCCGGAGCTTGCGCTGGAGCATCGAGGTCGAGCCGAACTGGGTGGAGACCACCAGCTCGGCCGCCTGGATCAGCAGGTCCAGGTCGTCGCCGATCTCCTCGTCGATCTCCTTCTTGGCCCCGCCGCCGACCGTCACGTCGTCCCGGTAGACGGCGGTCAGCTGGTCCTTGCAGTGC
The DNA here is from genome assembly GCF_040685715.1 of Kitasatospora sp. NPDC088264. NCBI lineage: Bacteria > Bacillati > Actinomycetota > Actinomycetes > Kitasatosporales > Streptomycetaceae > Kitasatospora > Kitasatospora sp. NPDC088264. Next base: position 127,236 of record NZ_JBFBIR010000019.1, read on the forward strand.
TGCACCACCGCGGCGATCTCCGCCTCGGTGACGAACGCGCCCTGGAGGCGGATCGGCTTGCCGGCGCCCATCGGCAGGAACAGCGCGTCGCCCTTGCCGATCAGCTTCTCCGCACCGGGCTGGTCCAGGATGACCCGGGAGTCGGCCATCGCGGAGGTCGCGAAGGCCAGCCGGGACGGCACGTTGGCCTTGATCAGACCGGTGACCACGTCCACCGAGGGCCGCTGGGTGGCCAGCACCAGGTGGATGCCGGCCGCGCGGGCCAGCTGGGTGATCCGGACCACCGAGTCCTCGACGTCGCGCGGCGCCACCATCATCAGGTCGGCCAGCTCGTCGACGATCACCAGCAGGTACGGGTACGGGGTCAGCTCGCGCTCGCTGCCCGGCGGCGGGGTGACCGTGCCGGCCTTCACCGCCGCGTTGAAGTCGTCCACGTGCCGGAAGCCGAACGCCGCGAGGTCGTCGTAGCGCAGGTCCATCTCGCGGACCACCCACTGGAGGGCCTCGGCGGCCTTCTTCGGATTGGTGATGATCGGCGTGATCAGGTGCGGGATGCCCTCGTACGCGGTCAGTTCGACCCGCTTGGGGTCGACCAGCACCATCCGCACCTCGTCCGGGGTGGCCCGGGCCAGGATCGAGGTGATCAGGCAGTTGATGCAGGACGACTTGCCCGCGCCGGTCGCGCCGGCCACCAGGATGTGCGGCATCTTGGCGAGGTTGGCCATCACGGTCTGGCCCTCGACGTCCTTGCCCATGCCGACGACCATCGGGTGGGTGTCCTCGGCGGCCGTGCGCGAGCGCAGCAGGTCGCCGAGGTTGACCATCTCGCGGTCCCGGTTGGGGATCTCGATGCCGACCGCGGACTTGCCCGGGATCGGGCTGATGATCCGCACGTCGGCGCTGGCCACCGCGTACGCGATGTTCTTGGCGAGCGCGGTGATCCGCTCCACCTTGACGGCCGGGCCGAGCTCGACCTCGTAGCGGGTCACCGTCGGGCCCCGGGTGAAACCGGTGACCCTGGCGTCCACCTTGAACTCGGTGAAGGTGCTGCTGAGCTGGGCCACCACCTCGTCGTTGAGGGCGCTGCGGGCCTTGGCCGGGCCGCCGCGCTCCAGCAGGTCGAGCGGGGGCAGCGCGTAGGTGACGTCGCCGGCCAGCTGGAGCTGCTCCATCCGCACCGGCGCCGGGCCGTGCTCCTCGGGCGCGCCCGGGCCCGCGCTGCGGGCGGCCGGGACGGCGGCCTCCTCCGGCGGGACGGTGCGGTCCTGCACCTGGTGCATCATGTTCGCCACCGCCGAGGAGGCGGGCACGCCGTAGACGAGTGCCCCGTCCAGGTCGGCGGCGGCGCCGGCGGCGAGGTCGCGGGTGGCGTACGGGTCCAGCGGCTCCTTGTCCAGGGACACCCGGACGGCATCGGGCTGGTCCTCGTCGTCCGCCGGCTTGCGGCGGCGGCGCCGACGGCGGGCCGCCACCTCGTCGCCCGGGTCCTCGCTGCCCACGGTGAACGGCAGCGCGGAGGGGTCCGCGTCCTCGGGCGGCTCGGTGGACAGGTCGCGCTCCGGCGTACGCCCCTCGCGCAGCTCGTCCTCCGGCCCGGGCTCCACCACGCCGAGCCGCACGCCGGCCGACCGCAGCCGCTCGGGGATGCGGTTGACCGGGGTGGCGGTGACCACCAGCAGGCCGAAGAAGGACAGCAGCAGGAGCAGCGGCACGGCCAGCGCCGGCCCGGCGGCGGCCATCATCGGGGTGGACACGGCCCAGCCGATGATCCCGCCGGCCGCCCGTATCCGCGAGGCGCCGCTGCCCATCATGGGCGCGCCGCAGCCGATGTGCACCAGGCCGAGGACGCCGACCAGCAGCGCGCTCAGGCCGATCATGATCCGGCCGTTGGCCTCCGGCAGCTCCGGGTGGCGCCAGAGCCGGACCGCGATCCCGGCCAGCAGGAACGGCACCAGCACGTCGAGCCGCCCGAACAGCCCGGACACCACGGCGGTGGCCGCCTCGCCCAGCCAGCCCTGCGGGCTGAACCAGGTGCCGGCGGCAGTCACCAGCGCGAGTGCGAACAGCAGCAGGCCCAGCCCGTCCTTGCGGTGGGCGGGGTGGAGGTTCTTGGCCCCGTCGCCGAAGCCCCGGAAGATCGCGGCGATGCTGTTCGCCACGCCGAGCCAGACGGCCCGGACGGCCCGGAAGAGTATCGGCTTGGGCGGCGGCGGGGACGGCGGGGCCGGTTTGGCCGCCGCCTTCTTCGCCGGGGCCGCCTTCTTGGCCGCCGCCTTCTTCGCGGGCGGCTTGCCCGGGGCCTTCGCCGCGGCCTTCTTGGACGGTCCCGGACTCGGGTTGCGTGCCGCGCTTCCGGGCGTACGAGTGGCCATGGGTCAGCAGCCTACCGGGGTGGGCCACCAGTGCACATGTGCCCGAGCCGGGGCTCGGGGACGTGTCGCAGACACACCGTCACGCTGACCCGGTTTCACCCGGCCGCGTCGGAAATTCACCCGCAGGAGTGAACCCCGGCGATCGGTTACGCGGTTCCCGGCCGGAGCGCGTCCAGGGCCCGGCGCAGCCCCGCCAGCTTGCGCTCCAGGTGCGCCGCGGTGGCCGCCACCCCGGCGTCCTCGACGCCGTCCAACTGCTTGCCCAGCGCCTCCGCCTGCTCCTCGACCGCCGCCAGCCGCGCGGACAGCTCGCCCAGCAGCGCCCCGCCGAGGGGCGGCTCGCCGCCGCCCGCCTCCAGTTGCAGCCGCAGCAGCGCGGCCTGCTCCTTCAGCTGGCAGTTCTTCACGTACAGGTCGACGAAGACCGAGACCTTGGCGCGCAGCACCCACGGGTCGAACGGCTTGGAGATGTAGTCCACGGCGCCGGCCGCGTAGCCGCGGAAGGTGTGGTGCGGGCCGTGGTTGATCGCGGTCAGGAAGATGATCGGGATGTCCCGGGTGCGCTCGCGGCGCTTGATGTGGGCGGCCGTCTCGAAGCCGTCCATCCCGGGCATCTGGACGTCCAGCAGGATCACCGCGAAGTCGTCGGTGAGCAGCGCCTTGAGCGCCTCCTCGCCGGAGACGGCGCGCACCAGCGTCTGGTCCAGCGCGGAGAGGATCGCCTCCAGCGCCAGCAGGTTCTCCGGTCGGTCGTCGACCAGGAGGATCTTCGCCTTCTGCATCAGGGCTCGCCCTCCTGTCGCCTGCCTGCCGCCCGGTGATGGCACTCGCGTACTGCCCACCGCTACCCCGGTCATGCTAGCCGCACCCCCTCGCCCGGCACATCGCTCCGTCGTGACCCGATCCGGAGCGGCGCGCGCCCAGTGCTCCGGCGCACGCTCAGCAATGTGTCGCCGTCCGGTCACTGTTCGCAACGATCGGTGACCCTACCCGGTTCCCGGGCCCGACCGCCAGCAAACCGGCCCACCGGACGGCGCGAACTCCGGAGCCCGCCCCGGAGTTCGCGCCCTCCCCTGGCGCTACGCGCGGTCCGCCCGCAGCCACTCGCGCATCACCGCCAGCAGGTGGTCGGTCTCCACCGGCTTGGTGATGTGGTCGGTGGCGCCCGCCTCCAGCGACTTCTCGCGGTCGCCCTTCATCGCCTTGGCGGTCAGCGCGATGATCGGCAGGCCGGCGAACTGGGGCATCCGGCGGATCGCCTCGGTGGTCGCGTAGCCGTCCATCTCCGGCATCATGATGTCCATCAGGACCAGCGCCACGTTCTCGTGCTGCTCCAGCATCTCGATGCCCTCGCGCCCGTTCTCGGCGTACAGGACGGTCAGGCCGTGCTGTTCCAGCACGCTGGTGAGGGCGAACACGTTGCGGACGTCGTCATCCACGATCAGCACCTGCTGGCCGTCGAAACGCACGTCGCTGCGGCTGGGGCGGGGCGGCGCGGGCTCCACCGGGCGGGTCCCGGCGGCGGCTTCCAGGGAGGCGCTGCGCCGGCGCTCCACCGCGCCGCGGCGGCGCTCCTCGGCCAGCTCGCGGACCTCCTGGGCCCAGTGGTCGGCCGGGTTCTCGCCGACCGGCACGGGCACCCCGATCGGGGTCACGCCGACGGAGGCGCGCAGCGCCGGGACGCTCGACACGACCGGGCGCTCGACCTGGGTCGGGTCCGGGGCCTCGGTGCGCAGCGGCAGGTAGAGCGTGAACGTGGAGCCCTTGCCCAGCTCGCTCTCGGCGTGGATCTCGCCGCCCAGCAGCCGCGCGATCTCGCGGCTGATCGACAGGCCGAGCCCGGTGCCGCCGTACTTGCGGCTGGTGGTGCCGTCGGCCTGCTTGAACGCCTCGAAGATCTCCCGCAGCTTGTTGCCGGGGATGCCGATGCCGGTGTCGGAGACCGCGAAGGCGATCAGTTCGTCGTCCGGGTCCTTGATCGAGCCGGACTCCAGCAGCCGCTCGCGCACGTGCTGCGGGACCTCCGCACCTGCCGGGGAGATCGAGAAGTCGACCGCGCCGGCGTCGGTGAACTTGACGGCGTTGGAGATCAGGTTGCGCAGCACCTGCTGGAGCCGCTGCTCGTCGGTGTGCAGGGTGACCGGCAGGGCGGGCGAGACCCGGACGGCGAAGTCCAGGTTCTTGTCCAGCGCGACCGGCTGGAAGGTGGCCTCGACGTAGTCGACCAGCTGGACCAGGGCGATCCGGGCCGGGCGGACGTCCATCTTGCCGGCCTCGACCTTGGAGAGGTCGAGGATGTCGTTGATCAGCTGGAGCAGGTCGGATCCGGCGCCGTGGATGGTGTCGGCGAACTCGACCTGCTTGGGCGAGAGGTTGCCCTCGTTGTTGTCGGAGAGCAGCTTGGCCAGGATCAGCAGCGAGTTGAGCGGGGTGCGCAGCTCGTGCGACATGTTGGCGAGGAACTCGCTCTTGTACCGGGAGGCCAGGGCGAGCTGCTCGGCGCGCTCCTCCAGGACCTGCCGGGCCTCCTCGATCTCGCTGTTCTTGATCTCGATGTCGCGGTTCTGCTGGGCGAGTTGCTCGGCCTTCTCCTGCAACTCCTCGTTGGTGCGCTCCAGTTCCTCCTGGCGCGCCTCCAACTCGGCGGATCGCATCGAGAGTTCGGCGGTGAGCCGCTGGGACTCCAGCAGCAGGCCCTCGGTCTTGGTGTTGACGCTGATGGTGTTGACGGTGACGCCGATCAGGTCGGCGATCTGGTTGAGGAAGTCCAGCGCGACGGTGGTGAAGGAGCTGAAGGTGGCCAGCTCGATCACGCCCAGCAGCCGGCCCTCGAACAGCACCGGCAGCACCACGATGTGGGCCGGCGAGGCCTCGCCGAGGCCGGAGGCGATCTTGAGGTATCCGGGCGGCGCCTCCTTGAGGATGATCGCCCGCTTCTCCACCGCGGCCTGCCCGATCAGCGACTCGCCGGGCCGGAAGGTGGTCGGCATCGCGCGCCGCTGGTAGCCGTAACTGCCGATCAGCCGCAGGACGGTGTCGTTCTCGTCGTCGTCCTCGGTGATCAGCTCGGCGGTGCGGCCGGCCGGCTGGGCGAGGAAGAAGGCGCCGTGCTGGGCGGAGACCACCGGGGTCAGCTCGGTCATGATCAGCGAGGCGACGGCCTCCAGGTCCCGGCGGCCCTGGAGCAGGCCGGAGATCCGCGCCAGGTTGGTCTTGAGCCAGTCCTGCTCCTGGTTGGTGCGGGTGGTCTCGCGCAGGTTGGCGATCATCTGGTTGATGTTGTCCTTGAGCTCGTCGAGCTCCCCCGCGGCGTCCACGTCGATCCGCAGGCTCAGGTCGCCCCTGGTCACGGCGGTGGCGACCTGGGCGATCGCGCGCACCTGCCGGGTCAGGTTGTTGGCCAGTTCGTTCACCGATTCGGTGAGGTCCTGCCAGGTGCCGTCCACGCCGGGTACCCGGGCCTGACCGCCGAGCCGCCCGTCGGTGCCCACCTCGCGGGCGACCCGGGTGACCTCGTCGGCGAACGCCGACAGCTGGTCGACCATGGTGTTGATGCTGGTCTTGAGCTGGAGGATCTCGCCGCGCGCGTCGACGTCGATCTTCTGCGAGAGGTCGCCGCGGGCCACCGCCGTGATCACCAGCGCGATGTTGCGGACCTGGCCGGTGAGGTTGTTGGCCATCAGGTTGACGTTGTCGGTCAGGTCCTTCCAGATGCCGGCCACGCCCGGCACGCTCGCCTGACCGCCCAGGGTGCCGTCGGTGCCGACCTCGCGGGCCACCCTGGTCACCTCCACCGCGAAGGAGGAGAGCTGGTCGACCATGGTGTTCAAGGTCCCGGCGAGGGCGGCGACCTCGCCCTGCGCCTCGATGGTGATCTTCTTGGACAGGTCGCCGCGGGCCACCGCGGTGGCGACCTCGGCGATGTTGCGGACCTGCCCGGTCAGGTTGGAGGCCATGAAGTTGACGTTGTCGGTCAGGTCCTTCCAGATCCCCGACACCCCGCGCACCCGCGCCTGGCCGCCCAGGATCCCCTCGGTGCCCACCTCGCGGGCGACCCGGGTCACCTCGTCGGCGAACGCCGACAGCTGGTCGACCATGGTGTTGACGGTCGTCACCAGCTCCAGGATCTCGCCCCGGGCGTCGACGGTGATCTTCTTCGACACGTCGCCGCGCGCCACCGCCGTGGTCACCTCGGCGATGTTGCGGACCTGGCTGGTCAGGTTGTTGGCCATCAGGTTGACGCTGTTGGTCAGGTCCTTCCACGTCCCGGACACCCCGGGCACGCTCGCCTGACCGCCGAGGATGCCCTCGGTGCCGACGTCCCGGGCCACCCTGGTGACCTCGTCGGCGAAGGCGCCCAGCTGGTCCACCATCGTGTTGATGGTGTTCTTCAGCTCCAGGATCTCCCCGCGCGCGTCCACCTGGATCTTCTGCGACAGGTCGCCCTTGGCGACCGCGGTCGTCACCTGCGCGATGTTGCGCACCTGATCGGTGAGGTTGTTCGCCATGAAGTTGACGTTGTCGGTCAGGTCGCGCCACACCCCGGCCGCCCCGGGCACCTGCGCCTGGCCGCCGAGCCGCCCCTCGGTGCCCACCTGGCGGGCCACCCTGGTCACCTGTTCGGCGAAGCCGGAGAGCTGGTCGACCATCGTGTTGATGGTGTTCTTCAGCTCCAGCATCTCGCCGCGCGCGTCCACCTCGATCTTCTGCGAGAGGTCCCCGCGCGCCACCGCCGTGGTCACCTGGGCGATGTTGCGCACCTGGCCGGTCAGGTTGTCGGCCATGAAGTTCACCGAGTCGGTCAGGTCCCGCCAGACCCCGGCCACGCCCGGCACCTGCGCCTGGCCGCCGAGCCGGCCCTCGGTGCCCACGTCCCTGGCCACCCCGGTGACCTGGGCGGCGAACCCGTTCAGCTGGTCCACCATCGTGTTGACGGTGTTCTTCAGCTCCAGCATCTCGCCGGCCACCTCGACGGTGACCTTGCGGGACAGGTCGCCCTTGGCCACCGCGGTGGTCACCTGGGCGATGTTGCGCACCTGCGCGGTCAGCCGGCCGGCCATGGTGTTGACCGAATCCGCCAGGTCCTTCCAACTGCCGGACACACTGCGGACCTTGGCCTGGCCGCCCAGCTTGCCCTCGGTACCCACCTCGCGGGCCACCCGGGTCACCTCGTCGGTGAACTCCGAGAGCTGGTCCACCAGCCCGTTGACGGTCCGGCCGATCTTGAGGTACTCGCCGCGCAGCGGGTGGCTCACCCCGTTGCTGTGCAGCGAGCGCAGCTCCATCTTCTGGTCCAGGTCGCCCTCGGCGATCGACGAGAGCACCCGGCCCACCTCGGCCATCGGACGGGCCAGATCGTCGATCAGCGCGTTGCAGTTGTCGACGGCCGCCATCCAGGCGCCCTCGCCCGCGCCGGTCTCCAGCCGCTCGTTCAGCCGGCCCTCGCGGCCCACCGCCCGCCGCACCCGGGCCAGTTCTCCGGTCAGGTGCTGATTGCGCTCGGCGACCTCGTTGAACACCGCGGCGATCTCCGCCAGCGGCCCGTCCCCCGGAACCGTCAGCCGGCGGCGGAAGTTGCCGTCCCGCATCGCGGTCAGCGCGGCCAACAGCTTCCGCAGTTCGGCCGGCTCCGCCCCCCGGTTGTGGCTCACTCGCCGGCCGGCCGCGTTCCGCGGCGCGGTCCCGGACCGCCCACCGCGCGGAACGGGCGGCGTCGTACCGGTTGCGTCCTTGGTGGCCGAACTCAACGGGCCCCTCCCACATCGTGAACTTTCCGGTGACCGTCCGTGCCGGTACGGCACGCACCGGGGCACCGGCCCGGTCGGGCTGCGTACCGGCGCCCCACGCGGCACACCGGCACCCGCATCGACCGTACTGCTCCGACCGGCCGTCGCGGACCCCCCAGTCTGGCAGCACCGGCGCCGGGTATACGGCCGGTTGCGCCCGGTTGGTAGCCGACCGTCCGAAACAGGTGGGCAGAATCACTCTCAGGTGCCTGTTTCAACGCCCCGCCCCCACGGGGAACCAAGCGGAAAGTAGGGTGGAGCGCTGCACCGGGCCATGACCCGACCCAGCGCCGCCACCCCGGCGGCACGCACCGGGAGTCGGCGCCACGCCCCGGACAGTCAAGGCCAGAGCAGCAGAGGAGAAGTGGCAACGTGGTCACCGCGCGCGCAGCCGCCACCTTCGCCCCCGACGGCCGGTCCGCAGCCGCCGCCCGGGGCTTCGTACGGGACGCGCTGCTCGGCTGGGGTCTGCCCGAGGTCGTCGACGACGCCGTCGTCCTGGTCAGCGAACTGGTCACCAACGCCGTCGTCCACGCCGGCACCGCCGCCGAGGTGTGCTGCCTGCGCGAGGAGGGCACCGTCCGGATCGAAGTCACCGACCACCACCCCGAACGCGGCCTGCCCTCCCTCGGCGACGGCCCCGTCACCTCCTCCGACCGCTACGCCGACCCCGACGGCGAGGGCGGCCGCGGCCTGCTGATGTGCTCCGCCCTCGCCGAGCGCTGGGGCGTCGAGTACGCGGCCGGGCGCAAGACCGTCTGGTTCCGGCTCGCCCTGCCCGCCCCCGTGGCCGGCACCCGCTACGCCGTCCCCGCGACCCCCGGCAGCGACCTGCCCAGCGGCCCCGGCCCGGTGCACGTCGCCGTCGTCCAGCTCGACGAGGACGGCCGCGTCCTCGCCTGGAACCCGGACGCCGAGGCGCTCTTCCAGTACCCCGCCACCACCGTCCTCGGCCGCCCCTGGGCCGACCTCGCCGTCTGGCCGCAGTCCGCCGGCCGCGGCCTCGGCCTCGCCGACACCCTGCGACTGGCCCGCTGGGAGGGCGGCTACGCCGTCCGCCGCGCGGACGGCCACGAGGTCGAGGTGTACGGCGTCCAGGTCCGCGTGCGCGACACCGAGGGCGTCCCCTCCACCCTCTGCCTGCTCGTCCTCGAACCCGACCGCGCGGTGCTCCGCTCCCCCGCCCGAGCCCTGCCCGGCGAGCGCTCCGACCCGACCGGCCCCCGACTCGACCTGCTGGCCGGCCCGGTCGCCACCGACGACCTCGACACCCTGCTCCAGCGCACCGTCGAACGCGCCCGCGACCTGCTCGACGCCGACGCCGCGTACCTGCTGCTGACCACCGACGACGAGACCGAGTTCGAGGTCCGCGCCGCCACCGGCTTCACCTCCGGACACCGTCGGCACACCCGCTTCCCGGTCGACACCGGCAGCCGCTACGACTCCGCCCGGCTGCCCTCCGTCCACGAGGACCTCACCGCCCGCCCGACCGGCCTGCCTCTGCTCACCGGCAGCGGCATGCGTTCCCTGGTCACCGTCCCGCTCAAGGTCGAGGGCCGGCTGATCGGCTCGCTCGGCATCGCCACCGCCGCGCCCGGCCGCTACGACAACGAGGACGCCCTGCGGCTGCAGTTCGCCGCCGACCGGGTCGCCCTCGCCGTCGAGAGCACCCGGCTGACCGAGCTCGAACGACTCCGCCGGGGCTCGCTGTCCTTCCTCGTCGAGGCCTCCGACCTGCTCGCCGGCACCCTCGAACACGAGCAGACCCTCGCCCTGATGGCCCAGATGGCCGTCCCCACCCTCGCCTCCTGGTGCGCCGTCTACACCAAGGGCGACCACCGCGCCGCGGCCGGCCTCGCCTTCGTCCTGCACGAGGACGAGGACCGGATCGACCCGCTGCGCGACCTGCTCGACAAGACCCCGGCCCCCGACGCCGGCCCGACCCACGGCGTCCGCTTCTGGTCGGCGCCCGCCGAGACCGCCGCCGCCGGCGGCCTCACCGACAGCCCCGAACTCGCCGGACTGCTCGGCGAGACCGTCGTCCTGCCGCTGACCGCCCGCAACCGGGTCATCGGGCTGCTCGCGCTCGGCGTCCCGGCCGGCGTCCGGTTCCGCCAGGAGATCCTCGAACTCGCCGAGGACCTCTCCCGCCGGGCCGCCCTCGCACTCGACAACTCCCGCCTCTACTCCGAGCGCACCGCCACCAGCCAGGCCCTGCAACGCAGCCTGCTCCCGCCGGACCTGCCCGAGATCCCGGGCGTCGAGGTCGACGTCTACTACCAGGCCGCCGGCGAGGGCAACGAGGTCGGCGGCGACTTCTACGACCTGTTCACCATTCGCGAGGGCACCTACGGCTTCGCGATCGGCGATGTCTGCGGCACCGGCCCCGAGGCCGCCTCGGTCACCGGCCTCGCCCGGCACTCGCTGCGCCTGCTCGCCCGCGAGGGCCTGGACGCACCGCAGGTGCTCCGCCGCCTCAACGCGGCCATCCTGGACGAGGGTTCGCGCAGCCGCTTCCTCACCCTGCTCTACGGCGAGCTGACGCCCCGCCCGGACGGCAGCACCGAGCTGTCCCTGGTCTGCGCCGGCCACCCGCTGCCGCTCCGGCTGCGCACCGACGGCCAGGTCGACCGGGCCGCCACCCCGCAGCCGCTGCTCGGCGTCATGGAGGACCTCGACCTCACCGCCGAGCGCCTGGTGCTCTCCCCCGGCGAGGTCCTGCTGTGCGTCACCGACGGCGTCACCGAACGCCGCGAGGGCAGCCGGATGCTGGGCGACGACGGCCTTGCCGAGGTGCTCACGGGCTGTACCGGCCTGACCGCCGGGGCGGTCGCGATGCGGGTGCAGCGCGCCGTCGAGCGCTTCGCCCCGGAACCGCCGTCCGACGACATGGCCATCCTGACCCTGCGGGTGCCGACCCAGCGCACCTCGTGAGCCGACGCCGTCTCTCGGTCAGCCCCCGGTGTCCCGGTCGGCCCTGAGCGTTCCACAACTGACATCGTCACAAATTGTTATATTCACAAGGGTACAAGCGAGTACGGCCGGGTACACCGATCTCACCGGGGAATCCCCCGGCGGGGACACGACCGGCGGCTCTTCCGCCGGCCCATCACTTCTGACCGCAGCCCGCGCACGCTCCAGCCGTGCGCCCTCGGCGCGGTCGCGCGCATCCACCTCATCGGACCACACCACTGCGTTGACTGCGCCCTGCGCGCGCCCAAAGTGAAAGGAGCCTCCGGTGAGCAACGAAGCTACCGGGGCAACGAACGCCCGCTCCACCGGAGCCGACGCGGGTAACCTCGGCTACCTCGCACTCGGCCTCACACTGCTCGCCTACGGCCTGCTCTCCACCGGCGTCCTGAGCGGCACCGGGGTCGGGGACGCGGCACATCTCGCCCACCTGGTCGGCGGAGTCACCCTCTTCATCGCGGGCCTGTGGCAGCTCCGCGGCGGCGAGGGCTTCACCGGAACGGCCTTCACCAGCCTCGGCGCCTTCTGGGCGACCTGGTCGGCGGCCGGCGGGGCGGGCAAGAACGCCGCCGGCCTGTTCCTCCTGCTCTGGGCCCTGCTCGCCCTCACCCTGACCGCCGCCAGCTGGGGCGCTGGCCTGTTCAGCCGCGCCGTCTACGGCCTGCTGACGCTGTCCCTGCTGCTGAACGCCATCGCCGCCTTCGGCGGCTACAGCGGCCTCGCCAAGTTCGCCGGCTGGATCGCGGCCGTCTCCGGGCTCACCGCCTGGTACTGGGCCACCTCCGCGCTCAGCAACGGCTCCTGGGGCAGGATCGCCCTGCCCGTCAAGTGACCCGCTGCGGCTGATCCGCCGTCGCGCGCCGGGGTCGGACCTCCGTGTCGACGGAGGCCCGACCCCGGCGACGTGCCACCAGGGCCTGGGCGGCGTACGCGAACAGCAGGATCACGACGGCGACGATGCCGTCCGCCCAGAAGTGGTTCGCGGTCACCACGACCACCGCGACGGTCAGCACCGGGTGCAGCACCATCGCCCACCGCAGCGGGCTCCGCGAGACCCGCACCACCGCGACCGCCGCCAGCACGCACCACGCGACGTGCACCGAGGGCATCGCCGACAGCTGGTCGGCCACCACCACACCGCCCACCGCGCCCCCGTACACCGACTGCCCGTACTCGGCGGCCACGTCGACGAACCCGTGCTGCGGCAGCATCCGGGGCGGCGCCACCGGGATGAACTGCACCAGCAGACACACCGCCGTGGTGATCACCACCGTGTTCCGCACCCACGCGTACCGCTCCCGGTGCCGCACGAACACCCAGAGCAGCACCGCCAGCATCACCGCGAAGTGCATCGCCGCGTAGTAGTAGTTCGCGAGCCTCACCAGCACCGGGTACGGCGTGACGGCCGACTGCCAGGACGCCTCGTCCGGTAGACCGATCGCCGACTCGGTGCGGTGGATCCAATCCGCCCGGTCCAGCGCGTGGTCCCCGCTCCTCACCGAGAGGTGACCCACCAGCTGCCAGAGCGCGAACAGTGCCAGCAGCGTGCCGGCCTCCCGCAACAGCGCCGACAAGGACGGCTTCCGGACCCTGGCGGCGGCGTACGCCCCGCCGTAGAGAGCGACCGCGGCGCCCCCGGCGGACTGCCAGGTAAGGGTCAGGTTCTGCAACGGATCGCGCCTCTCCGACAAACTCTGGTTCGTGTGTTGGCAGAGGTTAACGCAAAAAGACCCCCTCCCGGACGGGAGGGGGTCTTTTCGGAATGATTGTTCGGCGGCGTCCTACTCTCCCACAGGGTCCCCCCTGCAGTACCATCGGCGCTGTAAGGCTTAGCTTCCGGGTTCGGAATGTAACCGGGCGTTTCCCTCACGCTATGACCACCGAAACACTATGAAACTGTCAACCGCACCAACCCCGTGACCAAACGGGTTGGGGTCGTTGTTTCAGAACAACACAGTGGACGCGAGCAACTGAGGACAAGCCCTCGGCCTATTAGTACCGGTCAACTCCACCCCTCACAGGGCTTCCATATCCGGCCTATCAACCCAGTCGTCTACTGGGAGCCTTACCCTCTCAAGGAGGTGGGAGTGCTCATCTCGAAGCAGGCTTCCCGCTTAGATGCTTTCAGCGGTTATCCCTCCCGAACGTAGCCAACCAGCCATGCCCTTGGCAGGACAACTGGCACACCAGAGGTTCGTCCGTCCCGGTCCTCTCGTACTAGGGACAGCCCTTCTCAACACTCCTACGCGCACAGCGGATAGGGACCGAACTGTCTCACGACGTTCTAAACCCAGCTCGCGTACCGCTTTAATGGGCGAACAGCCCAACCCTTGGGACCTACTCCAGCCCCAGGATGCGACGAGCCGACATCGAGGTGCCAAACCATCCCGTCGATATGGACTCTTGGGGAAGATCAGCCTGTTATCCCCGGGGTACCTTTTATCCGTTGAGCGACGGCGCTTCCACAAGCCACCGCCGGATCACTAGTCCCTACTTTCGTACCTGCTCGACCCGTCAGTCTCACAGTCAAGCTCCCTTGTGCACTTACACTCAACACCTGATTGCCAACCAGGCTGAGGGAACCTTTGGGCGCCTCCGTTACTCTTTAGGAGGCAACCGCCCCAGTTAAACTACCCACCAGACACTGTCCCTGATCCGGATCACGGACCCAGGTTAGACATCCAGCACGACCAGAGTGGTATTTCAACGACGACTCCACAACAACTGGCGTTGC
>NZ_JBFBIR010000020.1:0-140418 GCF_040685715.1 Kitasatospora sp. NPDC088264
GAGCGGCCGAAGCCGCTCCCACTGGCCGTCAGTCAGATCACCCCTACTCCCCATAGTCGTATCAACGACTCAAGTGATCGGCAGGACACGGCCTAGTCCGCCTCCTTCCAGGGCGCACCGGAAGCACCTACCGGACCCACCGGACGCACCCACCGGACGCACCCGCCCGGCGTGCCCCCGGTGGGTCACCAGAGGGACATCTCGGCGAACTTTGCAGTGGCGGACGTCATGGTCCGTATGCTCCTGTTCGTACCCTCGGTCGACCTTTCGCCGCGCCAGCCGATGCGTCAACTACCTTTCTGGAGGCTTACTTTGGTGTTCCGCAGCGAATTCCCGGACGTGCCGACGGTGGACCTGCCGATCCATGAGGCGGTGCTCGGCGGCGCGGCGGCGTACGGTGACCGGCCGGCCCTGATCGACGGCGTCACCGGGGAGCGCGTGAGCTACGCGCGGCTCGCCGCCGGCGTCGAGCGGGTGGCCGCCGGACTGGCCGCGGCCGGGGTGCGCCAGGGCGACGTGGTGGCCCTGTTCAGCCCCAACACGCTTGGCTACCCGACGGCCTTCTACGGTGCCACCCGGGCCGGCGCCACCGTGACCACGGTGTCCTCGATGGCCACGCCCGCCGACCTGGCCGGGCAGCTCGGCGACAGCGGCGCCCGCTGGCTGGTGACCGTCTCCCCGCTCCTGCCGACCGCCAGCAAGGCCGCCGCCCTGCTCGCCGAGCAGGGCGGCCCACTGGCCGAGATCCTCGTCCTGGACGGCGCGGAGGGCCACCGCTCGCTCGCCGACCTGCTGACCACCACCGGCCCCGCCCCCGGGATCGCCATCGACCCGGGCCGGGACGTCGCCGTACTGCCCTACTCCAGCGGCACCACCGGACTGCCCAAGGGGGTGATGCTCACCCACCGCTCGATCGCCACCAACCTCGCCCAGTGCGACGCCCTCTACCGGCCCGCCGTGGGCGAGCGGGTGCTAGCCGTGCTGCCCTTCTTCCACATCTACGGCCTGACCGCGCTGCTCAACCAGCCGCTGCGCTGCGGCGCCACCGTGGTGGTGCTGCCCCGCTTCGACCTGGAGCAGTTCTGCCGCACCATCGAGGAGCAGCGGGTGCAGGCGCTGGTGGTCGCCCCGCCGATCGCGCTCGCCCTGGCCAGGCACCCGGTCGTGGACCGCTTCGACCTCTCCTCCGTCGAGTACCTGCTGTGCGCGGCCGCTCCGCTGGATCCGGAGCTCGCCGCCGCCTGCGCCCGCCGCCTGGGCCTGCCGCACCTGCTCCAGGGCTACGGCATGACCGAGCTGTCCCCGGTCACCCATGTGGTCTCCCCGCTGGAGCGCGACCCCTCGCCCGGCTCGGTGGGGCGGCTGATTCCCTCCACCGAGCTGCGGGTCGCCGCCCTGGACGGGGCCGGCGAGGACCTCGGGCCCGGCGAGCCGGGCGAGCTGCTGATCCGGGGCCCGCAGGTGATGAAGGGGTACTTCGGCCGGCCCTCCGACACCGCCGCGGTGGTCGACTCCGAGGGCTGGCTGCACACCGGCGACGTCGGCTTCGTCGACGACCGGGGGTACCTGTACATCGTCGACCGGGTGAAGGAGCTGATCAAGTACAAGGGCCACCAGGTGGCCCCGGCCGAGTTGGAGGCCGTGCTGCTCGGCCACCCGCAGATCGTCGACGCCGCCGTGATCGGCGTCCCGGACGCCGACGGCACCGAGTGCCCCAAGGCCTTCGTGGTCCGTGCTCCGGGCAGCGGCCTGAGCGCGGAGGACGTCACCGGCTTCGTGGCCGGGCTGGTGGCCCCGTACAAGAAGGTCCGCGCGGTGGAGTTCGTCGAGGCCGTCCCCAAGTCCGCGGCCGGCAAGATCCTCCGCCGCGAGCTGCGGGCCCGCGAGGCCGAGCGCCGTGCGGCGTCCGCGACCGCAGCCGCCGCGCCCACCGCCCCCGAGGCCTCCCGCTGAACGGCCGGGCCCCCGGCGGCCGAAGACCGGCGCCCGTCTGTGAGGATCGACCCGCCGAGCACGGCGGGCCCGCCGACCGCGACGGGCCCGTCGGGCACGACCGGCCCGCCGAGCCCCCACCGGAACAGGAACCGCCGCCAGCCATGACCAGCCACCCCGCCGTCCGCACCCCCCAGCAGGACCGCAGCCGCGCCACCCGGGCCCGGCTGCTCGCGGCGGCCGTGAACTGCCTGGCCGAGCTCGGCTGGCACGGCTCCACCGTCACGGTGGTCGCCGAGCGCGCCGGAGTGTCCCGGGGTGCCGCCCAGCACCACTTCCCGACCCGCGAGGACCTGTTCACCGCGGCCGTCGAACACGTCACCGCCGAGCGGCTGGCCGCCGTCCGCGCCCACACGGACGAGCTGCCGGCCGCCGGCCCCGACCGCACCCGGGCCGTCGTCGACATGATCGTGCGCCTCTACACCGGTCCCCTGTTCCGCGCCGCCCTGCACCTGTGGACGGCCGCCGCCACCGAGGAGCCGCTGCGCGAGCGGATCATCGCCCTGGAGGGGCACGTCGGCCGGGAGGCCCACCGGGCCGCCGTCGAGTTCCTGGACGCCGACGAGACCCGCCCCGGCGTGCGCGAGTCCGTGCAGGCCACCCTCGACCTCGCCCGCGGGCTGGGCCTGGCCAACCTGCTCACCGACGACAGCGTCCGACGATCCGGGGTGATCCGGCAGTGGACCGGCGTTCTGGAGAGTACGCTGCGGCCGGTACGCCCATGACTCCCGTACTACCGGAGCGACCGGACGACCCCTGACCAAGGGGTCGCCGGGCGGCCGATGTCCGTGCAGTCTGGAGAAGAATCCCGGCCGACACGGACCGTGAGGCCCCCGGCCGGGCACGAGCCGAACCGGGGTGCTGCCTGATCATGCACGGAAACGAGTGGGACGTGACCTCCGCCGCCGGCCCCGCACCGGGCGGCACCCCCGTACGCCCCGAAGGCCACCGACTCGTCCCGCTCGCGACGGCCCTGCTCCAGGGCGACGGCCTGATCCTGCACTGGAGCGAGGACGCCGAGGCGCTGCTCGGCTACTCCGCCGAGGAGGCCGTCGGCAGCTACGCCGCCCAGCTGCTCACCGACGGCACCGACCGCCCCGAGGTGCTGTCCCTGTTCTCCCACATCATGGGCGGCTCCACCGGCTGGTCCGGCGTCTTCCCCGTCCGCCACCGCGACGGCCACAAGGTCGACCTGGAGTTCCGCACCTACCCGATCGCCGGCCCGGCCGGCACCCTGCTGCTGCTCGCCACCGCCTCCGACATCCGCGCCCTCCAGGCGGTCGAGGCCGACCTCGCCGTCCTCGACGGCGTCTTCGACCGCTCACCGATCGGCATGGCCGTGTACGACACCGAGCTGCGCTACGTCCGGCTCAACGAGGCGCTCGCCCGGATGAACGGCGTCCCCGTCGCCGCCCACCTCGGCCGCCGGATACCCGCGGTGCTGCCGGGCATCAACAGCGTCGAGATCGAGCAGACCATGAGGCAGGTGCTCAGGAGCGGCAAGCCCGTGGTGGACGCCCGCTCCCACGGCCGGGTGCCCGGGGACCCCAAGCGCGACCGCGCCTGGTCCGCCTCCTACTTCCGGCTGGAGGACTCCACCGGCCGGGTCTTCGGCGTCTGTTCCTCGATCATCGACGTCACCGAGCGCTTCCAGGCCGAGGCCCGCGCCGCCCGCGCCCAGGAGCGGCTCGCCACCATCGCGGAGGCGACGGCCCGGATCGGCACCACCCTCGACCTCCAGCGCACCGCGGAGGAGCTGATCGAGGCCGTCGTCCCCCGGTTCGCCGACTTCGCCACCGTCGACCTGCTGGAACCGGTGCTGCGCGGCGCCGAACCCACCCCCATCCCCTCCGACCGGACGGTCACCCTGCGTGCCGTCGCCGTCGGCGAGTCCTACGAGTCGGGCCTCGCGCACGCCGTGGACACCGTCGGCGAGACCTCCGAGTACGCCCCCGACCGCAGCTACACCCAGTGCCTGCGCAGCGGACGCCCCCTGCTGCGCGCCCACGTGGACGCCGAGGTGCTGCGCGGCCTGGTCGCCAGCGAGGACCGGGTCGAGCCCGGCATCGCGGCGGGCATCCACTCGTACCTGATGGTGCCGCTCACCGCCCGGGGCATGGTGCTCGGCGGCTCCGAGTTCATTCGGATGCGCAACTCCGAGCCGTTCAGCGACGCCGACGTGGCGCTCGCCGAGGAACTGGTCGCCCGCACCGCGCTGGCCATCGACAACGCCCGGCTCTACCGGCGCGAGCGGGAGACGGCGCTCACCCTCCAGCGCAGCCTGCTGCCACAGGAGATCCACCGCACCCTGGGCCTGGAGATCGCCTACCGCTACCTGCCCAGCAGCGTGGTCAGCGAGGTCGGCGGCGACTGGTTCGACGTCGTGCCGCTGTCCTGCGGCCGGGTCGCCCTGGTGGTCGGCGACGTGATGGGCCACGGCATCCGGGCCGCCGCCACCATGGGCCAGCTGCGCACCGTCGCCCGCACGCTCGCCACCCTCGACATGCCGCCCGAGCAGGTCCTCACACGCCTGGACGAGACCGCCTCGGGCATCGGCGAGGGCCAGTTCGCCACCTGCATCTGCGCGGTATACGACCCGCTGGAGCGCACCGTCCAGGTCGCCTCGGCCGGCCACCTGCCGCCGATCTGGGTCGCCCCCGACGGCACCGCCAGCAGGGTCGAGGTGCCGCCCGGCGTGCCGCTGGGCGTCGGCGGGGTGGCCTTCGAGTCGATCGAGTTCACCCTGCCCGAGGGCGGCATGGTCACCCTCTACACCGACGGCCTGGTCGAGCGGCGCGGCCAGGACCTCGACGACGGCATCGACCTGCTGGCCGACACCCTCGCCGGGCCCGGCCGGACCCTGGAGGAGAACTGCGACGCCGTCCTCGGCGCACTGGTCACCGACGGCACCGAGGACGACATCGCGATGATCATGGCGCGGGTGCTGCCACTGCCCGCCGACCGGATCGCCACCCTCCCGCTCACCGGCGGCGGCCGGCTGCCCGGCAAGGCCCGCCGCTTCACCCGCGCCACCCTGGACGCCTGGGGCCTGACCGCCCTCTCCGACTACGCCGAACTGCTGGTCAGCGAGCTGGTCACGAACGCCCTGCTGCACGCCGACGCCCCGCGGCGGCTGCGGCTGTTCCGCGACCGGGTGCTCACCCTGGAGGTCTCCGACGCCGGCGGGGCGGCCCCGCAGCTGCGCCCCTTCGCCGAGCAGGACGAGGGCGGGCGCGGCATGTTCCTGGTCAGCGAGCTGGCCCAGCGCTGGGGCAGCCGGCTGACCAGGGACGGCAAGGTGGTCTGGGCCGAGCTGGAACTGCCCTTCGGGGCTGCTTAGTTCCCCGCGGGTCAGTCCCTGGTCAGTGCGCTTCCCCGGTCAGTGCGCGGCGAGCGGGTAGTGGTCGGAGAGGTCGGTGTAGGTGTAGCTCTTGCCCCAACTGCTCACCGTCCACGGCGCGCTGTGCGTGCGCAGGACCTGGTTGGTGTACTGCTGCGGGCGGGCGTGGTCGGCCCGGTAGAGCACGTAGTCCAGGTCCTCCTTGGGCTCGCCCGGGTAGCGGTAGGCGGCGATGGAGTTGTCGGCGGTGTCGAAGGAGTACGGCCAGCCCGTGCGGGCGGAGGCCGGCGCCAGGTTGGCGTTGTCCAGCAGGGCCTGGTACTCGGAGCCGTGCGAGTCGATGTTGAGGTCACCGGCGAGCAGGATCGGCTCGTTCGCCGGGATCTGCTTGGCGTCCAGGAAGCCGCGCATGGCCGTGAGCTGCTTGGCCCGGATGGCGGCCGGCTGGCCGTTGGAGCAGCCCGAGTCGGTGGACTGCAGGTGGGTGCCGACCACGTGGGTGCGCTGGCCGTTCACGTTCAGGACGGCGTAGACGAAGCCCTTGTTCGAGAAGTAGTCCGAGCCGCAGGCGTCCTTGTAGACGTACTGCTCCTTGCGCAGGATCGGCCACTTGCTGAGCAGCGTCACGCCGCCGTCCTCGGGGGTGGTGGAGCTGTAGCTGCCGGAGGTCGCGTCCCAGCCGCTGGTGGAGCGGCCGACGACCGGGGTGTGGTACGGGTAGGCGGCCGAGGCCTTGGCGGTCAGGGCGTCGGAGGCCGCGTTGTCGAAGGCCTCCTCCAGGACGACCACGTCGTGGCCCTGGAAGAAGTCCGCCGAGGCGATCGCCTGCGCCCGGTGCTCCTGGCCCCAGTTGGGGTAGAGGGTCGTGCTCATCAGGAACGTGTTGTACGTGAGGACGTCCAGCGCGGGCGCGGTGACCGGGGCGCTCTCGGTCGTGGCGCCGGTGGCGGCCGTGGCGGGGGCGGTGGCGAGCGCGCCGAGCACGGCGGCGGCAGCGCAGGCGGCGGCGGCCTTGCGGAGGGACGACAGCGGCATTGGGGCTCCGTGAGGGTATGACGTGAACGCGACGGTCAGCGGATGGTGTACATCCAACGTCGCCGCCCGCACGGTGCACAAGACCGCGCAAGAGCATTCGGTGAACGCAGTTGAAACACTGTCACCGCCAAGAACGCGCGAACCCCACCACCCGCTGAGGGTGGTGGGGCTCGCGAGAGTTGTGCGCGTCAGACCTCGCCGAACTCGCCGGCTTGGACGGCGGCGACGAACGACGACCAGGCCTCGGCGGGGAAGACGAGGGCAGGACCCTCGGGGTCCTTGGAGTCACGGACGGGCAGTACACCCGGGAAGCCGGGGGCCACCTCAACGCAAGACCCGCCATTGTTGCTGTAACTGGCCTTGACCCACGCGGCGTCGGATAGGTCTACAGGAGTGATCATGACGTTCCTCTCACGCCTTGCACTTTCGGATCAGCTCCAGTGACGCAGCCTTCGAGAGCGCTTCAACCTGGAGCTGGTGGCAGTCCCGCTCCCAGGCTTGAGCAGTCTCGGCGTCCCGCGAGAGGAAGCCGCGCAACTGGCACTCCGAGTATGCCAGGAGTTTTCGATCCGCCAGGGTCAGCAGCGTGACCATCATGGTGAACGGCAGCTCTTCTGCAAGAGAAAGCGGCGCCACTTGGATCGTGATGTTCGGACGAGTGGCGAGGTCTTCAAGGTGCGCAAGCTGCCGAGCCATGACCTTGCGCCCGCCCACCGGTCGTAGAAGGGCGCCCTCGTCCAGGACGAAGTGGAGCCGGGGCGCAGGCTGCCGGTCAAGTAGCTTCTGGCGCGTGGCAAGGAAGTCGAGCCGATCCGCAGCCTGCTCCTCGGTGACGCTGCCGCGCCGCACGGCGGCCGAGGCGAAGGCTGCGGCGTACTCCATTGTCTGCGCCAGGCCAGGCACGATGCCCAGTTCGAAGTGGTTGATGCTCAGGGCCTTCGCTTCTTGCTGGGCGTACTCGGGAAACCCTTCCAGCAACGATGAGCCGCTGAGACTCCAGTACGTCAGTTCTAGTGTTCCACCGGCACCAAGGGCCCGGTCGGCTTGTACGACCCAGTCGAGTGTGGGACTGCGTGTCCCTCGTTCGAGGTTGGAGATCTGACTGTCACTCAAGTTCGTCATCGCCCCGAGGTCGGTCTGTGTGAGCCCCGCCGCCTTGCGCAGCCTGCGGAGTTGTGCGCCGAAGGCCTTGAGGGGTGATGCGGACGGGTCCAGCTCGGTCTCGCGCATGATCAGACCTCCGTTGCATTCCTTATCCCACAGGGGATTTCGTCAAGTGGAGAACCCTTCCGATCGTAGAGGCTGTCGCGCCACCATGGCTACACCAAGTGACACGCCAAGAGCGAAGCGCTACGGAGACCCCATGCCCGAAAACCCGAAATCCGCGCTGCCCGACTTCGTCCGCAACGAGGTGGTGCGGGACCTGAAGCACCGAGACGACGACGGCAAGCCGAAGGAGGGGGTCTTCATGGAGATCCTCTGCGGGGCGGCCTTCCTGAGGCCGCTCGGCGGGGGGTGCGAGTGGACGACCAGGCCCGATCAGCTGCGACGGTGCGACCCCAGGGAGATCGCGCCGGGTACAGGGAGCAGCCCGCAGCGTCGGCCGATGTTTCCGGAGCCGGCGTGACCTCGGGGGAGATGCTGCTCGCCGGGCTGCACGTCAGCTCGCTGGCGGCCGGCGGTTTTACCGCTGTGGTCAACGGCTGCCGCGCCGCTGTCGGCCGAACCGCGAACCGGACCGACAAGCTCCCGCCACCGCGCCGCGAGTGCTCATCCCGCGCGGCGGCGGGGTCCAACGCCCGTCCGTGACAGGCAATCACGGACGGGCACCGGCAGGCCTACCTCCCCTGCCGGCCGGCTCCGAGGGCACGTTGGCGCCAGACCCTCGCCGAGCCACACCGCTCCCCGCCGGCCACCTCGCCGGCGGGGAGCGGCCGTCCCTCGATCACCGTCGATTCCTTACCTTCCCTGTTCTCTGGAGGCGCACGTTGAACAGCGCAGTCGCACCCGCACCGCTCGACTTCGCGTGGCTGGAGGTGACCGGGTTCTGCAACGAACCGTGCATTCATTAGGCAAGTCGCGTGTCGGGTTCGAAGGTGTCGGCATTGAACCCGCAACGCTAGCTCGGTTTGAGGCGGTCCATGAGGTCGGCAACGCCATCGACCTGGCGGTAGGGCTTGAACGCCGGCGCGAGCTCGCGCACCAGGGTGACGCACCGGTCGGCGCCGATCCTGGTCGCGAGGTCGAGGGACTGATTCGTAACGGCAAGGGCATGTTCGACCTCGCGGGCCTGCAGCAGGCTGCGGGCCTCGTAGGTCAGGAAGATCCCGCGCGTCTTGTCGCGGGAGCGCGGCAGCAGGCTCATGCCCTCGTCGATGCGGGCGTGCGCTTCGTCGGTACGGCCGAGGTCGAGCATGCACTGGCCGGAGTCGACAGCCAGGTCCGCCGTGCTCATCCACCGGCACCATGCGGGGGCCTGGTCGGGGCTGTCGGTCAGCAGGGCGTTCTCGGCGGCGGCCAGGTCGCGGTGGCAGTCGGCGGCGGCTCCGAGGGCGGCATGCGCGCGGGCCCGGCGGAGGTAGAGCAGGGACTGTGCGGTGGGGTGCCGGGTGTGGATGAGGGCCTGGCTGAGCGGTTCGACGGCGGCGCCCGGCTGGGTGAGCCAGATCGACTGGTAGGCGAAGTCGGAGAGGACGCCGGCCCCGAGGTCGCGGTCGCGGGCGGCGTGCGCGTTGGTGAGGGCCGCGTTCCAGAGCTTGCCCGCCGCGAAGTGCTGGCCCTGGTCGAAGCGGTGCCAGCCGCAGGTGCTGGCCAGGGAGGCGGCCAGCAGGTGGAGGCGCTGGCCGATGGGTTCGGTGTACCGGCCCTGTTCCAGCAGGTCGGTGACCGTCTCCAGTTGGGCGTCCATCAGCTTGGCGGTGTGCTGGCGCTGTTCGGTGGGCAGGGCGGTCAGCTTGGCGCTGGTGTCCTCCATCCAGTCGACCAGTTCGCCGTCGACGTGCTTGCCGTTCAGAGCGGTGGTGAGCCGGTCGGGTTCGAGGGTGGCCCATTGGGCTGAGAGTCCGGCCAGCGCGAGCGCGCTGAAGGTCATGAAGGTGCGGCGGCGATGGTCCATTGTGGCTCTCTGTGCGTCTCGAAGTGCGTGGACGGTGAACGCCGATCCGAGTGGCACCGGCTGTTCCTGGCCTGGCAGCCAGTGAGGCCACTCGAAGGCTCCCAGGTCGCTGATCGGGATGTCGAAGGCCTCGGCGATCAGGAGCTGGGATTCGATGCTGGGCGTCTTGCGCCAGTTCTCCCACTTGCTGACGGCGGCCTTGTCGGTGCCGGAGCGAAGACCCTCGGGCCTGTTCCTGGCGGCGTGGTGGATGCGGGCCGCGAGGTCGGTCTGGGACCAGCCGCGAAGCGCGCGGGCGTACGCGAGGGGGTGCCGGATCTGGTCGTCCACGGGGCCAATCCCATCATCGACGGTGACCGTGAGCCTACTGCGCGTACGGGCTGGACTACCCCGGGACAACAGACAACGCCTGGTTGGTGACCGTGAGTTGGGCTCTACTCGTCGTGCACCGAAGAAGTTCCTTCACGAAGCGGAAGGAGTCCGCGCATGAAACGACGCGCTGCGGTCATCGGCCTCGGCCACCAGGCGCTCGAAGACCACCTGCCCGGCCTGCTCGCCTCCAGCAGGGCCGAGCTCGTCGCCATCTGCGACAGCAACCCCGACACCCTGCGGCAGCGGCAGGAACAGCTCCAGGTCCCGGGATTCACCCGCACCGGTGAGCTGCTGGACGCGGTGGCCCCGGACTTCGTGGTTGTCGCCGTCCCGCACCACGCCGGACGCGAGGTCGTCCACGAGTGCGCCGCCCGGGGCGTCCACGTCCTCAAGGAGAAGCCGTTCGCCACCAGCGTGTGGGAGGCCCGGGATCTCGCCCAGGTCTGCCAGGCCGGCCAGGTCGAGCTGATGGTCACCCTCCAGCGGCGCTTTAACCCGATCCACGCGAGCGTCGCCGGGATGCTGGACCAGATCGGCATCCCCTTCCTGATCGACGGCCAGTACACCTTCCACACCGACGACCCCGGCGCCGGGTGGCGCGGGGACATCCGGCAGGCCGGGGGCGGCTGCATCATCGACATGGGCTACCACCTCATCGACCTGCTGCTGTGGTACTTCGGCTTGCCCAGCCGGGTCATCGCCGAGTTCTCCACCACCGCCGTCCCCGGCGGCGGATACGACGCGGAGGACACCGCCGTCATCCAGCTCGGCTACGACACCGACCTGTACGGCTCGGTGCTGCTGTCCCGGTGGGTGGCTCCGAAGACCGAGCGCCTGCACGTGGTCGGCACCCGCGGCTCGGTGCTGCTGACCAAGGGCCAGGTCCAGCGGCTCGACCTGCACGGCGCCGTGGTGGAGGAGCTGACCCGCCCCCACGCTCCCGCCTCGGCATCGGCCGCGCAGATCGACTACTTCTGCCGGGTCCTGGACGGCGAACGGCCGAACACCTCCGGCCCCGACCAGCACCTCGCGCACGCCGCGTTCATCGCCTCCTGCTACCAGTCCAAGGCAGCAGGGCGCTACATCGACCCGAAGGAGATGCTGTGACCAGCACCCTCGCCCTGCTCGGCGGCAAGCCCGAAGTCACCGCCACGGGACCGCACTTCAGTTGGCCGCCGATCGACGACACCACCCGCGCCAAGGTCGCCGCCCAGCTTGAGGAGTCGATCTCCATCCCCGGCCGGTCCGGCATCGTCGCCGAGCTGGAGGGCGGCCTGCAGGAGTACTTCGGCGTCCGGCACGCGGTCACCACCAGCTCTGGCACCGCCGCCCTGCACGCCACCTACTGGGCCGCCCGGATCAAGCCCGGCGACGAGGTCATCGTTCCGGCCTGGACCTTCCACGCCACCGCCTCCCCGCTCTTCCACCTCCGCGCGGTGCCCGTGCTGTGCGAAACCCGGCCGGACGGCGACATTGACCCGAACCGGATCGAGGAGCTGATCACCCCCCGAACCCGCGCGATCATGGTCACCCACCTGTGGGGCAAGCCCGCCGACATGACCGACCTGGTGGCCGTGGCGAACGCCCACGACCTGGCGGTACTGGAGGACGGCTCCCACGCCCACGGCGCGAGCATCGCCGGGCAGAAGGTCGGCACGTTCGGCCTCGCCTCGGCCTTCTCCCTCAACGGCCCCAAGCCGCTGTCCGGCGGCGAGGGCGGGTTCGTCCTCACGGACGACGACGACACCTACCACCGGGTCATCACGCTCGCGCACTACAACAAGCGGGCCAAGACCGAGATCCCGGAAGGCCATCCGCTCGCGCGGTACGCGGTCACCGGGGCCGGCCTCAAGCTCCGCATCCACCCCCTTGCCGCCGCCATCGCCCATGACCAGCTCGCCCGCCTCGACGGCTACGTCGTCGGCCGGGCGGAGATCGCCCGCTACCTCACCGGCCAGCTCGCCCGGACACCCGGCCTGGAAGTCACCGAGATGCCCGACGGGGTGATCCCGTCCTGGTACGGGTTGACGCTCACCTACAAGCCGGATGAACTCGACGGCCTGCCGATCGAGCGCTTCCACCAGGCGCTGATCGCCGAGGGCGCCACCGAGTTCGACCGCCCCGGCTCCACCTGCCCCATGAACCAGCTCCCGCTGTACCAGCAGCCCGGACCACTGTTCCCCGGGCACCCGCACTCCCACCGCCGGTACAAGGCAGGGGACTTCCCGGTCGCGGAGCACGCCCACGCCCACATGATCAAGCTCCCGGTCTGGCATCGTGAGCAGGATCTGGAAGTGGCCGAGCAGTACGTCCGCGCGGCCGTCAAGATCAGCGACCATCACAAGGAGCTGCAGTGACTGTCACCTCCCCCGAGTTCGTGGCCGGCCTGGCGACCGATGCCGAAGCCGCCGGAATCAGCGGCTTCGTCGCCGCCGCCGTGATCAACCACGACGGCCGGGTCCTGCTCGTGCGGCGCAACCCCGACGACTACATGGGCGGCCTGTGGGAGATCCCCTCCGGGACGGTCGAGTTGGAGGAGGAAGAGTCCATCCTCGACGCCCTGTACCGCGAGACCGCCGAGGAGACCGGGCTGACCATCAAGGAGGTCACCGGCTACATCGGGCACTTCGACTACCAGAACAGCCGCGGCGGCACGACCCGCCAGTTCAACTTCGCCGTCACCGTGGAGAAGACCGAACCGGTCGTCCTCACCGAGCACGACGCCCACCAGTGGGCACTCCCCAGTGAGCTCCCCGAAGTGAGCGACGCGGTTCGCGAGCTGATCGCCCGCTGAGGTGGTGCGAGTGCGGCGGGGCCCTCGGATTCCCCGAGGGCCCCGCCACAGCGCGACCGCGTCGGCTCCGAACTCCGGGTTGTACTTCGATGGCCTTGCCACGCGGATCTTCACCTTCCTGGATCTACAAGATCCATTGTCAGGTGTGTCCACATCGCCGGGGTCACCTCACACAGAGCTGCACCCCGCCACAGTTCCTTCCCATGTGCGGCCCGTGCTCGCCCTGTGTGCCCTCGGTACGGCACTGTGACCCGCCCGGGTCCCCCGTCGCCGATCAGCATCAGTACCCCCGTACTGCAACCAGGGAGCGGACGTTGGACAACCACGGCGACCACTACGGCGACGACTGGACGCCGTGGCCCGGCGACGCCCCAAACGGCTGGCCAGCCCGCACCGAGGCCGAATGGCTCGACATCGCCCGGTACGTCCGACACGCCGCGAACAAGGTCGGCGATCCACTTCCGCTCTGCCTGCCCGGTGAACCGAAGGAGTGTGGGCGCAGCGCTCGGCACCATGTGGTGCTGTGGGGTGCCGTGCTCAAGGCTCGGGCGCATCACGTGGTTGAGCAGGCGTCGCCCACCCAGGAGTACGGAACGTGGGCGGCCCGGTCTCTCTATCGCCGGGAGGTCGACCAACTGCGGGAACAGCCCACCGGGGGCGCCGAGATGGAGTGACAGTCGAGCGCGCGGGATAGTCATCGACTACGAACGCTGGCCTATCCCGTGCCTACGCGTCAACCTGACGCGCGAGCCCCACTGCCCGCCGTGGGCAGTGGGGATCGGACAAGGTGCGCGTCAGACCTCGCCGAACTCGCCGGTCCGGATCGTGGCGATGAACGATGACCAGGTGTCGGCGGGGAAGACGAGGGCAGGACCCTCGGGGTCCTTGGAGTCGCGGACGGGAGCGAGGTTGGGGACGTCGGTGGCGACCTCCACGCAGTTGCCACCGTTGTTGGAGTACGAGGATGTGATCCAGGAAGCGCCGGACAGGTCTACGCGGTCGGTCATGACTGGAATTCCCTTCGGGCCCGATGATGAACTGTCAGGTGTCATAGGGCTACCCCGGAAGTCAGGCAGGCAGATGCTGGTGATCGCGCCGACCTGATCGGCGCTCAGCCCGCGTCGACTTCCGCCCTCCACATGGTGCGGAGTTGCGCCTCGACGTCGCCGGCCTGGCGGAGGCCCGCCTGGTAGGCCGGTTCCCAGGCCGCCAGGTCGCCCGTGTCCGAGCCGAAAGCGCGCACCGAGGCCGGATCGGGGCCGATGGTCACCACGGCGTCCGCCCCCACTGCCGCCAGCTGCTGGTTGAGCGGTTCCCGGGGGAACAGGTGGGCCATCGGCTCGACCACGACCAGCGTGCGGGCTCCAGCGGCGAGGTCGGCGTTGGGGCCCGCACGCAGCGCACCGTCCATGTACCGCCGGCCGTCGATGGCGACGGGCGGTGCGGCTCCGGGGAAGGCGCTGCTCGCCGCCACCGCGTGCACCAGCGGCACGCCGCTGTCGCGGTCCCACACCACGGGCTCACCGGTGGTGGCGCAGACGGCGGTGATCAGCAGTCGTCGCTCCGGCCACGCGTCCGCACCGATCAGGGCGGCGCGCCCCGCGATCAGCGCCTCCTCGGCTCGGGGGTCGGTGCCGTCGAGTGCGAGGCGGCCGACGCGACGCCTCGCCTCTCCGGGTTCCAGGCTGCGGTCGCCGAGTACGGCGAACACCGCGCCCATCCGCTCAGGGTCAGGCTTGACCCGGTGAGCGGCCTGGCGAGCGGAGGAAGCGAGCCGCCCCGGGTCCTGCCCGGTGGCGAGCAGCGTTCCGACGATCGAGCCGGCTGACGTGCCGACGATCAGGTCGGCCTCGCCCAGATCCACGCCGTTGCGGCGCAATCCGTAGGCCAGTCCGGCTGTCCAGGCCGTGCCGACGTGACTTCCGGGGCCCAGGACGAGTGCTCGGTCGAAGGTGTGCATGTGGTCTCCCCTCGTTATTGAAACAGTCGTACCATATACTCGCCAATGCCGTTTCAACTCCGATGCGCCGAAGGGAGATCCACCGTGGGGCGACCCGCCGACCCCGCCCGTCGCGAGCGCACGCTGGCTCGGGCGACCGACTACGTGCTGGCGCACGGCCTGGCCGGACTGAGCCTGCGACCACTGGCCGCAGCCCTCGACACCAGTCCACGGATGCTGCTCTACGACTTCGGCAGCAAGCAGGAGTTGGTCGCGGCGGTCCTCGCCGAGGCCCGTCGCCGGGGCGCGGTACGTCTGGCCGGGCACCCCGCGCCGATGAAGGGCTCCGTGCAGGAGCGGCTGCGGGGCATCTGGGTGTGGATGAGCGCGGACGAACGCGCGCCGTTCGTCCGGCTGTTCTTCGAGGTGCACGCCGACGGCCTGGTCCACCCCGAGAACTACCCCGACCAGGCCGAGGCGATCACGGACTGGTTCGACACTCTCGGCGCCACCTTCCGGGACGTCTCCACCGGCCCTGACGACACCGTCACGCCCACGTTGGTCATGGCCGTCATCCGGGGTCTGCTGTTCGACCTCACGACCACCGGCGACCGCCGGCGCACCGACCGTGCGCTGGACCGCTTCGCTGAACTCCTCGGGCGGTGAACGCGCGAGAGCGGTGAACGTGCGAGAGGCGTGACGGACGAGGCTGCGTGCGGTGACGGTGACGGTGACGTCAGCGCGGCCGAGGTAGGTGCACGTGACGGTTCTGCCCCGCGCCGTATCCGGCAGCCGCCATGGCGATGCCGAGGACGGCCAGGACCGTGAGCGGAAGCGTCCAGCTGCCCGTGGTGTCGTGCAGGATCCCGAGGAGGAGGGGCCCGGCCGCCGCCACGAGGTAGCCGATGGACTGCGCCATGCCGGCCGACGCGGCGGCTTCGCCGGAGCTGCCGGCGCGTTCGCTCTGGAAGGTCAGCGCGAGGACGAGGCAGGCGCCGCCGCCCAGCCCGAGCAGGGGGCACGCCACGACGGACAGCGCGGGGCGGACACCAGCACGGCGAAGCCACCGGCCACGATGTTCCGGCCGCCCGGCGCGCGGTACGCCACCGGCGGGAACGGCCGTGGCCGTTCCCGCCAGCGGGTGCGGAGGTGGGTGCGGAGGAGGAGGGCGGACCGGCTACAGCAGGTGCTGCGCCCGGAGGTCCGCCACGTACTTGGTGATCAGGTCCTGCGACAGGTGCGGGATGTCGTTCTCCTCGTTGAGGGCGGCGGCCCGGACCGCCTCGCGGAACCGGTCCGCCGGCAGGGCGGATCCGGGCAGCGGCTCCGACGGCGTGGAGAAGGCGTGCAGCAGGGGGAGCAGCGAGTGCTGCCGCTGGCGGTCGGGCAGAGCGCGTATGGCGCTCTCGAAGCGGTCGAGCCACTCGTCGTAGTCGTCGATGCGCGTCAGGGGGTGTCCGGCCGCCGCCAGCCAGTCGACGAAGGTGTCGAGGGAGATTCCGTCCTCGTGCGGGTTCACGATGTTGAAGGTCCGGTACCCCTCCCGGGTGTCGTCGCCCAGCGCGGCGACGGCCTGCGCGGTGAAGTCCACGGGCAGCGCGTCGTAGTGCCCGTCGACGTCACCGGTGCCCCGGGCGTAGAAGCTGCCGGGGGCGATGCCGGTCGCCAGCAGGCTCAGCAGGAGGCGGGTGAACACGTCCGGGACGTTCAGCTGCCCCCGGTAGCGCGGGTGGGCGAGGATCAGGTTCGAGCGGAACACGGCGACCGGGAGGCCGAACGTGTCGTGCGCCTCGCGCAGCAGCACCTCGCCCGCCCACTTGCTGGCCGCGTAGCCGTTCGCGTAGCCGCTGCCGAGGTCGCGCGTCCCGCAGGCCGTGCGGATGTCCGCGTCCTCGTCGGCCGCGGCCTCGGAATCGAAGACGACGGCGACCGTCGACAGGTAGGTGAACTGTTTGGCCCTGGAGGTGACCGCGAGCCTGATCAGTTCGGCCGTGCCCAGCACGTTGGGGCCGAACAACTGGTCGTAGGGCAGGACGTGGTTGACGAGTGCCGCCGGGTGGACGATCAGGTCCACGGTGTCGGCCAGCCGCTGCCAGGTCTCCCGGTCGAGTCCGAGGTCGCGCTCCCCGACGTCGCCGGCGACCACCTCCAGGTGCTCGGCGGCCAGGCCGTGGTAGCGCCGGAGGAGCTCCGGGTCGCCGCTGTCGAAGGCCGCGTCGAGCCGCGCCCGGGCCGACTCGTCGGTGGCGCCGCGGACCACGCAGACCAGTGTGCCGCCGCGCTGCGCGACGCGCTCCAGCCATTCGAGGCACAGGAAGCGGCCCAGGTAGCCGTTGGCGCCGGTCAGCAGGACGGTCCGCGCCTCGGGCAGCGGGCCCCTCGGCCTGCCGGTCCGCGTCGGGGTCCCCGTGTCGAGGAACGCGTCCAGTGTCAGGTCGCCCGCCACGAGCCGCGTCGCGCCCGGTCCGTGGACCTGGTCGGCGGTCGGGCGCCGGTCGCCCGACGCGAGGGCGTTCTCGATGTGGTCGGCCACCCGCTGGAGCGTGTTGACCGGGTTGATGACGACGTCGACGGGGACGTCGACGCGGTAGACCTCCTTGAGCAGTTGGGAGAACGACAGCGCGGAGAGGCTGTCGCCGCCGAGTTCGAGGAAACGCGTCCCGGGGTGGACGTCGTCCTGCCGGTGTCCGAGCAGCGCGCGGGCGGCCTGGCACACGGTCTCCGGTACGGGCCGGGACGGGCCGACCTGGCGCAGTGCCCGGAGTTCGTCGCTCTCGCGCTCGGTCAGCTCGGCGTACAGGGCTTCGAGGCGCTCGCCGTAGCGCTTCGCCAGCGCGGGGCGCAGCAGCTTGCGCACGCCGGAGAGCAACCCGTTCTGCTGGCTGAACGGCTCGGTCTCGATGAGGAAGTCCCGTGGGATCTCGTACGAGTTGAGGCCCGCCTCGGTGGCGAGGCGGTGTAGGGACTCGCGCAGGAGCGACCTGAGACGCGGACCGTCCTCGGCGGCGAGGTCGAGCGCCTCCTGGGTGGGCACGATGACCGCGAGCAGGTAGGCGCGAGCGCTGTTGCCGTACACGAAGACCTGCCGGACGAGCGGACTGTCGGTGAAGAGGGCTTCCAGCCGGGAGGTGGCCACGAACTCGCCCTGCGACAGTTTGAGGACGTTGGAGCGGCGGTCGACGTAGACGAACTCGTCGGGGCCGGTGAGGGCCACGATGTCGCCCGTGCGGTAGAAGCCGTCCTCGTCGAAGACCTGGGCGGTGGCGTCCGGCTGCTGGAAGTAGCCGGGAACGAGGCGTTCCGACTTGACCAGGAGTTCGCCCCTGGGGTGCGGGGAATCGGTGCGGAAGTACCCCAGCTCGGGCACGTCCGCCAGCCGGTGGTCGGTCACCGGCGGGCGCAGCACCCGGCCGTCGAGCGAGACCAGCCCGGCTTCCGTCGACCCGTAGCCGTTGAACACCCTGATCTGCAGGCAGCTCTCCAGGAACGCCGCCAGCTCCGCGCTCATCGGGGCCGAGCCGTAGGTGGCCCACAGGAGGCGGCCGCCCAGGGTCTTCTCCCGCAGCTCCTCCTTCGCGCGGTCCGCCTGCCCGGCGGTGTCGCCCCCGACCTCGTCCGGCTCGTTCCGGCGGGCCGACTCGCTCCGGTAGCGCTGGAAGAGCATGTCGCAGATGCGGGGCACCAGGATGAACTCGGTGGGCCGGACCAGGGAGAGGTCCACGAAGAGGGTCGACAGGTCGCTCGACGCCACGAAGTGGGCGGTGCCCCCCTTGGCGAGCGTGCCGAACAGCACGCCCCGTCCCATCATGTGGCTCAGGGGCAGGTAGTTGAGCACGATGGACGGCTGCGTCCCCTGGCCGGGCACGAAGTCGATCCAGAAGTTCTTGACGAGACGCTCGGTGTACACGGCGCCCTTGGGGGTGCCAGTGCTCCCCGAGGTGTAGATCAGCGCGCTGAGCGTGTCGGCCGTCGAGCCCTCGGGGACCCGGGGGAGCGGTGGCAGGCTCCTGCCCCGCTCGATGACCGAGGCCAGCGTGTCCAGGGTGACGCCCCGGCCCTGGGTCGCCAGCCGTCCGCGCGCGGCGTCCAGCGCCTCCTGGTGGTCGGTGACCTCCGGGCGGTGGCCGAGCACGACGATCCTGCCCAGTGACGGGGCGTCCGCCGCGATCTGGAGCGCGACGTCCAGGTGCGCCACGTCCACCGCCATCAGGCGTGGTCCGGTCTGCGCGACGACGGGGGCCAGGTGTTCCGCCGAGGCGCCGGCCTGGAGGGGGACGCTCACCGCGCCGGAGCGGACGCAGGCCAGATCCAGCACGGCGTACTCGGGGCTGGTGGAGCCGAGGACGGCGACGAAGTCGCCCGGGCCCACGGCGTGGTCGGGGTGGTGGCGCCACTCGGAGGCCACCGCGCCGACGCGTTCCCACAGTTCGCCGTAGGTGACGGTGTCGAACCGGTCCAGGAGGCGCAGGGTGGTGCGGCCGGTGTCCGGGTCGGTCACCGGCTCGGTGGCGCGCTCGCCCAGGGCGGGGCGGTCCGCGTACCCTTCCATCACCGTGGCCACGAGGTCGGCGAGCGGTAGGCCCGGCCGCCGGATCGCCTCGCTGACGGCGTCCAGGGGTGCGGCGGCACGGAACTGCGGATCCGTCGCGTACAGGTGGGCGGTGCGCTGGGCGGTGCGTGCGTCGAGGTCGTCGGCCGGGGGCGGTAAGACGGACATCGGTGTTCTCCTCTACGGCCTCGAAGGCCTGTGCAAGGGGTTGGCGGTCTTCATTTTTCGCCGAAGGCCCGTTCGGTGGAAGTGAGTTGAGCGCTCGTCGGCGTGCGGGGACTCCGTACGTGGCGGTCCTGCCCCGCACCGTATCCGGCGCCCGCCATGGCGGTGCCGAGGACAGCTACGGACTCATCGCTCCTCCGTCGCGGCTGGTGCCTGGACCCCGTGGTCGTGGGTGAGCCGGACGATCGCCGCCGCCGCGGTGCGGGCGCCGTTCTCGTCCTGGGCCTCGATCGCGTCGACGAGTCGCCGGTGCAGGTCGGCGTGCTCCTCGGCGGCGGTGGCGTCCCAGGGCAGGCCTCCCAGGGCGGAGGTGAGGGCCGTGCCGAGGTAGTCGTAGACCTCGATCAGGAGGTCGTTCCCGCTCGCCCGGACGACGGCCCGGTGGAACAGCGCGTCGACACTCATGGCCGCGGACCTGTCCTCGCCGGCGCAGGCCGCGTCGGCGTCGGTCAGCAGCTCCCTGAGCTGGTGCAGCTGGTCCTCGCTGCGCCGCAGGGCGGCGGCCCCCGAGGCGTACTCCTCGAGGACGGTGCGCAGTTCGAGGACGTTGTCCCGCCGGGCGGAACTCGCCCGCCGCACCATGACCGACTGGAGCTCGCTCGACGCGCGGACGTAGGTGCCGTCCCCGGCCCGGGGTTCCAGCAGGCCGAGGTGCACGAGCGCGCCGATCGCCTCGCGCAGCGTGCTGCGTCCGACCCCGAGCTCCTCGACGAGGACCTGCTCCGGCGGGATCCGCGTCCCCACCGGCCAGCCGCCCGCCTCGATGTGCGAGCGGAGGCTGTCCACGAGCTGCGCGGACAGGCTTGCCGTCCTGCGCGGTGTACTGATGCGGTTCATGGAGGCAGCCTATACAAACATCAGACATTTGAACATCGCATGTTTCTGGGCCTGGCCGCCCCGGTTCCAGCCGCCCGGCCCGCGATACGCCACCGGCGGGAACGGCCGTGGCCGTTCCCGCCGGTGGCAGGGGAGTCGGGCGTGCTTACGCGTCGACCTTCTCCGGCTTCTCCGGCTTCTCCGGAGCGGGCGCCTCGACCGCAGTGACCGGGGTGGCCGCGCTGGTCGGGGCGTCCAGGCCCCGCAGCAGCCGCCAGGCCATCGCGGCCGCGCCGATCAGCAGGACGGCGGCCAGCAGGCCGGCACTGTTCATGCCGTGCGTGAAGGACTCCCGGGCGCTCGCCAGCAGCGGCTCCGCGACGCCCTGCGGCAGTCCGTGCGCCGTCTCGACAGCCGCGCCCAGCGACTCGCCGGCCCGCGCCGCGGCCGCCGGGTCCGTCCCGGCCGGGACGACGAGCCCGCCGGCGTAGATCGAGCCGACCACCGAGCCGACCAGCGCGATGCCGAGTGCGGTGCCCAGCTCGTACGCGGTCTCCGAGACCGCCGAGGCCGCGCCGGCCTTGTCGGCGGGTGAGGCGCTCAGCACCAGGTCGGCGCCGAGCGTGTAGACCACGCCCTCCGCCGTCCCGACCAGCAGGAAGGAGGTGGCCAGCAACAGGTAGGTGGTGTCCTGCTGGAGCCAGCCGAGCACGCCCACGCCGAGGCCCATGGCGAGCAGGCAGCCGGTCAGCGCCGCCCGGGCGCCGGTGCGCCGCACCAGCCGGGCCGTCAGCAGACCGCCGACGACGGCGCCGACGAAGGCCGGCAGCTCGGCCAGGCCGGCCCGCAGCGGCTCGTAGCCGCGGACCAGCTGGAGGTACTGCGAGGTCACGAAGACCACCCCGGACAGGCCGATCAGGGCGATCAGCGAGGCCAGCACGGCGGCGGTGAACCGCCGGTCGCGGAACAGCCGCACGTCCAGCAGCGGGGTCTCCAGCCGCAGCTGGCGGCGGACGAAGACGGTCAGCGCGGTGACGCCCAGCACGAAGGCGACCGGGACGTCCCAGCGCGCCACGCCGTGCGCGGCGGCCTCCTTGATCGCGTAGACCGTGCCGATCACCCCGGCCATCGACAGGGCGACGCTCAGCACGTCCCAGCGGCCCGGGTTCGGGTCCTTGGACTCCGGCAGCAGCCAGGCGCCGAGCACCAGCAGCAGGAGCAGGATCGGGATGTTCAGCAGGAACACCGAACCCCACCAGAAGTGCTCCAGCAGCACCCCGCCGACCACCGGCCCGAGCGCGGCGCCGGCGGTGGCGGCCGCGCCCCAGATGCCGATCGCGGTGGCCCGCTCCCGGTCGTCCGGGAAGAGGCCGCGGATCAGCGACAGGGTCGAGGGCATGATCGTCGCGCCGGCGACGCCGAGCAGCGCGCGGGCCAGGATCAGCCAGCCGGCGCTGGGCGCGTAGGCGGCGAGCAGCGAGGCCGCGCCGAAGGCGGCCGCGCCGATCAGCAGCAGCTTCTTGCGGCCGATCCGGTCGCTGAGCGAGCCCATGCTGACCAGCAGGCCGGCCAGGACGAACGAGTAGGAGTCGCCGATCCAGAGCAGCTGGGTGCCGCTGGGCTCCAGCGTCTCGCTGATGGAGGGGATGGCGAGGGAGAGGACGGTCGCGTCGAGGGCGACCACGGTGACGGCCAGGACGAGGACGGCGAGGCCGGTCCAGCGCTGACGGGGGCTGGCAGAAACGGTACTGCTCATGCGCCCGCCTCGCTTCGCTCGGCAGGCGCTTCGCGCAATGCGCACCCGCTGATGATTCGTTCGCTTCGCTTGCTCATGGGATATCGGTTTCCGGTGTGCGGGCCGAAGGTGCTGTGGGCGGGGGAGTGGCGGCGTCCGGTCGGCGCAGCGCGCCGCCGAGGAACAGCTCGGCGAGCGAGAAGGCGGCGTCGCGCGGGGCGAGGCGGCCGTCCTGGATGGCCCAGCCGACGCCGGCCACCAGGTCGAAGAAGGCCTCGCTCAGCCAGGCGGCGCTCAGCTCGATGCGGAACGTGCCCTGCTGCTGGCCGCGCAGGAAGAGCGCGTGCAGTCGAACGATCTGGAGTTCCCAGAGGTCGTTGACGCTGTCGTCGTCGTAGAGCTGGTTCTCGCCGGCCAGGAAGGCGCAGAGCGTGGCGTCCGGGACGGCGGCGTCGACCAGGCGGCGCAGCGCGGCCTCGGCGTCGCCGTCCTCGACGGCGGCGGTGTCCAGGGCGGCGGCGAACCGGCGCAGGCCGAGCAGGCCGACCTCGCGGATCAGGGCCTCGCGCCCGGGGAAGAGCCGGTGCAGGGTGGCGCGGCTGATCCCGGCGGCGCGCGCGATCTCGTCCAGGTGGGCGGTCGGGCGGCGGGAGAGCACGCCGACGGCGGCTTCCAGGACGGTGTCGCGATCGGTGGCCATGAATCGAGTGTAGGTCATGTGAGACATGGATGTCTCAAAATTATGGTGGGGGTCTCGAATGAGGCGTTGATCGTCACAGCCGGGACAGCAAAAACCGGGAACGGCGGGTGCCGTCCCCGGTCGGGGTGCCGCTGTCGTGCGGCCGGTTCAACTCGGTCGGTTCAGCCCGGTCGGGCCGTGCGCCGCCCGGATCAGCTCTGGTTGTAGAACCCGGTCTCGTCGAGCGGGCGGTCGATCACCATGACCTCGACGTCGGCCGGGGTGAGCAGGAACACCCGGCGGGCGATCCGCTCGATGCCGCCCTGGGTGCCGAAGATCAGCCCGGAGGCGAAGTCCACCATCCGCTTGGCCTCGGCTTCGTTCATCTCGGTGAGGTCCATGACCACCGGGATGCTCGCCCGGATGTGCTCGCCCACCGTGCGGGCCGCCTCGAAACCGGTCGGCCGCAAGGAGACGATCTTCGCGGGCGCGGGGGCGGCCGGCATCGTCTCCTGATCGACCCACTCGTCCTCGTACACCGCGGCCGGGTAGTTTCCCGAGGGCATCAGCCACCCGTTGTGGTGCTCGTCGCGAAGTGCTCCCATGCCGCGCCTCCCTGCCTCGTCCCGTCCTGGTCCCCCGGGGTCGCGTGTCCTTTTTGACACGTCATCCACTCGTCGGAACTGTCCGAGTATCGCACTGTTCACCGGTCCCGTGCCCGCTCGCGGCCCCCGTACGAGTCGCGCCGCGACGGAAACCCGGGCGAACCCGGGCAACATCAGCGACGCGGCGGTGAGCCGTACGGTTGCGCGCGTAGACCATATCGGTCGTGGTCACCGAGCAATTGACCTTCTGTCAACAATGCGGAAACGATTTCACTCGCCGGTAGTGCCGTCCACCAGTTCGCGCAGAAGATCGGCGTGGCCGTTGTGCCGCGCGTACTCCTCGACCATGTGGACCAGGATCCAGCGCAGCGTCACCTCCTCGCCGCGGCGCAGCCGCTTGCCGACGGTGTCCAGCGACAGGCCGGCGCTCGCGCGGCGGGCGGTCTCGACCTCGGCGCGCCAGGTGGCGAAGTCCGCCGCGACGTCGGCGGTGTCCACGCCGTTGAAGTCGCCGTCCTCGTCGGCCTCGGTCCAGTAGTGGTTCTCGGTGTACTCGTCGCCGCGCAGGATGCTCTGGAACCAGTACTGCTCCACCTCGGCCATGTGCCGGACGAGGCCGAGCAGCGAGAGGGTGGACGGCGGGGCGGAGCGCAGCCGCAGCTGGTCGTCGGTCAGGCCCTCGCACTTGAGCGCGAGGGTGCTGCGGTGGTAGTCGAGCCAGGCGGTGAGCATGGCGGTCTCGTCGGCCGCCATCGGCGGGTCGACCCGCGGGGAGGGTTCGGTCATGCGGGCCATCCTGACGTCCGACGGCGGGCGGGCGCGAGCGAATTGTCGAGCGCCCCCCGAGTGCCTCGGAATCTCGGCCGGTCAGGGGGTCAGGGGGGCAGGGGGTCAGACAGTCAGGCGCTCAGCGGTCAGGCGGCCGGTGCGCGGCGCCGGGCGGTCGCGGCCCGCCACAGCCCGACCACGCTGCCCAGCACGAGCAGCGCGATCACCCCGGCCGACACCAGGAAGGCCGCCGAGCCCGGCTCGCCCGCGCTGGCCGCCGCCGTCACGTACACCGCGGTGGTCGGCACCACGCCGATCGCGGTGGCGAACAGGAAGGGCGCGAAGCGGACCCCGGAGAAGGCCGCGCCGTAGTTGGCCGCCTGGAACGGCATGCCCGGCAGCAGCCGCAGCACCAGCACGCTGCGGAAGCCCTGCTCGGTGAAGCGCCGGTCCAGCGTGCCGAGCACCCGCCCGCGCAGGTACGGCCGCAGCGCCTCGCGCCCGAGGCCCCGGCCGAGCCCGAAGGCCATGGCCGCGCCCAGCGTGGTGCCGAGCACCGACAGCAGCACGCCCTGCTGGATGCCCAGCAGCAGCCCGGCGGCGGCGTTCAGTGCCGGCCGGGGGACGAAGGCGAGCGTGCCGACCGCGTACACGGTGGCGAACAGCGGCGCGAACCAGTACCCGGGCATCCGGTCGGCGAGGCCGCCGTTCAGCAGCGCCGTCGGGCTCCACAGCAGCAGCGACCCGGCCGCGGCGCCGAGCAGCACCACCAGCAGCGCGAACCGCCACCACGGCGAACGCGGCACGGGGCCGGACGGCGGCAGCTCGACGGCGGGCGGGGGCGTTGCGGGTGCGGGCAGGGGCGAGACGGGTGCGGGCACCGGCCGAGCCTAACCGGTGCCCGGTCGCGCCCGTCGAGGGCGGTCGCGGTCAGCTGTACGGGGGCTTTTCCGGGTTGTAGTGCCAGAACTGGTTGTCGCCGCTGTGGAACTCCCACTGGATCACCGGGGTGCCGTCGGTCAGCGCGTCGCCCGAGACGTCCAGGACGAGGCCGCTGTAGCCGTTCACGATCCGGCGGGGCGTGCCGGGGTGGCTGGCCGGGGGGTCGCTCCAGCTCTGGTTGGCGCCGCCGTCACAGGTCCACTGGTCGGCCTGGGTGCCCCAGGTGGTGCTGAAGGCCGGGATGTCCAGGCACTTGCCGCTGTTCAGGTTCACCCAGCCGCGGGCGCTCTGGGTCCACTGCTGGTTGGCGCCGCCGGTACAGGTCCAGATCCGGACCGGGGCGCCGTCGTCGGTGCGCCAGTCGGCGACCTCCAGGCACAGGTCGTCCGGGCCCGCGTACATGCCGGTGCGGATCTCGGCGGGCCCGAAGTCGGCGGCGGGGGTGGCCGCAGGGGTGGTCGTGGGGGTGGCCGCGGGGGCCGGCGGGGCGGTGAGCGCCACCGCGGCGGCGGCGAGGGCGGCCGTGGCGGCGGCGAGCCGCGCACGACGGGACAGGCGGGCCAGCCGGGAAATGCGGGACGGGTGGGACAGGCGGGACATCAGAGCGTCCTCCGGGGGGTCGCGGATGCGGAGCGGTCGGCGAGGAATCCCAGCAGACGTCGCCAGGAGTCCCGGGCCGCGTCCGAATATTCGACGGCGGAGAGCTCGAAGAAGTTGTGCGGCGCGCCCGGGTAGGTGACGAACTCGTGCGGGTTGCCGGCGGCGGTCAGGGCCGCGTCGAAGGCGTCGACGGCGGTGGGCGGGATGTGCTCGTCCGCGCCGCCCCAGAAGGCGAGGATCGGCGCGCTGAGGTCGGCCGCGAGCTGAGTGGGCCCCGGGGAGCCGTTGATCGCGTCGGGGTATCCGTAGAAGCCGACCGCGCCGGCCAGCCCGAACCGGGGCGCGGCGGCGCGGAAGGCCTGCCGGCCGCCGAAGCAGAAGCCGAGCGCGACCACCTCGGCCGGCCCGCTTGCGCGCAGCCGGGCGAGGCCGGCGGCGAGGTCGGCGTCCAGGCCTTCGGGGGTGAGGGCGAGCAGGTGGCGGAGCAGGCCGGGCAGGTCGCCGAATTCCTTCGGGCGGCTTTCCGGATCGGCTCCGGCGGTGCGGCCGTAATAGTCGACGACGAGCGCGGGGTGGCCCTGTTCGGCGAGCCGGGCGGCGGTCTGCCGGTAGAAGCCGGAAAGGCCCTTGTTGTCCGGCAGGACGAGGACGCCGACGCCGGTGGCCACCTCGGGGCGGGCCAGGAAGGCGGCGAACTCGGTGCCGTCCGCCGAGGTCAGGGTGAGCGCCGCAGCCTCGGCCAGGGGCCAGAGCGCGGGGGTGACGGCGGGCGGGGCGGCGTCGGGGTCGTAGCACACGGGGTCCACCTCACGGATCGCGAAACCGCCGGGCGCGGAATGCGCCCGGCGGTCGGCGATATTAGCGAGGAATTCCCCGGAATTTTCTAGATCATATCGCAGAGAGATCTTTTTTCGAAGTGCTTTCCGGTGACGTTGCGGTCACATTTTCGGCGCCGGATCCGGGGGAATTCCGTTCGGCCCGGCGCAGCGCCCCGGCGCTCAGCAGCAGCGCGAAGGCGAGCGCGGTGACCAGGCCGAAGGAGACGGTCAGCGAGGTCGCCTGGGCGAGGGCGCCGATGATCGCGGGCGCGACCAGGCCGGAGGTGTAGGTGACGGTGGCGACGCCCGCGATGGCCTGGCTGGGGTTGCTGCCGATCCGCCCGGCCGCCGCGAAGGCCAGCGGGACGGTGACCGCGATGCCGATGCCGATCAGGGCGAAGCCCGGGATGGCGAGCGCCGGACTGTCGGCGGCCACCACCAGCAGGCCGCCGACGGTGGCGACGGCGCCGCCGAGACGGGTGGTGCGCACGGCGCCGAGCCGGCGGACCACCGCGTCCCCGCACAGGCGGCTGACGGCCATGGTGAGCGAGAAGGCGGTGTAGGAGGCGGCCGCGACGGTGGCAGAGGCGCCGGTGACGTCCCGCAGGTAGACGCCGCTCCAGTCCATCGAGGCGC
Organism: Kitasatospora sp. NPDC088264; assembly: GCF_040685715.1. Classification (NCBI taxonomy): domain Bacteria; kingdom Bacillati; phylum Actinomycetota; class Actinomycetes; order Kitasatosporales; family Streptomycetaceae; genus Kitasatospora; species Kitasatospora sp. NPDC088264. The sequence continues at coordinate 26,961 of NZ_JBFBIR010000020.1, forward strand.
CTTCGGCGAAGACGGCGCAGAAGCCGACCAGTCCGATCACCAGCGAACTGCGCGGCGGCAGTGCGAACCGCGGCGGCTCCTCCGCCCCCTCCGGCGCCCGCAGGTCGGGCAGGTTCCGGCAGACGGGCTGCGCGAGGACGAGCAGCACGAGCGCGGTGACGGCCAGCTGGAGCCGGGCGTCGAGGTCGAGGTGGGCGGCCAGGATGCCGAAGCCGGAGGCCAGCAGCCCGCCCGCGCTCCACATCCCGTGCAGTCCGGACATGATCGAGCGGCCGAGCCGCTGTTCGATCTCCACGCCCTGCGCGTTCATCGCGACGTCCGCCATCCCGGCCGAGGCGCCGTACGCGAGCAGCGCCACGCACAGCACCGGCAGCGAGGGGGCGAGCGCGGGCAGGGCGAGGGCCAGGCACCAGAGCGAGATCAGTCCGCGGACCGCCGCCCGCCCGCCGTAGCGGTGGACGAACCGGCCGGCCAGCGGCATCGCGAGGGAGGAGCCGATGGCGGGCATCACCAGGGCCAGGCCGAGCTGGCCGGGGGAGAGGTCGAGGCGGTCCTGGATCCACGGGATGCGGGTGACGAAACTGCCGCTGACGGCGCCGTGCACGCCGAAGACCAGGGCGATGCCGGCCCTGGCCCGGCGTGGGGAGGCCAGCGGCTCCAGTGAGTGTGCGGTCGTGCTCATCCGGCGTTCCCTCCCGGGTCGCGCAGGTGGGGCGGCGCGACGGTGCCCTGTGTGGGTGGTTGACGTGCTGGTGGGTGGTCTGACGTGCCCGGCGGTGGTTCTGACGTGCCTGAGGGTGGTCTACGTGCAGGCCGTTCGGTCCGCGCGGCGGCGACGGCCGTCCGGCGGATGGTTCGATAAAATTATCAGGAAGGGACCCTGATAGAAACACTCTGGAAGGATGAGCCGCCATGACCACCGCGCGCACGGCCACGCCGAGCACCGCCCGGGCGATCAACGACCGGCTGGCCCTCAACCTGCTCCTCGAACAGGGCCCCCTGACCGCGACCGAGCTGCGCGACCTCACCGGCCTCTCCCGGCCGACCGTCGCCGACCTGCTCGACCGCCTCCAGCGCACCGGCCTGGTCGCCGTCGTCGGCGAACGGGGCGAACAGCGGCGCGGCCCCAACGCCCGGCTCTACGCACTGGTCGCCTCCCGCGCCCACCTCGCCGCCTTCGACGTGCGCTCCGGCGGCGTCAGCCTGGTCGTCGCCGACCTCACCGGGCGCACCCTCGCCAGCGCCGAGATCCCGGTCCACGGCGACGGGACGCCCGACACCGCCGGGCACCTGGTGCGCACCCTGCTGGACACTGCGCGCGGCGTCGGCGTCGACCGGCTGCACACCGTCGCCGTCGGCGCCCCCGGACTGGTCGACCCCGCCACCGGGCGCCTCAACAGCACCGGGAAGCTCCCCGCCTGGCACGCCGAACTGCTCGCCGAGCTGCGCGGACTGCCCGGCACCGAGGTGATCCTGGAGAACGAGGTCAACCTGGCCGGCCGGGCCGAGTACCGGATCGGCGCCGCCCGCGACCGCGACACCTTCGTGCTGCTCTGGCTCGGCCACGGCGTCGGCGCCGCCGTCGTCCTGGACGGCCGGCTGCGCCGGGGCTTCTCCGGCGGCACCGGCGAGATCGGCTTCCTGCCCGTCCCCGGCACCGGCGGCCTGCCCAGCGCCACCGGCTGCGACGGCGGCTTCCACAGCCTGGCCGGCAGCGCCGCCGTCTGCGAGCTCGCCCGCGCCCACGGACTGCCCGCCGGCGCGGCCGGGGACGCCCCCGCCGCCGAGGCGGCCGTCCGCGCCGCGCTGGACGCACTCGGCCCGGACGGGCCCGGCGGGCCGTTCCTGGACGAGCTGGCCGCGCGGATCGCGGTCGGCGCCGCCAGCATCTGCGTCGTCCTCGACCCGGGCTGCGTGGTGCTCGGCGGCGAGCTCGGCCGGGCCGGCGGCGCCGAACTGGCCGGCCGGGTCGAACGGCGGCTGGCCGAGCTGTCCCCGCTGCGCACCGAGGTCCGGCCCGGCACGGCGGGCGGCGGCGCGGTGCTGGCCGGGGCCGTCCTCACCGCCGGGGACGCGGTGCGCCGCGACCTCTTCGGCGAGTCCTGACCCGCCTCGCTTGGCGGCCCCGGCCGCCGGTACGGCAGGATGACGGCGACGGCCCGCCGCGCGTGCGGCGTCCCCGTTCCCGTCCCACGTTCCCCGAGCCAGTCCCCGGGGCAGTCCCCGAGTCAGTGTCAGGAGTCGCACATGGGCCAGTCCGAGGCGCCGGTCAACCCGTACCGCATCGGCGAAGCCGCGGCGCTGCTCGGGGTCAGTGCCGACACCATGCGGCGCTGGGTGGACGCGGGGCGGGTCGCGGCCGAGCGGGACGAGCACGGCCACCGGATCATCCCCGGCGTCGACCTCGCCGCCTTCGCCCGTGAGCTGGCCCGCCCGGAGAACGCCGAGGCCGAGGGCCGTCCGTCCTCGGCCCGCAACCGCTTCCCCGGGATCGTCACCCACGTGGTGCTCGGCGACGTCGCGGCCCAGGTGGAGGTCCAGGCAGGGCCCTTCCGGGTGGTGTCGCTGATCAGCCGGGAGTCGGCGGAGGAGCTGAACCTCGTCCCCGGCGCCCCCGCCACCGCGGTCATCAAGTCCACCAATGTGATGATCGAGCGGCGTTAGGTCCGGCCTGACCCGCACGGCACGCCCCACGGCACGCTCCACCGGGTGCCGCGCGCCGACGGCGCGTCGAGCCCCGCCCGAACCGGTTCCGAACGAGAGGCCCCGCCCGGGATGTCCCACCCGCATCTGCCGACCACCCAGAGCGCCGTCCGCGCGGTCGGGGAACCGGCCACCGACCGCCGCCGGGTGCTCGCCGTCGCGCACCGCGGCGACCCGTACCGCCACCGCGAGAACACCCTGCCCTCCGTCGAGTCAGCGCTCGCCGCCGGCGCCGACGCCGTCGAGGTGGACGTCCAGCTCACCCGCGACCGGGTGCCCGTCCTGCTGCACGACCGCACCCTGGAGCGCCTCTGGGGCGACCCGCGGTCGATCGGCCGGGTCACCACCGCGCAGCTCGACGAACTGCGCCGAGGGCCGCTCGCCGTCCCGACCCTCGCCGAGACGATCAAGGTCGTCGCTGCCGCCGGAGGCCCCCGGCTGCTCATCGACCTCGACGACCCCGGCCCCGTCGCCGCCACCTGGTCCGTCGTCAGCGACCTCGACGCCGAAGGGCTGGTCTCCTTCTGCGGCCCCGCCACCGCCATGCTCGCCGTCCGCGCGCTGGCGCCCGGCGCCGAGATCGCCCTCACCTGGAAGGAGCCCCGGCTGCCCGTCCGCGCCCTGCTCGACGACCTGCGCCCGCGCTACCTCAACCCGCCGTTCGGCCTGGTCACCCCCGAGTTCACCGCCGCCGCCGCGGACGCCGGGCTCGCCGTCTCCACCTGGACCGCCGACCTGCGCCGCACCATGCGCCGGCTGCGCGACACCGGGGTCGCCTCCATCACCAGCAACCGGATCGGCGTGCTGCGCGCCGTCCTGGACGGCCGCCGCTGAGCGTGCCGACCGGCTGGACGGGGGCGGCCGCTCCGGGTGGACGGGGCGGCCGCTTCGAGGCGAACTGAGGTCCGGCACTCGAACGTGTCCGCCAGGGCGCTTCGTCCGATGAGGTGAGCTCCACCGGCTGCTCTGTACGCGACGGACGGGGGCGGATTGAATCGGCTCCACCCTTGATCGGCCGGACGGCGGCGTGGCGGGTTCGCCGGGCAGCCCGGCGGCACGGGCACGCTGACGCACCGTCCGCCGGGACGGGGCGATTCGGACTCGTCGACGAGCCAGGCGGAGGTGGCCGTGCCCGAGGAGCACCCGGCCGGGGAGGGCCCGGCGGTGGAACCCCGGTTCGTGGGCGGGGCCGCGCCGGACCCCCGCAGGCCGTACCTGATGCTGCCGCCGGTGGTCCGGCAGGCGGCCGCCTGGTCGGCGGCGGTGATCCTGCTGCTCGCCCTCGCCTCGCTGCTGGTCTTCGCGCTGGTCGAGCTGCGGGCCGCGACCGTGCCGGTGGTGCTGGCGCTGCTGGGGGCCTCGCTGCTCTACCCGGCGGTGCCGTGGATGGTCCGGCGGGGCGTGAGTCGGGGGCTGGCCGCCGGGCTCACCTGCGTGCTGCTGGTCGCGGCCGTCTGCGGGGTGATCGCGCTGCTGGTCAACGCGCTGGTGCACAGCGCCCCGCAGATCGCCGAGTCCCTCCAGCAGGCGGGCAACCAGCTCGCCGCGTGGCTCGGCCCGACCGGGGAGAAGATCCGGCACGCGCTGGACAACGCCAAGGGGGAGACCAACTCGCTGGTCTCGACCGTCACCAACGGCGTGCTGTCCGGGCTGGGCCTGGCCACCCAGCTGATCGCCGGCGGCGTGCTGGCGCTCGCCCTGGTGTTCTTCTTCCTCCGCGACGGCCACCGCACCGGCGACACGATCCGCTCCTACCTGCCCGAGCGCAGCGCCGAGACCGTGATCGCCTGCGCCGAGCGGGCCTTCGACGCGATGGCCGGCTTCATGCGCGGCACCTCGCTGATCGCGCTGATCGACGCGACCTTCATCACCATCGGCCTGGTGGCGCTCGGCGTGCCCGGCGCGCCGGGGCTGGGCGCGCTGGTGTTCATGGGCGCCTACATCCCGTTCGTCGGGGCCTTCCTGTCCGGGGCGGTGTCCGTGCTGGTCGCGCTCGCCGACGGCGGGATCGGGACGGCGCTGTGGGCGCTCGGCGTGGTGATGGCGGTCCAGCTGTTCGAGGGCAACGTCCTCCAACCCCTCATCCAGAGCCGGACGGTGGAGCTGCACCCGGCCACCATCATGGTCGCGGTGGTGGCCGGCTCCGGGATCGCCGGCATCCTCGGGGCCCTGCTCGCCGTCCCGGTGTGCGCCGCCGGCGTGGGCATCGTCTCCGTCCTGCGCGGCGTCCCCGCCCCGCGGGCCGCCCGCCGCGCGGGGAACGAGGTGTAACCCGGTTGCCGGGGGAGGGGAGGGCGTGCGAGGATCACTAATGCGACGGAAGTCGCAATAGTGAGGACGGGGGTTCGCATGGCACGGATCGCGGAGCTGATCGAGGTCGCCGAGGAGGGGGCCGGACCGTACGGGGTCGCCGTGGGGCCGGACGGGGGCGTGTGGTTCACGCTGGTGCACGCCGGGGAGATCGGACGGCTGGCGGCGGACGGCACGGTCGAGCGGTACGGCCTCGGGGCGCCGGAGTGCGGGCCCGCGGTGCTCACCGTCGGCCCGGACGGCGCGCTCTGGTTCACCCGGATGCGCGACCACCGGATCGGGCGGATCGACACCGACGGGAAGGCGTGCTCCTTCGCCGTCCCGACGGCGGGCGCCGGGCCGTACGGGATCGCGGCGGGGCCCGACGGGGCGCTCTGGTTCACCGAGCTGAACGCCGACCGGATCGGGCGGATCACCGTCGAGGGCGAGGTGACGGAGTACCCGCTGCCGCGGGCCGGGGCCTTCCCGTCGTTCATCACGGCCGGCCCGGACGGCGCGCTCTGGTGCACGCTCAACCAGGCGGACGCCGTCGCCCGGATCACCGTCGGGGGCGAGGTGGCCGTCCACCCGCTGCCGACCGGGGGCACCGCCCCGGTCGGGATCACCGCCGGGGCGGACGGCGCGCTCTGGTACGTCGGCATCGGCGGCGGGCTGGTCGGCCGGATCACCGTGGACGGCGAGGTCACCGAGTACCCGCTGGCCGACCGGGCGGCCCGGCCGCACGCGATCACCTGCGGCCCGGACGGCCGGCTCTGGTTCACCGAGTGGGGCGCCGGCCGGATCGGGGTGCTCGGCCCGGACGGGCTGCTCGACGGCTACCAGCTGCCCGGCCCGGCCGCCGAGCCGCACGGCATCGCCGTCGGCCCGGACGGCGCGGTGTACGCGGCGCTGGAGCGCGGATCGATCGCGAGGTTGGCGCCGCGTCAGGGCTGACGGCGCAGCAGCTCCTCCAGGTCGGCCAGCAGGTCGAGGGCGGCGGCGCGGTCGGGCACCGCCGCCGGGGCCGGGGAACGCTCGGCGATGACCCGTAGGGCGGCGGCGGCCTGGCGGGCGAACAGGGCGAGCAGGTCCAGCTCGGGCAGGCTGGACCGGGCCTGCGGGGCCGGGTCCAGTACCTCCAGGACGCCCAGCACCCGGCTGCCGTGCGTCAGCGGCGCCGCCATCAGCGCGTTCGGGACGTACGCGGTGGACTCGGCGAAGGCCCGGTCGAAAGTGCGGTTCGCACCCAGGTCGTCGACCACCATCGGCTCGCCCGAGGCGGCGACCCAGCCCGCGATGCCGCTGCCCGCCGGGAAGCGGCGGCCCACCAGGGACTCCTCGCCGCGCCCCGAGACGGCCTGGAACACCAGCTCCCCGGCCGCCTCGTCGAGCAGGCAGACCGAGCCGGCCTCGGCGCCGAAGATCGCGCGGGCCACGTCCACCACGGACTGCAGCAGCTCGCGGGCCAGCGGGTCGACGGCGGGATCAGTGCTGAGGGTCATCGGGCGCCTCCGTGATGGGGGTGGACGGGGTGGGCTCGGTCGTCGAACTCCCGCCTGGGGGACGGTGAGGACCGGCACCGGGGCCGACCTGGACGTTGGCTGCGGTGAGGTAGAGCGCGCTCTTCAGCTGGAAGGTCGTCAGCCTCGGGTGGCCGGACAGGATGCGGGCGCACAGCCCGGCGACGTACGGGGTGGCGAAGCTGTTGCCGGTGGTGCGGATGGTGGAGCCGCCGAGCCAGGGGACCCGGACGTTCTGGCCGGGGGCGAAGAACTCGACCGGCGGCGCCGGGTTGTACAGGTGCAGGGCCGGGTCGTCCTCCTGGTGGCTGCCGACCGAGATGACCGAGGAGAACCGCCAGGGGTAGCTCTCCACCGGGGTGTTGTGGGCGGAGGCGACGATCGCGGTGCGGGCGAAGAAGGCGTCGTCGGCGATCGCGTGCAGCTCCTCCAGGAAGCGGGTCCGGGTGGTGGAGAGGCTGAGGTTGACGACGTCGAAGCCCTGCTCGACGGCCCAGCGCAGCCCGGTGATCAGCATGTCGCCGGTGCCGGTGAAGCGTTCGCCGAGCACCCGGACGCTGTACAGCTCGCAGTCCGGGGCGGTACGGCGGATGATGCCCGCGCAGGCGGTGCCGTGGCCGCAGGTGTCGCCGGTGCGGTCGGGGCGGACCACCAGCTCCCGGGTCGTCGGGTCCTTGACGACCACCCAGGAGCCGTTCAGCGGGCCGACCAGCGGGTGGTCCGGCTCGATGCCGGAGTCCACGACGCACACCCGCACGCCCTTGCCGGTGCCCCCGCCGCCGGTGCCCCCGCCGTCGAGGGCGCCGTCGGGGCCGGCGCTGCCGTGGGCGGTGGTGCCGTGGGCGGTGGTGTCGGCGAGCACCGGCAGGTCCGCGGCGGTCCGGCCGCGCAGGCTCCAGGTGAGGCCGGCCGGGCCGCTCACCGGGCGCCCCCCAGCCGCTCGGCCCGGCGCACGCCCGGCAGGTGGCCCTTGGCGGCGAACCGGTCCCGGGCGGTGGCGGCCGCCACGGCGGCCTCGGCCCGCCGGTCGAGCAGCAGCAGCGCGTGGGCGCGGTCCAGCGCGGTGAGCGCCTGGAGCAGCAGCGACTCGGTGGCCTCGGCGGCCTGTGCGGCGGCCGCGGTCAGCTCCAGCGCCGGGTCGGCCTCGCCCCGGGAGGCGGCGAGCCGGCCGCGCAGCGCGTCCAGCTCGATCGCCAGCACCGGCGGCAGCGCGGCCGTGGCGTCGACGCCGTCCAGGTGGCGGGCGGCCGGGCCCGGGCGGTCGGTGTCCAGCAGGGCGCGGGCGGTGGTGAGGGCGAGCCGGGGCAGCGGGGCGGAGTTGCCCAGCCGGCGGGCGACCTCGGCGGCGTCGGCGAGCAGGTCCAGCGCCTGCGCGGTCTGGCCGGTGGCCGCCGCGGCCTGGGCGGTCAGGGCCGGCAGCGAGATCATCGCGTCGGCCAGCGACAGCTCGCCCGCCAGGCCGTTGGCCTCGGCCAGCAGCAGTTCGGCCTCGTCGGGCCGGTCGCGCAGGGCGAGCAGGACGGCCAGCGGGCCGTTGAGCGCGACCCGCACCGTCCGGTGGCCGGCGCCGTGCCCGGCCAGCAGGGCCCGCAGCCGGAAGACGGCGTTCGGGACGGGCTCGGGGCCCGCCAGCAGCGAGGCGGCCAGCGCGGCCAGCACGGCGGCCCGGTCCAGCTCGGCGTCGGTGCGGGCGGCGTGGTCGAGGGCGTCGTCCAGCAGCCGTTCCGCCTCGGTGTGCCGGCCCGCCAGCAGGTGCTCCTCGGCCAGGCGCAGCCCGGCCCGGGCCTGGCCGAGGTCGTCCCGCAGGTCGATGAAGAGCGGGAGGACGGCGCGGGCGGTGGCGGCAGGTTGCTCCGGGCCGGGCGGCAGACCGCGCGCGGCCAGCGCGAGCCGGGCGTGCGCGGCGTCCAGCGGATCGGCGGCCGAGTCGCGGACCTGCGCCAGGACGGGCAGGGCCTCGTCGGCCCGGCCGAGCGCCAGCCGGGCCTCGCCGAGGCGGCGCAGCGCCGGGCCGGCGGTGCGCTCGTTCGGGTAGTGCAGCCGGACGGCGCGCTCCAGCAGGTCGGTGGCGGCGGGCAGGTCGGCGTGGGCGAGCGCCTGGGCGCCGGCCACGCCGAGGGCGGCGGCCGCGCGGGTGCGCAGGGCGTCCGTCCGGGCGTCCAGCAGGCCGAGTTCGAGCCGGTAGCGGTGGGCGCGCTCCAGGTGGCCGCCGACGGCGGCGTCCCCGGCGGCGCGGACGGCCGGCAGGTCGGCGGCGCGTTCGTGGCGCTCGGCGCGGGCCCGCTTGGACATCGACTGGTAGACCGACTCCTGGACCAGGCCGCTGCTGAACCGGAAGCTGGTGCCGGCCGGTTCGACCAGGCGGCGCTCGGTCAGCCGGGCCAGCGCGGCGTGCAGCCGAGGCGGGGTGTCGTCGCCCGCGGGCAGGCCGGGGAGGCCGTCGAACGGGCCGGTGAAGACGTCGTCCTCCGGGTCGGCGAAGGCGTCGTGGTCGGCGCCGCCGTGGGCGAGCTGGGCGAGTTCGGCGGCGGAGAAGGCACGGCCGAGCACGGCGGCCAGGTCCAGGGTGGTGCGCTCGTCGCGCTCCAGGTCGTCGATCCGCGCGCTGAGCAGCGCCCGGCCGGTGGGCGGGAGTTCGTCGGCGAGCGCGGGGCCGTCCGCCTCGGTGAGGGCGGCCAGCAGCTCCTCCAGGTGCAGCGGGTTGCCCTCGGCGCGCTCCAGCAGCCGGGTCGGCACCGCGTCCTGGTGGGCACTCAGCTCCGTCAACTGAGCGGCCAGCAGCGCCGATTCGTCCCAGGACAGGCCGCCGACCGGCAGCGCCGGCAGCTCCGGGCGGGAGGCCGGCAGCTCCGGCCGGGCCAGGCACAGCAGCAGCACCGGGGCCTGGCCGAGGGCGGCGACCAGCCGCTCGACGGCGTCCAGCAGCACCGGGCCGGCCCACTGGCAGTCGTCCAGGACCAGCACGGCCGGGCGCTCGACGGTCCGCCCGCGCAGGATCGCGGCCAGCCGGTCCAGGGACTGTTCGGCGCTCACCCCGGGCGCGGTGGCCTGCGCCAGCCGGTCCAGCGCCTCGGCGGGCGCGGGCGTCCCCGGGCCGCCGAGCAGGGCCCCGACGGCCTCCGCGAGCGGGGTCAGGACGCCCTGCTCGCCGTAGCTGCGGCAGCGGCCGGTGCCGCAGCGCGCGGTGTGCCGGCCCGTCCGCTCCTGCCACTCGCGCACCAGCCGGGTCTTGCCGATCCCGGCCTCGCCGACGACCAGCAGCAGTTCGGCGCCCTGACCGCCGGCCACCCGGGCCAGTGCGGCGTCCAGCTGGGCGAGTTCGCGCTCCCGCCCGACCAGCGGGACGTCGAAGCGGCGCAGCAGCTCGGGGTCGTCCTCGTCCAGCCCGACCAGGCGGTACGCGGTGACGGGCTCGGCCTTGCCCTTGAGCCGCAGCGGGCCGACCTCGTGCACCTGGGCGGCCGGCCCCGCCGCGCGCAGGGTCTGCGGGCCGATCAGCACCTGGCCGGGGGCGGCCTGGGTCTGGAGCCGGGCGGCGATGTTCACGGTCTCGCCGGAGATCAGGGCCTGGCGCGCGGAGGCGTCCGAACCCGCCACCACCTGGCCGGTGTTGACACCGATCCGGACGTCCAGGCGGACCCCGAGGGTGGCGTCCAGCTCGGTGTTGAGGTCCTCCAGGTCCTCCAGCATGGCGAGCGCGGCGGCCAGCGCCCGGTGGGCGTCGTCCTCGCGGATCACCGGGACGCCGAACACCGCCATCACCGCGTCCCCGATGAACTTCTCCAAGGTGCCGCCGTGCGCCTCGATCTGACGGTGCATCCGTTCGAAGTAGCGCAGGATCACCTCGCGCAGCGTCTCCGGGTCGAGCGTGCCGGACAGGGCGGTGGAGTCGACCAGGTCGCAGAAGACCGCCGTCACCAGCTTGCGCTCCTCGGCGGCCAGGTCGAGGGCGGCGGCCCGGGGGGTGCCGCAGGCGGGGCAGAACTGGTCGTTCGTGCTGGCGAGTTGGGCGCAGAGCGGGCAGGGCATGGTGGCAGTCCTTCGCTAGTCCTTCGCGGTGCGGGGAGTGCATCGGGGTGTGCGTGGAGTCGGGGGAGTGCGTGGGGTCGGGGAGTGCATGAGGCTGGAGAGTGCGCGGGGTCGGGGTGCGCATGGAGCCGGGGTGGGCGTGGTCGGAGCCGGGCGTGCGGGCGTGCCGGGCCAGGCTCCCCGGCCCGGCTTCGGGCCCGGTTCGCGGCCGCCTTGCCGGCGGTATGGCCGCAGCCCGGAGCGGGTGCGCAGCGCCGCCGGGCGGGCTCGGCGGGCCGGGAGGCGCCGCCGCCGGCGCCCCGACCTGCGGCCATACCGGTGCCGTACCGGTTCGCAGGCCGTGCGAAGCCCCGCCTGCCTACCGTCTTCACCACGGCGGGCCACCACCCGTCGAACCCCCACCGATCAACCCAGTGAAGGGAGTTCAGCCATGGCCGAGAACATCGACCCGATCGTCGGCGAGGACAGCGAGGAGGCCCCCGAGGTCGAGGCGCACGCCGCCAACGTCCTGGACCTCCAGGCGATGAAGGTCCTTCAGGAGGCCTCCGACGGCAGCTGCTTCAGCCTGATCAGCTACGTCAGCTCCGCCGAGACCTCCGCCTGACCGGCGGCAGGTCAGCGGTGTCCGGCGCGGGGGCGGGCGCACCACCGCCCCCGGCCGCCGGGCAGCGATTGGCTTCCGGGGCGGTCCCGCCGGTGCGGGACCGCCCCGGCCCGATTCCACCCCCCACCCCGGAGGACGGCCATGGAGCCCACCTCGCTCTCCCGCAACCGGGACTTCCGGCTGCTCTGGGTCGGCGGCCTGATGGCCTCGCTCGGCTCCCAACTCGCCTCGATCGCCCTGCCGTTGCTCGTCCTGCGGGAGACCGGATCGGCCGCCCAGGCGGGCGCCATCGGCACCGTCTCGATCGGCGCGCTGCTGCTCACCATGCTGCCCGGCGGCGTCATCGCCGACCGGATCGAGCGGCGCCGGCTGATGCGGGTGTGCGACGTCGGCAGCCTGCTCGCCGTCACCGCGCTGGTGATCGCCGTCCTGCGCGGCCACACCCCGCTGCCGCTGGTGCTGCTGGTGGCCGCCGCCGGGGCGCTCATCACCAGCGCCTACGGGCCCGCCGCCGGCGGCCTGCTGCGCGCGGTGGTGCCGCGCGAGCAGGTCCGCGCGGCCTCGTCCCGGATGCAGGCGCGCGGCGCCGCCGCCCGGCTGGTCGGGCCGATCGCCGGCGGCGCGCTGTTCGCCTGGCACCCGGTGCTGCCGTTCCTCGCGGAGGGCGTCGGGCTGCTGCTCTCCACCGTCTGCGTCGCGCTGATGCGGACCCGCTCGGTGCCCGCCGCCAGGAGCGGCGCGGCGTTCAGCCGCGGCGAACTGACCGCCGGGCTCAGCTTCATCTGGCGCCAGCCCTACCTGCGCACCCTGCTGCTGATCTTCGGGCTCGGGATGAACTTCGCGTTCAGCGCGCTGATGTTCACCACCCTGGCCGTGGCCTCCGACGGCGGCCACTCCGGGATCGGCGGCGGCACCGTGGTCTCCTGCACCGCGGCCGGCGCCCTGGCCGGCGCGCTGCTCGCCCCGAGGCTGGAGGCCAGGGCGCGTCTGACAATTCACGCGCCCGACGGGAATTGTCAGACACGCCCTGAGGCGCGCCCCGGGGTGCGCGACGGCAGGCTGGTGGCGCTCAGCTGCTGGGCGGCCGCGGCCACCGCCGGGGTGCTGGTGCTCACCCGGATCCCGCTGCTGATCGGGCTGCTGTGCGCGGTGTGCATGTGCCTGTCCACGGTCGCCAGCATCGGCTTCGTCTCCGGCATGCTGCTCGCCGCGCCGCCCGACCGGATCGGCCGGGTGCAGAGCGCCGCCGGTTTCCTGTCCACCCTGGTCCAGCCGTTCGGCCCGCTGGTGGGCGGCGCGCTGCTCGGCGCTCTCGGCGGCACCCGGACCTTCGCCCTGCTGGCGCTCGCCATCTCGCTCTGCGCGGCCGTCGTCACCTGGGCGCCGCCGGTCCGGCGCGGTCCGGCGCCTGCCCCGGCCCCCGCACCGCTACCCGCACCCGCAGGCTGAACCGTTCGGCGGCCCGGGAGACGAGCGACCCGGAAGAGCTTGGAAAAGAGTTCCCCGGAAGAGCCCGGAAGAGCCCGGAAGAGCCCGGAAGAGCCCGGAAGACGACCCGGAAGAGGAGGCGCGCCATGGCCGGCGCCCAGGAGACCCAGCTGTACTGCCTCGCCGATCCGACGTACTACGACACCCCCGGCCGGCTCCGCGACCGGGCCGGCCGGTACCAGCTGGGGCTCGGCGCACCGCCCGCCGGGTGGCGGCGCGAGCGGCGCGGGCTGTGGACGGCGCTGCGGCCGGACGGCGCCCGGCTGCCGGAGCAGGGCTGGAAGATCCACGTCTCGACCGTGCCGGAGGAGGCCGAGGCGACTCTGCGGGCCGTCGCGCGGGTCTGCATGGCGCGCCGCACGACGTTCAAGTTCCTGCGCAGCGACGAGGCGCTGCGGGTCGCGAACGGCAAGTACATGGGGCGCGGCAGCAGCGGCAAGTTCGTCACCGTCTACCCGGGGTCGGAGGCGGAGTTCCTGGCCGTGGCGGCGGAGTTGGCCGAGGTGCTGGCGGGCCGCCGGGGGCCGTACGTGCTCACCGACCTGCGGATCGGGACGGCCCCCGTGTACGTGCGCTACGGCGCGTTCGTCGAGCTGTGGTGCCAGGACGAGGACGGGCGGCCCGTGCCCGCGCTGCGCGACCCGTCCGGCGAGCTGGTCCCCGACCGGCGCGACCCGGTGTTCCAGCTGCCGGCCTGGGTCGAACCGCCCGAGGAACTGCGCCCGCACCTGGCCGCCCGGGAGGCGGCCGGCGGCGACCTGCCGTACCGGATCGTCGAGGTGCTGCAGTTCTCCAACGCCGGCGGGATCTACCTCGCCGAGCACCGGACCACCGGGGAGCGGGTGGTGCTGCGCGAGGCCCGCCCGCACGCCGGGCTGGACGCCGCCGGGGACGACGCCGTCACCCGGCTGCGGCGCGAGCAGTGGGCGCTGGAACGGCTCGCCGGCCTGGACTGCGTGCCCCGGCTGCACGAGGTCCGGACGGTCTGGGAGCACACCTTCCTGGTCCAGGAGCACATCGAGGGCGTCCAGCTGTTCGCCGAGGCGATCCGCCGTTACCCGCTGGTGCACCAGAACTGCACCGCCGGACAGCGCGCCGAGTACGCGCACTGGGTAGCCGGGGTCGTGGCCGGACTGGAGAAGGCGCTCGGTGCCCTGCACGAGCGGGGCGTCCGGTTCGGCGACCTGCACCCGGCCAATGTGATCGTCCGTCCGGACGGTTCGGTGGTGCTCGTCGACTTCGAGTACGCGGAGGAACTCACCGGCCGCCGTGTCCCGCTCGCCGGCGCGGGCGCGCTGCAGCCCCCGCCCGGGCTCGACGGGGCCGACGCCGACCGCCACATGCTCTGGGCCACCTGGCTGATGCTGCTGATGCCCGTGATGGAGCTGGCCGAACGCGATCCCGGCAAACTGCCCGCGCTGGAACGGCGGGCACGGCACTGGTTCGGCCTCGGGCCGGAGGAGGGGCCGGTGCGGCCGGGCGCCGTGGCACCGGTGGCGCGGGTGGAACCGGTCGGCGAACGGCGGGTCCGTGAACTCCTCGCCGGGCCCACCCTCGACGCCGCCAGGAACGAACTCGTCGCCGGCATCCACGCCGGGGCCACCCCCGACCGGCCGGACCGGCTCTTCCCCGGCGACCCGGCCGGATTCGCCGACGGCGGCACCGGCGTCGCCCACGGCGCCGCCGGCGTGCTGTACGCGCTGCACCGCGCCGGGGCGCCCTGCCCCGACGAGTACGCGGACTGGCTGATCGCGGCGATGCGGCGGCGCGGCCCGAGACCGGGCGCCGGAGGGCTCTTCGACGGGCCGCTCGGCGTGGCGGCCGTGCTCGCCCGGGTCGGCCGCGGCGACGAGGCCGCCGAACTGGCCGCCCAGGCCCGGCAGGCCCGGCCCGCGCCCACCGTCGCCCTCCACGGCGGCCGGGCCGGCGCCGCGCTCGCCCGGCTGCGGCTCGCCGACGCCCTCGGCAGTTGGCGCGAACTCGCGGACGCCCTCGCCGACGCGCGGGCGCTCGACGCGGTGCTGCGCGGGCAGACCGTCCCGGGGCTCGGCGCGCCGACGGCGGCCGGACTGCTGTACGGCCTGGCCGGGATCGCCCTCGTCCAGCTGCGGCTGTACCAGCGGACCGGTGAGGACTGGCTGCTGGCCTCCGGGCGCGAGGCGCTGGGGCGGGCCGTGGCGCAGTGCGTGCGGGTGCCCGACGGGTCGGTCCAGGTCCTCGACCGGGGGCGGCGGCTCGCCTACCTCGACCGTGGCAGCAGCGGGATCGCGCTCGTCGCCCAGGAGTACCAGGCGCTCGGCGGCAGCGGGTTCGGGGAGTTCGGCGGGTTCGGGGAGTTCCTCGCCGACGTGCGGAGGGTGTGCGCACCCGGATTCGTGCGCGAGCCCGGGCTGTTCCGGGGCCGCGCCGGGCTGCTGCTGGCGCTGGACCGGCTGGGCGGGGCGGCGGTCCGGGACGCCGTCCGCGAGCAGGTCCGCAAGCTCCAGTGGCACCTGGTCGCGCGGCCGGAGGGCCTGCTCGTCCCCGGGATGCGGCTGCGGCGGTTCTCGGCGGACCTGCACACCGGGGCGGCGGGCGTCCTGCTGGCCCTGCGGGCCGTCGAACAGGGCTCGGAGGGCGGGGAGTTGCTGGACGTGCTGACGCTCGGCCCGAGGGGTGCCGGCCGGCGCGGCGGGCTCAGCTGAGGTTGTCGGCCAAAGCAGTGGCGTGCTCGCGGGCGTGCAGGTGGGTGAGGCGGGGGAGAGCGTAGAGGGCGGCGTGGGCGGTGACCTCGCCGGTGGGGGAGGTGACGGCGCCGGTGTCGGTGAGGGCCTCCAGGGTGCGCAGGGCGAGGCGTTCGGGGCGGCCGAGGGCGGCGGCGGCCTCGGGGAGGGTGAACAGCAGGGAGAGCGGGAGGGCGGCGAGCCGGCCGAGGGCGAGGCGGCCCTGGTCGGTGAGGTCGCGCCAGCCGGAGTCGAGGCGGGCGCGGACGGTGACGTCCCCGGCGACGAGTTCGTCCAGGGCGCCGGCCGGATCGGCGAGGCGGGCCGCGTACTCGGCGAGCGGCAGGTGGCGCAGGACGGCGAGCCGGGTGCCGGCGACCCGGACGGCGAGCGGCAGCAGCCCGCAGGCCTCGACGATCCGGGCGGCGGCCGCGCGGTCGGTGCCGGTCCGGCCGGTGCCGACGATCCGGCCGAGCAGGTCGAGCGCCTCGGCGGGGGCGAAGGGCGGCACGGTGACCCGGTGCACCGAGGCCAGTCCGGCGAGCTGGCTGCGCGAGGTGACGAGGGTGGCGCTCGGGCCGAAGCCCGGCAGCAGTTCGCGGACTACGGCCTCGCCGGGGGCGTCGTCGAGGATCAGCAGCATCCGGCGTCCGGCCAGGGAGGCGCGCCAGAGGGCGGCGGCCTGGGCCGGGTCGGCCGGTCTCGGGCCGGATCGGCCGGTGAGGGCGGCGAGTTCGGCGAGGATGTCGGCGAGCGGGCGTGGGGTGCCGTCCTCGGTGCGCAGCCGGAGCAGCAGCCGGCCGTCGGGGAAGCGGTCGGCGAGCAGGTGTCCGGCGTGCACGGCGAGGGCGGTCTTGCCGACGCCGGCCGGGCCGGAGAGGACCGCGACGCGCTCGCCGCCCTCCGCCAACGCGTCGATCAGATCCCGCAGTTCGTGGCTTCGGCCGGTGAAGTCGGTGGTGTCGGCGGGCAGCAGTGCGCCGCTCGGGCCGGGGTGCTGCGCCGGCCGGGCGGTGGCGGGGCGGGCCGGGCCGTGGGCGAGCAGCTGCCGGTAGCGGGCGGTCAGGGCGGGGCTGGGTTCGAGGCCCAACTCGCGGGCGAGCAGCTGGCGGTGGGTGTCGTAGACGGCGAGCGCCTCGGCCTGCCGGCCGGACAGGTGCAGGGCGTTCATCCGGGCGGCCTGGAGGCGTTCGCGCAGCGGGTGGCGCTCGGCCGGGTCGGCGAGTTCCTCGGCGACGGCGGTGGCGTTGCCGAGCTCCAACTCGGTCTCCGCCCAGTCCTCGTGGACGCCCAGGCAGCGGGCCTCCAGCCGATCGGCCTCGGCCTGGACGGCGGGCGAGCAGCGCAGGTCGGCGAGCGGCGGGCCCTGCCACAGGTCGAGGGCCTGGCGCAGCAGCCGGGCGGCGGGGGCGAGCGCGCCGCTGTCGGCGGCGGCCCGGCCGGCCCGGGCGAGGGCGCGGAACTGCAGGACGTCGAGCTCGGGTTCGGCGACCCGCAGCAGGTAGCCGCCGGCGGTGTGGACCAGCCGTTCGGGCCCGGGGTCGCGGCCGAGCAGGGTGCGCAGGGTGCAGATGTAGACCTGGAGGTTCTTGCGGGCGGTGCGCGGCGGCTCCTCGGGCCAGACCGCGTCGGTGAGCAGGTCGACCGGGACGGCCGTGTTGGCGCGGCTCAGCAGGACGGCCAGCACCAGCCGCTGCTTCAGCGGACCGAGGGCGAGCGGGCGGCCGTCCGCTTCGCCGGTCAGCGGGCCGAGGACGGAGAAGCGCGGCCGGGTGGGGGCGGCGGGCTGGGCCAGGGGCATCGGCGTACCTCCGGGGCGTGGGTGGGGGCCAGGGCGTGTCCGAGCGGGGGTGCGTGACCGGTGCGGTGCGGGCGTGGGCGCAGGCTACTTGACGGCCGATCCGATCTGTAGGGCACGGAATCGGCCTGTTTCGGTCACGCGACCCTCACACTTCGGGCACCTGGGGGAGGGGGCATCCGGGGGAGGGGGCGGCCGGGGGCGGTGGCGGCCGGCGGGCGCGGTGTCGTGGCCGGTGGGGTGGGGTGGGAGAGGCCGGCGGGGTGCGGCGGAGGGCCGGGGCCGGGGGTGCGGGCCCCGGGGCGGACGGGGACGGGCGGGCGAGGTCCGGGGCGCGGGCGCCGGGGCGGTTCCGGCGTTCCTCCAGCGGTGCTCGTCGGCGCGGTGAGCGCCGCCCGAGGGGCCGGGGAGGGACCGACGGCCACCGGAGGTCCCGGTCCGGGTGCCGGAACGCGGGCCGTGCGGCCCCGGGGGCGCGGGCCGAACGGCCCTAGGGGGCGGGGGCGGTGCGTTCGGATCATGGATCGCCAGCCATTCGCACGACGTTCCTAAGGAGTGCGTCCTTGAGCGCCACCCCGGCACAGGGCGACCCCACGCCACCGCCAACCTCCGTACCGCAGCCGTCGGTTCGGCCGAAACGGCCCGGTTCGGCCGTGGTCAGACTGCTGACCACCACCGACCACAAGACGATCGGCTCCATGTACCTGGTGTCGGCGTTCGGGTTCTTCCTGATCGGCGGTGTCCTGGCGCTGGTCATGCGCGCCGAACTCGCCCGGCCCGGAACGCAGATCCTCTCCAACGAACAGTTCAACCAGGCCTTCACCATGCACGGCTCGGTGATGCTGCTGCTCTTCGCGATGCCGCTGTTCACCGGCTTCGCCAACTGGATCATGCCGCTGCAGATCGGCGCCCCGGACGTCGCCTTCCCGCGCCTGAACATGCTGTCCTTCTGGCTGTTCATGTTCGGCTCGCTGATCGCCGCCGCCGGCTTCGCGACCCCGCAGGGCGCCGCCGACTTCGGCTGGTTCCTCTACGCGCCGCTGTCCGACGCCGTCCACTCGCCCAGCGTCGGCGCCGACATGTGGATCATGGGCGTGACGCTCTCCGGCTTCGGCAGCATCCTCGGCGCCGTCAACTTCATCACCACGATCATCTGCATGCGCGCACCCGGGCTGACCATGTTCCGGATGTCCATCTTCTGCTGGAACGTGCTGCTCACCTCGGTGCTGGTGCTGCTGGTCTTCCCCGTCCTCGCCGCCGCCCTGCTCGCCCTCGAATGCGACCGCAAGTTCGGCTCGCACGTCTTCGACCCGGCCAACGGCGGGGCGATGCTCTGGCAACACCTGTTCTGGTTCTTCGGCCACCCCGAGGTGTACATCCTGGCGCTGCCGTTCTTCGGGATCATCTCCGAGATCATCCCGGTCTTCAGCCGCAAGCCGATGTTCGGCTACGCGGGGCTGATCGCCGCCACCGTCGCCATCGCCGGCCTGTCGGTGACGGTGTGGGCGCACCACATGTACGTCACCGGGCAGGTGCTGCTGCCGTTCTTCTCCTTCATGACCTTCCTCATCGCCGTCCCGACCGGGGTCAAGTTCTTCAACTGGGTCGGCACCATGTGGAAGGGCTCGCTCAGCTTCGAGACACCGATGCTGTGGACGGTCGGCTTCCTGGTCACCTTCCTCTTCGGCGGCCTCACCGGCGTGCTGCTCGCCGCCCCGCCGATCGACTTCCACGTCTCCGACTCGTACTTCGTCGTCGCCCACTTCCACTACACGCTGTTCGGCACCGTGGTCTACGCGATGTTCGCCGGCTTCCACTTCTGGTGGCCCAAGATGACCGGCAAGAAGCTCGACGAACGGCTCGGCCGGATCACCTTCTGGACGCTCACCGTCGGCTTCCACGGCACCTTCCTGGTCCAGCACTGGCTCGGCGCCGAGGGCATGCCCCGCCGCTACGCCGACTACCTGGCCTCGGACGGCTTCACCACGCTCAACACCCTGTCCACCATCTTCTCCTTCCTGCTCGGACTGTCGATCCTGCCGTTCCTCTACAACATCTGGAAGACGGCCAAGTACGGCGAGAAGGTCGAAGCCGACGACCCGTGGGGCTACGGCCGCTCGCTGGAGTGGGCCACCTCCTGCCCGCCGCCCCGGCACAACTTCGTCCGGCTGCCGAGGATCCGCTCCGAATCCCCGGCCTTCGACCTCCACCACCCCGACATCGCGGCCCTGGACGTCCTGGAGAACACCGGCAAGCCCGCCACCCACCTGGGCGACGTGAGCCCGGCCAAGTACGACCTGCCACAGACCAGGGCGGAGCGGGCGCGGTCCGCCGTGGACAGCTGACCCGAGGCCGGGCGCGCCCCGGCCACCCGCTCCGAACCCTCCGACCGCCGTCTCCGCCCGCGCCCCCGTCACGGGCGGGGACGGCTCCCTCCCCTCGCGACCTGGAAGGCCGGCCCCATGACCCACACCGTCCTCGCCATCGGCACCGCCGCGCTCACCGCGAGCGGCTGCGTCTGGTACCTGCCCGCCATCGCCGACCTCCAGGCCGGCGCCGACCGGCCCCGCTCCACCCGCACGGCCGCGGCGGCCTGCGTCCTGTGGTGGGCCGCCCTCGCCATGGCCGGCGGGCTGCTGCTCGCCGTGCCCGACTGGCGGCCCGCCGCGCAGATCGCCCTCGCCGGGCTGGTCGGCGGCGTGGCGCTGCGGGTCCGCGCCCGGTGGGACCGGCGCGGGGAGCAGCACGAGGCCGCCGCCCGCTGGGCGGCCCCGGGCGCCCGGCCGGCGCCGCGCTCCGGCCGCCCCGCCGCCGTCACCCTCGCGGGGTGGCTGGTCGTCGGCGCCGCCGTCGCCTCGCTGGGGGCGGTGGCGATCCTGCTGTCGGACGAGGGCGCCGTCGGCTCCCGGGTGGTGCTCGCGGCGGTCAGCGGGGCCGGGGTGGCGCTGGCCTTCCTGCTGGCGGGCCTCGGCAGCGCGCGGCGGCGCTGACGGCCCCTCCGGTACGGGCGGCGCGGCTCCTCCGGGGGCCGCGCCGCCCGTGTGCTCGCCCGAATGGGGT
The DNA here is from genome assembly GCF_040685715.1 of Kitasatospora sp. NPDC088264. Lineage (NCBI taxonomy): Bacteria > Bacillati > Actinomycetota > Actinomycetes > Kitasatosporales > Streptomycetaceae > Kitasatospora > Kitasatospora sp. NPDC088264. The sequence goes on from NZ_JBFBIR010000020.1 coordinate 47,154, forward strand.
CGTTGGGCCCTGGGTCCTGCGGCGGTCGGTGGGCGATGATGCCCTGGGCCCTGCCGGGAGTGTGCGGGGGTGACGAAGGTGGAGCCGCGTGATGGCGACCAAGACGGCGGGCGCCGGGGCACCGGCGCCGGTGCGGGTGTTCCTGCTGGACGACCACGAGGTGGTGCGCCGCGGGGTGCACGACCTGCTGGACGGCGAGCCCGATCTGGAGGTGGTCGGCGAGGCCGCCACCGCCGAGCAGGCGCTCGTCCGGGTGCCCGCGCTGCGGCCCGACGTGGCGGTGCTGGACGTCCGGCTGGGCGACGGCGACGGGGTGTCGGTCTGCCGTGAACTGCGCTCCCGGATGCCCGGCCTGGCCTGCCTGATGCTGACCTCCTTCGATGACGAGGAGGCGCTGCTGGACGCCGTGATGGCGGGTGCCGCCGGGTACGTGCTCAAGCAGATCAGCGGCACCGACCTGGTGGCCGCGGTGCGGACCGTCGCCTCCGGCCGCTCGATGCTGGACCCGGGCGCCGCCACCCGGCTGCTCAACCGCCTGCGCAGCGACGCCGAGCCCGCGCAGCCCGTCACCACCGGGCCCGCGCTGACCGTGCGCGAGCAGGAGGTGCTGGCGCTGATCGGGGAGGGCCTGACCAACCGGCAGATCGGCGAACGGCTCTACCTCGCCGAGAAGACGGTGAAGAACCACGTGTCGCGGCTGCTCGCCAAGCTGGGTGTGGAGCGGCGGGTGCAGGCCGCGCTGATCTCCACCGAGCTGCGCCAGGCGGCCGCCGCCGCGCAGCCGGCGCACCTGCGCTCCCTGCGGGGCTGACGCGACGTCCGGGCCCGGGACCCCCGGCGGGACCATCGGCCCTCGCGGCGCCGCCACCGCCGGGGCGAGCATCGAGAGCATGAACGGTGATCACGACCTGCTCGAACTGGACCGGGAGCGGGCGCTGGAACTGCTGGCCAGGGCCGCGGTCGGCCGGGTGGTCTACACCATCCGCGCCCTCCCGGCGGTGCTGCCGGTGTCCTTCCGGCTCGACCTGTCGGACGGCGGCGGAGTGCTGCTCTCGGCCCCGGCCGGCTCCGAACTCGCCCGGGCCGTGGACGACGCCGTGATCGCCTTCGAGGCCGACGAGGTGGACGGCGTGGACGGCTCCGGCTGGTACGTGACCGTCCTCGGCCGCGCCCAGGTCGGCCCCGCCGCTGGCCGCGCCCCCGGGGCCGTCCGGATCCGCATCCGCCCGGAACTCGTCGTCGGCCGCCGCCTGCCCCCGCGCACCGACTAGTGCGGATCGCCCTCGATGCGGCCCGCCAAGGCGCGGACGGTCGGCGGGAGTTGGCGGAGGCGTACGGCGAGGAGCGGGACGGCCAGGGCGAGGTAGACCCAGCTGAGGGCGACCCGGGCGGACTCGCCGGGGAGGGCGAACTGGACGGCGAACAGGGCGAACAGCAGCCCGGCCTTCCAGGGCAGGAACCGAAGGTCGAGCAGGAGCACCACGGCCAGGACGGTCTGCGCGGCGGTCAGCAGTACCTCGTCCACCTGGCGTTCGACCAGCGGGAGGGAGGCCGCGCCGCCGCCGGCCAGGTAGGCGAGCGGGAGGCAGCCGATCAGCAGGGTCCACTGGTTGACCTTGCTGGAGAGCAGCGCGCCGAGGCCGTCGTCCCCGCGCAGCCGCCAGGCGAAGACGACCGCGACGATCAGCTCGGGCGCCTCGGAGGCGAGCGGGGCCAGCCACTGCACCAGCAGGAAGCGGTCGATGCCGAGCGAGGCGCCGGCGTCGACCAGCGAGGTGGCGAAGGGCTCGGCGCAGGCGAAGATCACCCCGGCCGCGACCGCGAACACCAGGACGGTGGTCGCCCGGCGGCGCTGCCGGGGGAGGGCGGCCAACCGGGCCGGAACGCCGATGAGTTCCTCCTCGTCGTCCTCGCTACAGCGGCTGACCCGGAAGAGGTAGTAGCCGTACCAGGCGATCAGGACGACCGCGAGCACCCAGGAGATCTGCCGGGTCAGCGGCATCACGAAGGCCACCAGGGCGGCGGCGCCGAGGAAGGCGGTGTCGATCCGGCGGTGCTCCCGCAGGGTGATCCCGGGGGCGGCGCCGCGGCGCCGGGCGGCGAAGTAGGAGGCGAGGGCGACCAGTGGCCAGCCGACGCCGACCAGCAGCCGGTTGGCGCCGGTCATGTTGGCGGCCGCGTAGGCGGCGTACTCGGGCCGGGTGCCGGCCGCGTACGCGAAGTAGAGGTCGACGGCGTACTCGGGCAGGACGGCGATGAACGCCAGCAGGGCCAGGGCGAGCGGGCCGGAGATGTCGGCCCGGGCGGTCTCCGCGGCCCACATCAGCAGGAGCGCCGCCGCCAGGACGCCGAGGCCGAAGACCACCATGCCCGGCACGGGCGCCAGGTGCACCTCGGCCAGCCGCAGCACCACGGAGGGCAGCGCGCCGGCCACGGCGGCCCCGATCCGCAGGGCCGTCACGGATCCGCTGGGCGGCTGCGCCGACGGGATCTCGGCGGGGCCCGGTGGGGTGGCGGTCGCGGGTGACTTCTGGGCCATCAGCCGTCCTTGCGCTCGGGGAACCTGAGCAGGCCAGGGCCTGTCCGGCGGATCTTGCCGGACAGACCTTAGGGTCGGCGGGCGGCGGGGCGGGCCGAACGGCGGGGCGGCGTGGCCGAGTTCCCCCGGACGGCGGGCGGGCGCCGTGCCCTAGGCTGGCTCGGGACGCCGTCGACGGAGGGAACAGGACGCCATGCTCGACCCCGGGACCGCCGCCCTCTACGCGCGGGACGAGACCTGTCGGCTGCTGGGCATCGCGCTGGACGAGGTGTCCGCCGGTCGAGCGGTGACGCGGATGACGGTGGCCGCGACGATGGTGAACGGCCACGGGACGGCGCACGGCGGCTTCCTGTTCCTGCTCGCCGACGCCGCGTTCGCGTTCGCCTGCAACAGCCACGGCCCGGTGACGGTCGCGCAGGCGGCGCAGGTCGTCTTCCTGGCCCCGGCGGCGGTCGGGGACGAACTGGTGGCGGAGGCGGTGGAGCGGTCGCGGGCCGGGCGCGGCGGGGTCTACGACGTGACGGTCCGGCGGGCGGACGGGAAGGCCATCGCCGAGTTCCGCGGGCAGAGCGTGGTGATCGGGGGCCGGCCGCAGACCGACTGAGCGCCCGGCCCCTCACCGCTGCCCGGCCCCCGTCGTCACCTCCCGGTCAGGACCGCGGACGCTCGTCCAGTACCTGCTGGAGCTTGCCGGTGCGCGGGTTGGTGACCAGTTCGGAGCGCGGCACCCACTCGACCGCGAGGTCGTGGATGCTGCCCAGCGCGACCTCGTCGGGGTAGAGCGGCCGGGCCGTGTACACGGCCTCGACGAGCCGGTCGGCGAGCTCGGGGGCCGGCCGCTGCCCGGTGTAGCCGAGGCGCAGGATCAGGCCGTCGCGCCCGGCCCAGCGGCGCTGCACGAGCTGCATGCCGGTGATGTGGCGCTCCGGGTCGGCGGCGAGCAGGACGGCCCGGATCTCCTCGGTGGGCATGGCGACGGTGCCGACCCGGGCGCCCTCGGTGGAGCGGCCGAGCAGGCGGAAGCGGCGGCAGCGGGCGTCGGTCCACTCGGCGCGGTCACCGGTCGGGTAGCGCAGGATCGGCATCAGGGTGCGGAACAGGTTGGTGACGACGACCCGGCCGGGAGTCCTGGGCGTGGTGATCGTCTTGCCGGTGACGTCGTCGACGAGCTCCACCACCGTGCGGTGCGCGAAGGCCTCGTGCACCCGGACGTCGTCGCCGGGGACGGGCGAGCCGACCAGCCCGGCGTCGTTGGAGGCGTAGCCGACGGAGGCGACGGCGGCGTGGGGGAAGGCCCGGGCGAGGATCGGCCGCAGGTCGGCGAAGAGCAGGTCGCCGCCGAACAGCAGCAGTTCGACCCCGTCGGCCGTCTCCCCGCGCTGGACCAGGCACTCGGCGACGGCGCTGAGCTTCATCGGCTCGCCGGCCAGCACGTGGACGCCGAAGCCGGTGATGAGGTCGGCGATGTACGGGTCGGGGGCGGCGCCGCCGACGCCCAGGCGGACGTTGTCCACGGGGGCGTGGTGCAGGGCGCCCTCGATGTAGAGGAAGCCGCCGTAGAGTTCGCCGGCCGTGAAGAGGTTGGCGACCCGGTGCCCGGGCCGCAGGCCGGCCCGGACGAGTCCGGCGCCGAAGGCGGTGACCGAGTCGGCGTGCTCGGTGCGGGTCCAGGGCGAGAACTTGGGGACGCCGGTGGTGCCGCCGGTCTTGTAGATGCCGGCGTCGCTGAGCGGGCCGGTCAGGACGCGGTTGTCGGGCCAGGTGTTGGCGGCCCAGAAGGCGGCCTGGTCGATGACGGGGAGCTGGTCGAGGCGCTCGGCGGCGGGGGGCAGGTCGCGGTACAGCTCGGCGTAGAACGGCGAGTTGGCGCGGGCGAAGGCGATCAGCTCGGCCAGGGGCTTGGCGGGCATGGTGGTCGGGTCCCTTGCTCAGGAGGAGGGTGCGGCGGGGGGTGCTTCGGCGGGTGCTGCGGGGGGTGCTTCGACTCGCGCTTGGAGGCGTGCTTCGGGCTGCCCGAGCCAGGTCCGGGCGAGGGACTGGACGGTGGAGCCGTCCGGGTCGGCGAGTTTGGCGGCCAGGTAGTCGGCGGCCCACTGGTTGGCGGGCACCCGGAAGGGCGGCCGGTCGGAGAGCAGGGTCCGCACGACGACCTCGGCGACCTCCCGGGCGGGCTGGCCGGCCGACTCCCAGCCCTGGCCGCCGATCCAGTCCAGGTAGCCGGCGAAGGTGGGCGCGTACGGGCCGGAGGCGGCCTGGACGGTGCCGCGGTCGATGTCCGGAAAGACCCCGAACCGGGTGTCCGGGACGTAGCCGGGGACGACCACCGAGACCTGGACGCCGTGCGCCGCCGCGACCGGGGCGAGCGCCTCCAGGAACCCCTCGACGGCGAACTTGGCGGCGCAGTAGGCCTCGTTGAACGGCTGACCGACCACGCCGTGCACGCTGCCGACGGCGACCAGGCGGCCTGCGGCGGCCCGCAGCAGCGGCAGCGCGGCCCGGCTGACCGCGGCCACCCCGAAGAAGTTGACCTCCAGGTTGGCCCGCAGCGCCGCGTCGGTGGACATCTCCAGGGTCGGGTCGGAGTTGGAGACGCCCGCGTTGTTGACCACGGCGTCCAGCCGCCCGTACGTCCGGGCCACGCCGTCCAGGCAGGCGGCGATCGAGCCGGGGTCGGTGACGTCGAGGCGGCGGACGTCCACGGTGACGCCGGCGGCCTCGGCGGCCCGCCGGAGCTCCCCGGCGCGGCCGGGTTCGCGCAGGGTGGCCACCGTGCGGTACCCGGCCCGGGCCGCCGCGACGGCGGTGGCCAGGCCGATGCCGGAGGACGTCCCGGTGATCAGCAGGACCTTCCCGTCGGCGCTCCCGGCCTTCGCGCCGCTCCCGGCGCTCCCGGCGCTCCCAGCGCTCCCAGCGCTCCCGCCGCTCATGACGCGCTCTCCGCGAGCTCCCCGGGGGCGGCGGCCTCGCGCCCGGCGGCGTCCAGCAGCGGCTGGAGGCCGAGGGCGGGGAGGAAGGAACAGGCGGCCAGCAGGGTGCCGCCCGCCATCACCGCCCGGGCCGCGTCCAGGATGCCCAGCGGGCCGGTGAGCAGGGTGACGGCCAGGCCGCCGACCAGCGCGGCGAGCGGGATCACGCCCCAGGTGACGGTTCGGAAGGCGGCGTGCATGACGCCCTGGTTGCGGGCGGTCATCCGGGCCTGCCGGGTGGGCGCGCTGCACACGTTGATGCAGGACATGAAGAACCCGTAGCAGCCCATGGTCACCGCGATCACCGGCCCGGGCGGCAGTGCGGGCGCGGCGAGCAGGCCGAGGCCGGCCAGGCAGTGCAGCAGCAGCGACCAGGCCATCGTCCGCCCCAGGCCGAACCGCCGGCTGAGCCGCGGGGCGACCAGGGCGCCGATCAGCGCTCCGAGCGCGGCCACCGACATGGCCGCGCCGAAGGCGCCGACCGTCACGCCCAGGCCCCGGTAGGCGAGGACGGGCAGGACGGTGACGAAGACCGGCCCGCCGCAGTTGAGCGTGACGGCCGCCAGCACCACCCGGCGCAGCACCGGGTCCGCCCAGTTGAGCCGGAAGCCGAGGGTCAGCCGGTCCCGGATCGAGCCGGGTTCGACCGTCCGCTCGCCCCACGGGCTCATGTACCGGAAGCAGACGGCCGAGACCAGGTAGCTGGCCGCGTCCACCAGCAGGGCGGCCACCCCGAGCGCGCTGTACAGGGCGGCGGCGATGGAGGGGCCGGCGACCTCGGCGACCGAGCCGCTGCCCTCCAGCCGGGAGTACGCGCGGACCATGCCGTCCTCGGGCACCACGGCGGGGACGGCGACCAGGTAGCCGACATTGAAGAAGATCGTCGCGCCGCTGATCACCGCCACGCAGCCGAACAGCAGCGGGGTGGACAGCACGTCGAGCCAGTACGCGAGCGGGATCGCCGCCACCGCCGCCAGCCGGACCAGGTCGCAGCCGAGCATGGTGCGGCGCTTGTCCCAGCGGTCGACCAGCACCCCGGCGACCGGCCCGAGCAGCGGGATGCCGAGGTACTGGGCCATCGCCACCACGCCGACCTGGAGGGCGGAGGCGTGCAGAACGAAGATCATCAGGGTCGGGACGACGAACACGGTGACCTTGTCGCCGACCAGGCTGACGGTCTGCCCGGCCCAGAACAGGTCGAAGCCCCGGCCCAGCGGCGCCGGCCGCGCGGGCGCCGTCCCGCCTCCCACCGGGTCGGACGTCACGCCCTCGCCCGTCCGGTCGGACTTCACGCACCCTCCCGCAGGACCAGCCCGGCGGTCTTGCCGGTGCGGCCGTTGCTGATCAGCTCCTCGACCGGCCGTACCCGGAAGGACTCCGGGTCGTGCTGGAAGGCGGTGCTGAGCGTGAAGGTGGCGCTGAACAGCTCCTTGCGCAGCCGCTCGGCGTCGGGCGTGGCGCCCGTCCCGCCGGTGAGCAGCAGGACCTCCACCCCGGTGGCCCGGCCGCGCTGTTCGGTCAGCACCACCTGGGCCCGGGCCACGCCCGGTTCGCGCTCGGCCCGGGCGATCAGTTCGGCCACGTCCAGTCCGAGGCCGCGGACCTGGACGACGTTGTCGCGTCGGCCCAGCACCCGCATCGCCGGGCCCGGGCGCCCGCACGGGCAGTCGGTCAACTCGCCCGCGTCGCCGGTGCGGTAGCGCAGCACGGGGTTGAGCATCTCGGGGTTGAGGGTGGTGAAGTCGAGCAGGCCGCCGGCGTCGGCGTGGACCAGCTGGTCGGGCAGCGGGTGGAAGGTGTCGGCCGGGCAGTCGGGTGTGTTGGTGGCCACCACCCAGGTCTCGGTGCTGCCGAACATGCCCCAGCGCCGCGCCTCGGGCGCCACCACGGCGAGGTCCTCGTCGAGTTGGGGCTGCCAGGCCTCACCGAGCCACAACACCTTGCGCAGGGAGGGGAGTCGGATGCCGGCGGCGCGGGCGTGCGCGAACCAGAGCCGCAGCACGCTGGGCGTCCCGCCGATGGCCGTCACCCGGCGCGCGGCCAGGAAGGCCAGCCAGTCGCCGTACTCCTCGGCGGCGACCGAGCCGAGCGCGATGATCCGGCAGCCGGAGAGGTCGGCGAGCGCGGCGGCGAGGAAGTGCGCGCCCCACATCCGGCCGGCACCCCAGGCGTTGACGAAGACGTCCGTCCGGTCGAGCGGCTGCCAGTGGGCGTGCACGCCGGCCATGTAGAAGCCGGTGGGGGCGTAGCCGACCTGGGGGGCGCCGGTGCTGCCGCCGCTCTGGAACAGCCAGGTGGCGGCCTGGTCGGCGGCGGGCTCCAGGTGCGCGAGGGCGGTGTTGAGGTCGTCCTTCGCCAGGGGCGGGAGCGTGGCGAGCCGGTCGAGGGTGTGGACGTTGACGTGGCTGGCGTAGCGCGGGGCCAGGTCGGGGACGCTGCGCAGCCGCTCCAGGGTGCGCCGGGCCACGTGCAGGCGGGGCTCGGCGGCCTCGGGGGGCAGGGAGAAGGAGGCGGTCATCGGGAGTCCGTCCGGGGGGCGAGGTCGAGGTCGCGGTTGGAGGTGGGTGTGGGTGTGGGTGTGGGTGTGGGGGCGGGGCTTCGGGCGGGGTCGAGGGTGAGCGGGCGGGCGCCGTCCGCGAGCCACCTGGCGTGGCCGTCGCGGTAGGCGGCGAAGCGGGCGCGGGTGACGTCCCGTTGGAGGGTGCGGTCCGGGTCGGTGAGGTCGGGGGCGATCACGCCGTCCGGTTCCAGTTCGGAGAACCAGTACCGCTCGCCGTCGTACAGGAAGTCGACGCAGAAGAACGGGATCGGCAGCCGCTCGGCGAACCAGGCCGTGGCGGCGGCGAGTTCGGGCGGCACCGGCGGGAACTCCATGGCTCCGCCCCGGCTGGCGTTGGCGACCGGGGAGCCGGGCTCCGGGGTCCGCTTCATCACCGCGTACGGCTCGCCGTCGACGACGTACACCCGGTAGTCGATCGTGCCGTCGCCCAGGTAGGGCTGGACCACCAGCGTGGTGTCGCCGCCCTGGGCGAGGCTGGCCAGGCCCCGGACGTCCTCGGGGCCGCGGGCCAGGTTGATCCCGCCGCCGCCGCACCAGCCGGCGGGTTTGACGATCGCGGGGTAGGTCATGTTCCGCAGGCCCACCTCGTAGCCGTGCTTGCTGATGTCCCGGCCGGTGCCGATCCGCACCGTCGGGATGGTCGGCACCGGGGAGCCGCCCAGGAACAGCAGGGTGGCCAGCTTGTCGTTGCCGATCAGCGAGACCTGCGGCGGGAACGGCAGGTAGAACCCGGCCTGTTCGAGCACCGCGTACAGCGCGTACTGGTTGAAGACGTCCATCGACTGGTACGGCAGCGAGTAGAGCGCGGTGATGAACAGGGTGTCCTCGGGGGTGACCGGCTCGTCGTCCACGTAGACCCGGGGGCGGCCGGGCCCGGTGGCGTCCACCGTGACGGCCTCCGGCGCGTGCCTGGTCCAGCGCAGGCCGAGGTCGGCGGCGCTCTCGGCGTAGAGGTCCCAGAAGAAGCCGTGCCACATCGCGGCCATCCGGGAGGACTCGCGGTCGGGGAAGATCCAGCACAGGCGGCGCAGTTCGCCGTCCCGGGGAGGGGCGGGGCTCGGGGCGGGGCTCGGGCCGGGGGTGCTCATCGCGCTCCTCGTGCGGTGGACGGCTCGGACCACCAGCGGCGGCCGGTCTCCGGGAGGGTGTCCACCGGGTCGTAGTAGGGGTGGCGCCGGTCGAGCGGGGCGTCCTGGCCGCCGCCGATCTCCAGGCCGGTGCGGTAGTTCTTGGTCCAGTACGAGATGCCGAGCTCGCGGTCGTAGGCCACCGCCTGGTGCACCCAGCGCTTGCCGACGTGCGGGACGTCGCAGACCAGGCGCGGGGTCGCGTAGCCGGGCAGGTAGCCCATGATCGCCTCCTGGAGGCGCTGCGCCTGGTGCAGCGGCGTCCGCCAGTGCTCGGCGCCCGGGATCACGTCGCAGAGGTAGAAGTAGTACGGCAGGATGTTCGCCTCGCCCTGGAGGGCGAAGCAGAGGTCGAGCAGGTCCTCGGCGGTGTCGTTGACGCCCCGCATCAGCACGCCCTGGTTGCGGACGTCCCGCACGCCCGCGTCCAGCAGGGCCCGGGCCGCCTCGGCGACCAGCGGGGTGATCGAGCGCACGTGGTTGGCGTGGGTGTGCACGGCCAGGTTGACCGCGCGGCGGGCGGCCAGTTCGGCGACCCGGGCCAGGCCGTCCAGCAACTGCGGTTGCAGCCAGTGCTGGGGCAGGCCGACCACGGCCTTGCTGGCCAGCCGGATGTCCCGGACGGTGCCGAGGTCCAGCAGCCTCAGCAGGAAGGACTCCAGCCGGGGCCAGGGGACGTTGGCGAGGTCGCCGCCGGACAGCACCACGTCGCGCACGGCGGGGGTGCGCTTGAGGTAGTCGAGCATCTGCTCCTGCCGGTCGGCGGGGCGCAGCAGCAGCCGGGTCTTGGCCACCTGGGGCGTCGAGGTGCCGACCAGGTCCATCCGGGTGCACTGGCCGCAGTACTGCGGGCAGGTGGCGGTCAACTCGGCCAGCACCTTGGTGGGGTAACGGTGCGTCAGTCCCTCGACGGCCCACATGTCCGCCTCGTGCAGCGAATCCCGCTCGGCCCGGGGATGGCTGGGCCAGTGCGGGTGCCGGTCGGTGCGCACCGGCAGCATGTAGCGGCGCACCGGGTCGGCCAGGAACGCCTCGGTGAAGGCCTGCGGGTCGGCCGGGGCGTCCGGGGCCATGGTGTTCAGCAGCTGCGGCGGCAGCAGCATCGGCATGGTGGCGAACCCGGCCTGGTCGGCGGCGAGTTCGCGGTAGAAGTGGTCGGCGAGCCGGTCGCCGACGACGGCCCGCAGCTGCCGGGCGGTCTTCACCGAGTGGGCCCGCTGCCACTGGGCGTCGCGCCACTGCGCCTCGGTGACGCGGCGCCAGCCCGGCAGCCGCCGCCAGTCCGGCTCGACCAGCGCCGTCCGCGCGTACGTGTACGGCTGGCGGATCACGGGGTGGTCCACGGCCGGCTACTGGCCGGTGGAGGGGGCGGTGGAGGGGTCGACCAGGGGGTCTGTTCGAGGGCTTGCCTGGGGGTCGGCTCGGACGTCGGTGAAGAGGCCCGCGAAGCGGGTGCGCAGCTCGCGCTTGAGCACCTTGCCGGTCGGTCCGAGCGGGAAGTCCTGAGGTGTGCGGGCGATCCGGACGGCGGCGAGTGCGGCCAGCCCGGCCGCGGCCAGCGCCTTGTTCGCCGCGTCCTGTACCTCCTCGGCGCCGGCCCCGGCGGCCCCTCCGGCCCCTGCCTGCAACCGGACGACGGCGACCGGGCGTTGTCCCTCACCGGGCGCCCCGGGCACGCCGACCACCGAGCAGTCCTGCACCAGGTCGGCGCAGTCGGCGAGCAGCACCTCCTCGATCGGCAGGCTGTAGACCGGGCCGTCGGCGGTGTCGATGACGTCCACCGTGCGGTCGAGGTGGTAGAACCGGCCGTCCGGCGAGCGGCGGGCGACGTCGCCGGTGAGCCAGTAGCCGGCCAGCTCGAAGCTCTCGGTCAGCCGCCGGTCGTGCCAGTAGCCCGGGGTCCGGGAGGGGCTGACCACGCCGAGCAACCCGACCGTGCCGTCCGGGAGTTCGGTGCCGTCCTGGTCGAGCACGGCGGCCTTCAGGACCACCTCCAGCGGCCTGCCGACGCAGCGGTCGTCGCGGGCGCTCTCCGGGGTGGTCACCTGGCCGAAGAGCGCCATGCCCATCTCGGAGGAGCCCAGGCCGTCGACGAACTGCGAACCGGGAAGAGCGGGTTGGTCGGCCCGGTCCTGCGGCAGCAGCCAGGGGCGGATCAGCCCGGCCGGCCGCTCGCCGAGCGTCACCAGGCGGCGGATGTGCCCGTGGTGCGCGCTGTCACCGGTGTTGAACCAGGAGTGCACCCGGGCCGCGCCGCGGACCGGGAGTTCGCCGGTGGCCAGCTCGACGAAGGTCCGGGGGAAGGAGGCGACCATGGTCGGCTGGAAGGCCTCCATCACCGGCTCGACGACGGCGCGCCGCCAGTCGGACATCACCACGGTGGGCAGGCCGAGCAGCGTCGCGGTGAGGAAGTAGCTGAGCCCGCCGGCGTGGGTGTGCGGCATCAGCGACATCAGCCGGTCGTACGGCTCGGCGGGGAAGCGCTCCATCCGCGGCTGCTTGCCGTCCCAGAACTGGCGGTGCGCCAGCATCGTGGACTTGGGGGTGCCGGTGGTGCCGGAGGAGTGGATCAGCGCCACCACGTCGTCCGGGGCGTGCCGGTACGGGTGGCCGGCGGGCAGCTCGACGGTGTCGGCGTCGAAGGCCTGCACCTCGGCGGCCAGGGCGAGGAAGCGCGGGCGGCGGCCCGGGTCCTCGCGGTAGGCGGCGGCCAGCCGGGTGGGGTCGTCGGCGACCACGCCGACCACGCCGACGTGGTCCAGGTAGCGGACCAGCACGTCGTGCCGCATCGCGTCGTTGACCAGCGCGGGGACGGCGCCCAGCGAGGTCAGCGCGAGGAAGTGCAGTAGCGGTTCCAGCCCCTCGCCGACCACGACGCCCACCGGCTCGCCGGGGCGCACCCCGTTGGCGTGGTACCAGGCGGCGTAGCGGTCGCGCAGCGCGGCCAGATCGAGCAGGCTGTGGCCGCGCAGCACCACCTCGCCGCGGTGGTCGGTGCGGTGGGTGAAGACGGACGGGACGGCGCGGTGCGGGTTGGCCGCGAGGGCGTGGTCGAGGAAGTTGCCCGCGCCCAGGGCGGGTTCGGTCATCAGCCGCTGTCTGGCGGCGAGGGGCGCGATGGAACTGCGGTCGCTCATGGGGGTCTCCCGAAGGGGGGCCGGGCGCGGGTTCTCGTGGAATCGGCGCCGGGGAGGGGGAAGGGCCGGGGAAGGACGGGGGTGGGGCGTCAGGCGTGGGTTCGGGGCGCGGGCGTCCGGAGTGGGCGTCGGACCCGGACGTCGGGCGCGGGTCTCAGGTGCGGGCGTCGGACCCGGACGTCCGGCGCGGGTCTCAGGTGCGGGCGAGGATGTCGGCGACGACCCGGTGGCCGGAGCGGATCGCGCCCTCCATCAGCCCGAAGTACGCGGTGCTGGTCTCGGTGCCGGCCCAGTGCACCCGGTGGTGCGGCGCGGTCAGCGCCGGGCCGAGCCGCGGCCAGTCGCCGGGCCCCAGCAGGGCGGCGTAACAGCCCTGGCTGTACGGGTCGTTGAGCCAGTCGGTGACGTGGCAGGCGGTCGGCTCGGGGAGCATCGGGAAGAGCTGTGCGGCCTGCCCGACGGCCGCGGCGCGTTGCTGCCGCGGAGTGAGGGCGGCGAAGCGGTGCGCCTCGGCGCCGGTGACGAAGCCGGTCAGGACGCCGATGCCGGCCTCGGCGGGGGAGTCGTCCACGGTGGAGAGCAGTGGCCCCCGGGCGTTGACCGACCAGCCGGACAGGCCGTGGTCGCGCCACAGCGGCGCCGGGTAGACCAGGTGGACCTTGACCGCGCAGCCGCGCGCGGTGCGCTCGCCGGCCCGGCGCACCGGCAGGCCGGGCCGGTAGTCGATCGCGTCGGCGAGCAGCGGCGGCAGCGCCATGACGGCGACGTCCGCGCGGTGTTCGCCGCGGTCGGTGTGCACGGTGACGGCGTCGGCGTCCTGGTGGACGGCCCGGACCGGCTCGCCCAGCCGTACCCGGCGGCCCAGGCGCTCGGCCAGCCGCTCGCACACCTGGTGGGCGCCGCCGGAGATCCGGTCCTGCTGGGCGCCGCCGGCGAAGGCGTTGAGGTAGCGCAGGCCGCCGCCGGAGCGCAGGTAGAAGGCGAGGTGGAGGACGGAGATGTCGGCCGGGTCGGCGGCCGTCATCTCACCCAGGAACAACGGGAAGAACAGCCGGGCGTCGGGGTGGGTGAGGTGCTGCTCGGCCCACTCGGCGGCGGTCAGGGCGTCCAGGCGTTCGGCGTCCGGGGTGAGCCAGGGCGCCTCCGGCCGTACGGCGGCGGTGAGTTCGGACAGCCGGTCGAACAGGTCGCCGAGCGCGACGCCGTCGAGCGGCGGGAACCGGCCGTCGCGGGTCGTGGCGTCGGCGCTGCTGCCGTTGTGGTTGTCGTTGCCGCTGCCGAGCGCGAACCGGCTGGCACCGGACATCGTGGTGGGGGTGGTCTTGAGCACCAACTCGTCCATCATGGCGAGTAGTTCGGTGTGCCGGTCGCCCAGGTAGGCGGCTCCGGCGTCGACCAGGACACCGGGGGCGGCCTCGATGCCGTGGGTGCGCCCGCCGACCCGGTCCCGGGCCTCCAGGACGGTCACGTCGAAACCGTGGGCCGCCAGCCCGGTGGCGGCGGTGAGCCCGGCCAGTCCGGCGCCGACCACGACGGCGGTTCCTCCTGGCTGATGCGCGTTGAACTGCTGGCCGTTGAACGGGTGGTCGTTCATCTCGCGGCCGTGATTCTGCGCGCGAGCGCGGTGGGAGTGGGCCCGAGCAGGAACTCGTCGAAGGTGAGCTCGACGGCGTAGCCGCGCGCGACGGCGCTCAGCACCCGGGTGGCGATCAGCGAGTCGCCGCCGAGGTCGAAGAAGTCGGAGTCGGGCGCCACGTCGTCGCGTTCCAGCACGCGCCGGAAGACGGCCACCAGGTCCTGCGGGGTGGCGGGGGTGGTGAGGTCAGTGCTCAACGGAGGTCTCCTTCGACCTGTCGTGGGCGCCGTAGCGCAGGTGGCAGCCGGCCCGGTCGACCTTGCCGCTGGGGGTGTGCACGAGCCGGGGGACGACGGTGATCCGCCCGGGTACGAGGTGGCCGGGCACCCGGGCCCGCAGGTAGGACAGCAACTCGCCGGCCAGGTCCGGCGGGGAGGTGTGCCGCCGCGCCACGACGTACGCGAGCAGCGCGGTGCGGCCGGCCAGGGCGGCGCCGGTGACGGCGGCGGCGCTCACCTCGGGGTGGCCGGTGAGGTGCGCCTCGACCTCCGCCGGGTCCACCCGGACGCCGCGCACCTTCAATTCGCCGTCCAGGCGGCCCTGGTGGGTGAGCAGGCCGTCCGGGCCGCGGCTCACCCGGTCGCCGGTGCGGAAGTACCGCTCGCCGTCGACGGTGGTGAACCGGGCCGCCGTCGCCTCGGGCAGGCCGGGGTAGCCGAGCGCGAGGCCGGGCCCGCCGATCAGCAACTCGCCCTGCTCGCCGAGGCGTTCGATGACGTGCGGCAGGGCGTGGCCGATCGGTGCGCGGGCGGCCGGTGCGCGGTCGGCGCCGGGCCGGGCCGGTTCGCGGGCGAGCGGTCCGGACAGGTCGACGGCGTGGGTGATCTGGGTGGTCTCGGTGCAGCCGTAGGTGTTCAGCAGCCGGATCCGCCCGGTGTCCAGCCGGGCCCAGTCGTCCAGCCGGGCCGGTTGGACGGCCTCCCCGCCGATCACCAGGAGTTTGACGCGGGGCGGCAGTTCGGCCCGGTCGTCGACCAGGTGGTGGACGAGTTCGTGCCAGAAGGCGGTCGGCAGGTCCAGGACGGTGATCCGCTCGCGCTCGACCATCCGCAGGAAGCGCGGGAACGACCCGCAGTGCGCGTCGGGGTCGAGGACGAGGGTGGCGCCCGCGGTGAGTGCCGGGAGGATCTCCTCGAAGCAGGTGTCCCAGTTGAGCGAGGCGAACTGGAGCACCCGGTCCTGGGGGGTGAGGTGGAAGAGGTCGCGCAGTGCGTGGGCCGTGGCCGCGACGGCCCGGCGGGGAGTGGCGACGGGTTTCGGCTGCCCGGTCGAACCCGACGTGAAGAGAATGTAGGCCGGATGTTCCGGGCCGCTTGCGGCACGGTCCGCCGGAAGGGTTCCGGGCGGTTCTCCGGGGAATTCCGAGAGGGCGGGTAACTCTACTAATCGAGCGTCGAGTTGGTGCTCCGCGACGGCGTCGCCGAGTATCGCCGTGCGGCAGTTCGCGGCCGTCGCCATGGCGTGTCGACGGGCCGCCGGGAATGCCGGATCGATCGGGCAGTACACGCCCCCGGCGGTCAGCACGCCGAGAAGTGCGACCACCGTTTCGGCCGTGTGGACGGCCGGCACGGAGACCGTGCCGGGGTCCGGTCCCAGGCGCCTGGCCAGGGTGTTCGCCAGCTCTGCGAGCCGGCCGTAGTCGAGGGTGCGTCCCCGCTGGACGATCGCGGGGTGCCGGGGATTGCGGCGTGCCATTTCCGTGAACGCGTGGATCAGGTCGGGAACGACCTGGAGGGTGTCCTGATTAATTGACATGGCCGCCCCAAATGATGCCGTCGAATGCTCATCCGTGCTCGGCGAACGGCGACTCTACCGTCGAACATGCGTGGCGACAATGGATGTTGAGAGCGTTCTTCGAAGGGGGCGTGCTTGACGTGTGAACCCGCCCGAGGACGTTCGGTCGTTCGAGTAGGGACGGCGTGCGCAAGGGGGCGGAGCGGCGTGGGCGAAGGCCCGGTGACGGCACGTCAGGAGCTGAGCGGGGCCTCCCAGGAGAGCCGGGTGCCGCCGCCCTCGGCGAGCCCGACCGTGAAGGCGCCGCCCACCCGCTCGGCCCGCTCGGCGAGGTTGCGCAGCCCGCTGCGCCGGCCGCCCTCGGGAACGCCCACCCCGTCGTCGGCCACCACCAGGGACACCCGCCCGGCGAGCGCCCGCAGCGTCACCTCCACCCGGCCCGCCCGCGCGTGCCGGGCGGCGTTGCTGAGCGCCTCGCCGAGGACGGCCACCACGTGGTCGGCCAGTTCCTGCGGCACGTCGGTGTCCAGCAGGCCCTCCATGCTCAGCCGGGGCGCGAAGCCGAGCGTCCCCTGCGCCTCGGCGGCGACGCGGGTGGCGCGGGCGCGCAGGCCCCGGTCGGGCTCGCTGTGGGCGCGCAGCCCGAAGATCGTCGACCGGATGATCTTGATGGTCTCGTCCAGGTCCGCCACCGCGCGGGCGACCCGGTCGGCGGCGGCCGGGCTGTCGATCAGCCGGCCCGCACTCTGCAACGTCATCCCGGTCGCGAACAGCCGCTGGATCGCCAGGTCGTGCAGGTCCCGGGCGATCCGGTCACGGTCCTCCAGCAGCGTCAGCTGCTCGGCGTCGCGCCGCCGCTCGGCCAGCTCCAGGGCTAGCGCCGCCTGGTCCGCGAAGCCCAGCAGCGGCCCGGTCTCGTCCGGCCCGAAGGCCGGCCGTCCGGCGGCGCGGGCCAGCAGCAGCACGCCCCGCCCGTACCCCGCCCCGGTGCCCAGCGGCACCGCGACCGCCGGGCCCAGCCCGTCGAAGCGCCCCGCCGGGCCCGCCGGGTAGCGGGCGTCGCAGGCCAGGTCGTCGCTGGTCACCGGTGAACCGGAGGCGTACGCGGCGCCCGACAGCGTGCCGTCCACCGGCACCGTCACCCCCAGCCGCGCAGCGGGCGCCCCGCCCAGCGCGACCTCCACCGTCAGCTCCTCCGCCCGCTCCTGCGGACCGTCCAGCGCCACCGAGACGTCGGCCAGCTCGGCGCCGGCGATCTCCCCGGCCCGGCGGGCGATCAGCTCCACCACCTCCAGCCGGGGCGCGCCCGACAGCAGGCTGCGGCTGATCTCCGCGCTGGCCCGCAGCCAGCGCTGGCGCAGCTGCGCCTCCTCGTACAGCCGGGCGTTGTCGATCGCCACCCCGGCCGCGACCGCCAGGGTGGAGATCACCGCCTCGTCGTCGGTGTCGAAGTCCAGCCCGCCGCGCTTGTCGGTGAGGTACAGGTTCCCGAACACCTCGCCGTGCACCCGCACCGGCACCCCGAGGAAGGTGTGCATCGGCGGATGGTTCGGCGGGAAGCCCGCCGAGGCGGGGTGCTCGGACAGCACCGGGCAGCGCAGCGGCTGCGGGTCGCGGATCAACTCCCCGAGGATGCCCCGGCCGGACGGCGGCGGGCCGATCTCGGCGATCTCCTCCTCGGACAGTCCCACCGTCAGGAACTGCGACAGCGAGTGCCCGTCCGGGCCGATCACTCCGAGCGCGGCGTAGCGGGCGTCCACCAGGTCGGCGGCGGCCTCGACGATCCGGTGCAGAGCCTGGGCGAGGTCCAGCTCCCGGCCGACCGCGAGCACCGCCTCCAGCAGGCTGTGCACCCGGTTCTGGGTGCCGCGCGCCGCGTCGATCCGCCACTGGAGCTCCTCCAGCAGCTCGTCCAGGCGCAGCCGGGGCATCCGCGCGCCGCCGACCGCCGCGCTGCCGTCCGCTCCGCCCACCGCTGTCCTCCTCGTACTCGCCCCGGCCCGTCCTCCACCCGCCGCCGGAGGGCGCCAGGTGCCGCCCGATCAGGGCGATTGCCGGATTCACGGTAGTGCCCGGGTGTCGGCACCCCGCACGCCGGGGTGCGCCGTACGCTCCCACGGGCGGGCCTTTCGTCCCGTCACCGAGGGGCCTGCGGCCTCTGTCGCGAGGCCCTGGCGGACCGCCAGGGTGGGGGAGGAGCGGACGGGCCGTCAGTGCGCACACCGTCCCCGCGCCGCCCCACCAAGCGCCGACACAGTGGAGGAACCCTCATGACGCCATCCGTCCTGGCCGGGGTCGACGGCTCGCCGGAGAGCACCACCGCCGCCCTCTGGGCCGCCGACGAGGCGGTGCTCCGGGGCGCCCCGCTGCGTCTGGTGCACGCCTGGCCGTGGCTGACCGACGGTGTGGCCACCTTCGCCGAGCCCGACGACCTGCCGGCCGCCGCACAGCGGGTGCTGGCCTCGGCCGCCGACGCGATCCGCGAGCGCCACCCCGACCTGGTGGTGCACACCGACGCCGTCCTGGACGCGCCGGTGGACGGCCTGGTCGCCGCTGCCGCGGACGCCGCCCTCCTGGTGCTCGGCTCGCGCGGCCTCGGCGGCTTCACCGGGCTGCTGCTCGGCTCGGTCGGCATGGCCGCGGCCGCCCGCAGCACGGTGCCGGTGGTCGTGGTGCGCGAGCCGGGCGCGCCCGACGGGGCCGGCGATGACGGGCCCGAGGTGCTGGTCGGCGTCGACGCGCACGCCCCGGAGGAGGAGGTGCTCGCCTTCGCCTTCCAGGAGGCCGCCCTGCGCGGCGCCCGGCTGCGGGCCGTGCACGGCTGGGACCTCCCGCCGGTCTTCGGCTACGCCGGCGGGGCCGTGCCGCCCACCGAGATCGCCCAACTGGAGGCGCTGGAGGCCAAGCTGCTCACCCTCGCCCTGGCCGGCCAGCGCGAGCGGCACCCGGACACCGTGGTGATCGAGGACGTCCGGCTCGGCTCCGCCCGCGGCCTGGTCGAAGCCTCCGCCGGTGCCGCCCTCCTGGTCGTCGGCCGCCGCCACCGCTCCCTCGACTTCGGCCCCCGCCTCGGCCGCGTCGCCCACGCCGCCCTGCACCACGCCCAGTCCCCGGTCGCCGTCATCCCCCACCCCTGACCGACGGCCCGGAGGCGCACGCTCGGAACGCGGGCCAAGGCAACCCCTCACGAGTTCGAATCTCACCTCCTCCGCCGGCCGATGGCCCGGACCGCACAGCGGTCCGGGCCATCGGCGTATCCCGTCCGAGGAACCCAGGGGGGCGCCAACGTGCGCGGCGTCGCAGGCGTTCCGGCAGTGCTGGGCATCGCCGTCCACGCATCCCTTCCGCCTGGAACATGTCGAGATATACTTCAGATGCGAGTTGATATCAGGAGGTGCATCACATGAGCCGGACCGTGATCGACCTGGACGACGAGCTGCTCGCCGACGTGGCTCAGGCTCTCGGCACCAGCACCAAGAGGGAGACGGTCAACACCGCTCTGCGTGAGGTGCTGGAGAACAGGCGGCGAGCGCTCGCCCTCACACGGCTGCGTGCCGCGGCGGATGCGGGGGCCTTCGACCTGGAGATCTTCGAGGACAAGAGGAACTACCGTCGGTGAACGCGGCGCAATTCCTGATCGACACCAGCGCGCTCGCGCGCTTCATGCGCGGCGACGCCGAGCAGTACGGCTGGGACCAAGCCGCAGCGGCGGGCTTGGTCGCAAGCTGCCCCATCACCGAACTTGAGTTCTTCTACAGCGCGCGGACAGCGGCCGACCGCGCTCAGGGGATCGAGGACATGCGGCTGCTGTTCGGCTGGGTGCCGGTCGATGACCGCGCCTACGACCGCGCCTGGTACGTCCAGGGCATGCTGACCAAACGAGGTCAGCACCGCAGCGCCGGAGCCGTGGACCTGGTCGTCGCGGCCACAGCGGAACTGCAAGGCCTGACCCTTCTGCACCGGGACCGCGACTTCGAGTGCATCGCGAGCGTCACCGGACAGGCCCTCCAGTGGTACGGGCCGGAGGCCGGCAAATGAATCCGGTCCGTTCCGGTCCAGGACTGGGAGCCGGGAAAGGGGCCTGATCCTGTTCGAACCGCAATCTCGTGTTCTCTGCCTCCGCCCGACAGGCCATCGGCCGGGCCGGATCACGCCTCGACGGGGGGCGGGGCGTGATCCGGCCGGGGAGTGTCAGTTCGCCGGGGGTTCGGTCGGGCGGGGGCGGGTGCCCGGGGGGAGGACTTGGGCCCTGAGATGAAGGTCCGGGCTGTGGCGGAAGCCGAGGGTGAAGTCCACCCACTGGCCGGCCCGTAGGGGTGGGGGGTCGGCGATCATCAGGTCGGCGTCCTCCGGGGCCATCGCCAGCTCGCCGCGGCCCGGGATCGGGAGGGCGGCCACCGGCTCCCAGCGGCCTGCGGCGCCCTGGTGGAGGTGCCGCTTGATCGTGATCCTGCCGCCGAACTCCCAGCTGGCGGAGGTCAGTTCGTCCGGTACGTCGCCCGGGTTGCGGATCGTGAAGAACGCCGCCGTGGCCGGGGCCGCGCCCGCCGTCGGCAGTAGCAGCCAGCCCGGGCCGGCCTCCACCGGCCGGGGCCGCCCGGCCCCGCCGACCGCCGTCCACCCGGTCAGCAGCACCAGCGTCAGCGCCGCCGCGCCCACCGGCGGGCCGACCACCCGCAGCCGTCCGATCGCGCTCATCGCCGTGCTCATCGCCGCGCCCCCTTCCGGGCCGCCGAGGCGCCGCGCCCGGGCTGCCAGGTGCGCAGCCGCAGGCTGTTGCCGACCACCAGCAGCGAGCTGAGCGACATCGCCACCGCCGCCAGCATCGGGTTGAGCAGGCCGACGGCCGCCAGCGGGATCAGCACCACGTTGTAGCCGAAGGCCCACAGCAGATTGGCCCGGATCGTGCCGAGGGTGCGCCGGGCCAACCGGACGGCGTCCACCACCGCCTCGATGTCGCCGCGCACCAGGGTGAGTCCGGCCGCGCCGATCGCGGCGTCGCTGCCCGAGGCCAGCGCCACCCCGAGGTCCGCCGAGGCCAGTGCCACCGCGTCGTTGACGCCGTCGCCGACCACCGCGACCGTCCGCCCGGCGCCCCGCAGCTCGGCCACCACCGCGGCCTTGCCCTCCGGCGAGGCCGCGGCGTGCACCCGTTCGATGCCCAGCTCGCGCGCCACCGCCCGGGCCGCGCCCGGGCCGTCGCCGGTCAGCAGGACGGTCTCCAGTCCCATCCCGCGCAGCCGGTGGAGCGCCCGCCAGCTGCCCGAGCGCAGCGTGTCGCCGACGGCGAGCACGGCCGCGGCCCGCCCGTCCAGTTCGACCACCACGGCCGTGCGGCCGGTGTCCGAGGCGGCGGTGACCGCGTCCGCGAGGTCGGCGGGCAGCGGCTGCGCCGTGCCGTCCGGGCGGACCACCCGTATGCTCCGGCCCTCGACCACCCCGGACACCCCGACCCCGGTGGCGGCCGCGAAGCCGTCCACCGCGGGGAGCGGACCGCAGCGCTCCCGCGCGGCCGCCGCCACGGCCCGCCCGATCGGGTGCTCCGAGCGGTGTTCCACCGCGCCGGCCAGCCGCAGCACCGCACCCTCGTCGAGACCTTCGCCGAGACCTTCGCCGAGCCCCGAGTCGAAGTCCTGGGCGACCGTCACCGCCGCCAGTTCCATCCGTCCGGTGGTCAGCGTCCCGGTCTTGTCCAGCACCACGGTGTCGACCCGGCGCAGGCTCTCCAGTACCTCCGGGCCGCGCACCAGCACGCCCAGTTCCGCGCCCCGCCCGGTCGCCGCCAGCAGCGCCGTCGGGGTGGCCAGGCCCAGGGCGCACGGGCAGGCGACCACCAGCACGGCGACCGCCGCCGTCACCGCCGCCTGCGGGGCCGCGCCCGCGCCGAGCCAGAAGCCCAGCACGCACACCGCGCCCGCCAGCACGCACGGCACGAACACCCCGGCCACCGCGTCGGCGAGGCGCTGCGCCCGGGCCTTGCCGGCCTGGGCGTCCGCCACCAGCGCGGTGATCCGAGCGAGTTGGGTGTCGGCGCCGACGGCCGTCGCCCGAACCACCAGCGCGCCGCCGACGTTGACGGTCGCGCCGGCCACCGCGTCCCCGGGGCCGACCTCCACCGGCACGCTCTCCCCGGTCAGCAGGCTCAGGTCGAGCGCCGAACCGCCTTCGACCACCACCCCGTCGGTGGCCACCCGTTCACCCGGCCGCACCACGAACTCCTGCCCGGGCAGCAGCAGTTCGATCGGTACCAGGCGCTCCTCGCCGGTCCCGCCGTCCCGGACGCACACCTGCTTCGCGCCCAGTTCGGCCAGCGCCCGCAGCGCGGAACCGCTGCGCCGCCGCACCCGGCCCTCCAGCAGCCGCCCGGCCAGCACGAACAGCGGCACCCCGACCGCCGCCTCCAGGTAGACGTGCGCCGTGCCGCTGCCGTCCGCGGTCAGCGAGAACGGCATCCGCATGCCGACCTCCCCGGCGCCGCCGAACACCAGCGCGTACGCGGACCAGCCGAAGGACGCCACCACCCCCAGGCTGACCAGGGTGTCCATGGTGGCCGCCGCGTGCCGCAGCCCCTGCCAGGCCCGGCGGTGGAACCCGACCGACCCCCAGGTCACCACCGGGACGGCCAGCGCGAAGCAGACCCACTGCCAGGCGGGGAACTGTAGTGACGGCACCATCGACAGCACCACCACCGGGACGGCCAGCAGCGTCGTCACCAGCAGCCGCCAGCGCTCCGCCGGCTCCTCGTCCGGCAGCCCGACGCCCGCCCCGGCGGGCGCCAACTCGGCGGTGTATCCCGCTCGTTCGACGGCCGCCACCAGCTCTGCGACCGGCACCCCGGCCGGGTGCAGCACCCGGGCCCGACCGGTCGCCAGGTTCACCCCGGCCGTCACTCCGTCGATCCGGGCCAGCCGCTTCTCCACCCGGCCCACGCAGGCCGCGCAGGTCATCCCGCCGACCGCCAGATCGGTGCTCACCAGGGCCCCGGCGTCGGCCCCCGCGACCGGGCTCATCGCATCCCGCCCATGTCGTGCCCGCCCATCCCGGGTGCCCCGGGCGACGCGCCGCCCCCGGGCGTCAGCCCCGGGGACACCGGGCCCGCCTGCCGTCCCACCGCGTACGCCACCACGAACACCACCACCAGCAGCAGGGCGAACCCCGCCAGCACACTCAAGGGCCGGACACCCGGCGACTTCGCACTCACCCCCCAGCAGTCGGACGACGGGCACGGTTGGTTCCCGTACGGTCCGAACCGGTGGGGACCGGTGGGAGCGCCCTGGCGTCGCGGGCCCGGCGAGACCCGTACGGCGGGCCTCGGGCCCGGATTAATTCGGATGACGCACCCGGTGTGACCAGGTAGCGTCCGGGACGGCGCCTCCCGATGCGCTGGGCCCCGGCTACTACCCGTCAACTAGATGCCGGTGCCCGTGGTCGGGTTCCGGGAGGCGCCCATACGCGTTCAGCCCCGGGGTCGCTTCAGCCCGCCGCGCGGGGGCGTGGTTCGAGGGCCGGGGTTCGGGCGAATCCGCCCTCGGCGAAATCTGATCGTCATAAGATCCCTTCGTGTGCCGAGGGTCGGCACCCGGCCCGGCCGCGCGCGCTCGTGCGGCCGGACGGATGGTCAACGCAGCGGGGAGTAGCGATGACACGTACGGGGAAGCGGATGCTGGCCGCCAGCGCGGCCGCCCTTGCGGCGGTACTGGCGGTCGCCGGGACGGCCTCGGCGCAGCCGGGCCCGGCTGCGGTCCAGAGCGGTATGGGGACGGGGGAGATCCTGCCGCACCCGGGGGAGACGGGCCTGATCTGGATCCCGGACTGGATCGGCGACGGCGGCGCGGTGACGGCCTCCGTCAACCCCTCGCAGCCCTTCACCGTGACGGTGGGCTGCCAGGGCGGCGGCTCGGTCCAGGTCCACGTCGCCGGCCTGGCGCCGGCCGACTTCACGGTCCAGTGCCCGGTCGGCGCGACCGGCATCGGCTCGGTGGAGATCCCCGCCCGGCCCGGCCGGGACCTCCTGTTCACGGTGACCGCCTCCGACCAGGCGATCCACTGGGGCATGTACGCCACCCAGGCGGACTGACCCCGCCGCGCGTCCCGGAACGGGTCCCGTTCGGTCCTGCCGCGCGCGACAGGACTGAACGGGACTGAACGGGACTGAACGGGACCGGCCCTAACGCCGCACGCTGCGCGGCCCGGTGACCGCCGCGCCCAGCGCGCCGACCCGGGCCCGCAGTTCGCGGTCGGCGGTGACGACCAGGCAGTCCCGGTCCGGCTGTTCGGCTCTGGCCGCCCGGACCAGCTCGACGATCCGGTCGTCACCGCTGCCGGCCGCCGCGACCACCCGTACCTCGGGCAGTCCGTCCACACCTCGGGCCGCGCCCTCCACGACCAGCACCACCTCCAGCGGCCCGGGCCGCTCCGGCAGGCCCTGCCCGGCGACGGCGACCAGCGCGTCCCGCAGCCGCTCGGCGGCGCCCCGTCGATCCCGCCACCACCCGTCGGGCACCGACCCGACCACGTTGGCCGCGTCCACCACCAGCAGCGGCAGCCCGCCCCGGGCCCCGTCCGCGTCCCTGTCCTCCATGGCCTCTCCCACGCCCTTCCTCGTCACGCCTTTCCCCGGGCCGGCCCGGCGAGTGACCGGGGGCCCCGCCAGCCGGGTGGCGCGTCAGGTGAGGGTGATCCGGATGCCGACGGTGCCGCGCTCGCCGCGGCGCAGGCGGCTGCCGAGCAGGGTGAGCACACCGAGCAGGCCGTACTTCTGGCGCAGCAGGGTGCGGTAGGCGGCGGTGCGTTCGGGGTTGAGGATCTCGGCGGTGGCGGGGTACTGCTCGCCGGTCGGCCGGCCCTTGACGTCGCAGGGGCCCACCAGGACGTCCGCGCGGTTGCGGATCCGCTTGACCTTCCAGGAGTCGGCGACGGTCCAGACGCCGAGCGCCTCGCCGTCGCGCACCACCCACACCGGGGTCGGCACGGTGGTGCCGTCCTTCTTGTAGGTGGTGACGAGCAGGTAGCTCCCGGAGGAGAGGCTGACGATCCGGGCGAGCCGGTCGGAGGAAACGGGGTCGGGCGTGGTCATGGCCGGAAGTCTAGGGCGTGCCTGACCAGGGCCCGGGCCCGGCGGGCCAGCCCGCGGTGGCCGTGCCCGCCGAGGGCGGTGGCGCCCGGGTCGGGGAGCGCGGCCGGGTCGGCGGCGAGTGCGGCGCGGCGGCGGGCGGCGGTGCGCCCGGCGGCCCACAGGGCGAGGACGGCGCCGAGTGCGATGGCCGTCCAGGCGGCCGGGGCGAGGCCGGGGTCGTTGCCCCGGACGGCCTGCGGGTGCGCCTGACCGGCGATGGCGGCGGGGGCGGCGGAGGAGGCAGCGCCGGCCCGGCCGGTGATGGTGGCCGGGCGGGCGGCGGCGGTGTCCTCCACCAGTTGCCCGACCGGCTGGACCTTGTCGGCCGCCGCGAAGCCCCAGTCGAGCAGCTCGGCCGCCTCGTCGTAGACCCGGGTCTGGGTGTCCGGGTGCATCACCGTCACCAGCAGCGTGCGGCCGCCGCGCTGGGCGGCGCCGGTGAAGGTGGCGCCCGCGTTGGTGGTGTAGCCGTTCTTGACGCCGATCAGGCCCTGGTACTTGCCGAGCAGCCGGTCGGTGTTGGCGATGTCGAAGCTGGTGCGCTGCCCGGTGAGCTTGTCGAGTCCGCCGGGGAAGTGCGCGGTGCGGGTGGAGCAGTAGGAGCGGAAGTCGGCGTTGCGCAGCCCGGCGCGGGCGAACAGGGTGAGGTCGTAGGCGGAGGAGACCTGGCCGTCCATGTCGTAGCCGTCGGGGGAGACCACCTTGGTGTCGCGCGCTTGCAGGGCCTGGGCACGGGACTGCATCTCGGCGACGGTCTGCTGGAGGCCGCCGTTCATGTGCGCGAGGACGTGGACGGCGTCGTTGCCGGAGCTGAGGAAGACGCCCCGCCAGAGGTCCTCGACGCGGTACGGCAGGTCCTCCTTGACGCCGACGAGGCTGCTGCCGGCGCCGACGTTGGCCAGTTCGGCCGTGGTGACCTTGTGCTCCGTCGTGCGGTCGAACTTGGGCAGCACGGTGTCCGCGAAGAGCATCTTCAGGGTGCTGGCCGGGGGGAGCTGGAGGTGGGCGTTGTGGGCCGCGAGGACCTCGCCGGTGCCGGCGTCGGCGACCAGCCAGGACCGCCCGGTCAACGTGGGCGGCAGCGCGGGCGCCCCGGCCAGCGGAGCGACCTGGACGGCGGACCGGCCGAGCCGTTCGCCGCCGATCGCACCGGCGGCGTCCTGCCCGGGGGCGGTCGGGGCGCCGGCGGCGAGCATCAGGGCGGACACCGCGGCGGCCGCCGCCACTCTGCTGACATGCTGTGGCATCTGCTGCACACGGCGAACGTACCCGGGGCGCCGCCGGGCCGCCGCGCCTGCTGCTCCGTCCGGATCCCGGGCGGGTACGGCGGTCCGGACCCCGGGCGGTACGGCACCGGGACGGCCGGGCGGCGGGCGGGCGGCGACCGACGGCTCCGGGACGGCCGGCGGAAGGCGCCGGGACGACTTTGGTCATCCCCGGGTCGCGCCGAAAGTCGGATTCCCGGGCGCCGGGAGCTGCCTAGGCTCGGGGCATGAAGACGCTGCTCGGCTATCTCGGTTTCGTGCTGATCCTCGGCGGCGGGTCCGGCCTGGCGGCGGACTGGCTGGGGGGCTTCCGGCTGTTCGGCTTCGTCCGTTTCCTGGTCCCGGACGGCCATGAGACCGCCGGGTACGCCACCCTGCTGGTGCTCGGCATCCTGCTGGCGATCCCGGCTGCCCGCCGAGGCTGATCAGCGGCTCAACCCGAGCCCTGATCCGCGCCCCGACCGGCACTCTGATCAGCCCCCGCCCCCGAGGCCGCCACGCCGTCGAGCAGGACGGCGAGCCCGGTGCGGAAGGCCGCCCGGTCGCGGTCCTGCGGCGTGCCGTCGGCGGCGCCCTGGAGGGCGGACAGCAGAGGGAAGCGCTCGGTGAAGTCCGGTGCCAGTTCGGCGAGTCGGGCGGACCGGGCGGTCCACCAGTCCTCGTCGGCGATGCCGGTCGCGGCGGCGGCGCCGCGCGATTCGGCGGCCACGGCGGCCGTGCCGCGGACGAACTGCCAGAGCGCCGCGACGACGCCGTGCAGCCGCGGGGGTGCGAGGGCGGCCGGTCGCAGGGCACGCAACAGGCTTTCCATGGCGGCGAGTTCGGCCGGTCCGAGCACCGGGCGGGCCTGCGATACCTGGAGGATCCAGGGGTGGCGCAGGTAGCAGGCGTACAGTTCCTCGGCCCAGGCGGTGACGGCGGGGCGCCAGCCGTCCAAGTCCGCGACGGACGGCCGCAGTTCGCCGAGTGCCCGGTCGTGCATCAGGTCGAGGAGTTCGGCCTTGCCCGGGACGTAGGTGTAGAGGGCCATGGCGGTGCGGCCGAGCCGTTCGCCGACGGCGCGCATCGAGAGCGCGGCCATGCCGTCCGCGTCGGCGACCGCGATGCCGGCGGAGACGATCGCGTCGACGCTGAGGCCCGGTTTGGGGCCGCTGCGCCCGGTGCGCGGTTGCGGTGGTGCGCCCCAGAGCAGGGACAGGGACCGGTGGGCGTCGCCCTGTCCGGCGTAGACGACCATGCAGCAACTCCTTATGGCGTAAAGTATCCTCGGCCGCGACAACTCTTTATGTCGTAAGGTTATCAACCGAAGGGGTTTTGCGATGACACTGCCCGTCACCTTCGCCGAGGTCGTCGAGGTCCGCCGGATCACGCCGCGCACCGCCCGGGTCACCTTCGAGGCCGAGGCCCTGGCGGACTCCGTGGGCACGGCGCCCGACCAGCAGGTGAAGCTGTGCTTCCCCCGCCCCGGCCAGGCGGTGCCCGAGCTGCCCGCGCAGAGCGACGACCCGATGAGCTGGTACCAGGCGTACCTGGCGATCCCCGAGGCGGGGCGCCCGCTGCTGCGCAGCTTCACCCTCCGGCGCCGGCGGCCCGGCACCCGCCTGGTCGAGATCGACTTCGTGCTGCACGGCGACACCGGTCCGGCCGCCGCCTGGGCGGAGCGCGCGGAGCCGGGGCAGCGGCTCGGGATGGTCGGCCCCTCGGCGCTGTACGCCCCGCCGGTCCCGCTCGCCGAGGCCGCCGCCGCTGCCGACTGGGTGCTGCTGGCGGGGGACGAGACGGCGCTGCCGGCGATCGCGACGCTGGTCGAGGCGCTGCCCGCCGGGGTGCGGGCCCTCGCGTTCGTCGAGGTCGCGGACGAGGCCGAGCGGCAGCCGCTGGAGAGCCGTGCCGAGCTGGCCGTGCACTGGTCGGTCCGGGGCGGGGCGGCCCCCGGGGTCGTGCTGGCCGGGGCCGTGCGGGCCGCCGCGCTGCCGGCCGGCGCGCCGTTCGCCTGGCTCGCGGGGGAGGCGGGCGCGGTGCGGGCGCTGCGCCGCCACCTGGTGGCGGAGCGCGGCGTGCCGAAGCGGTCGATCGACTTCACCGGGTACTGGCGCCACCGGCTGACCCAGGACGACGCGCCCACCGCCGAGGATCTGTCGGACGCCCAGGAGCGATTGGCCGCCGGCTGATCGGGTGCTGATCGCTCGCCGGTCGGGGGGTTCCGGCCACCGGGCGTCGGTGTGACCGCGCGCCCGTTCTGTCATGTCCGGTTTCAGAGTGGGTCCGGGGGGAAGGGTGTGTGGCGGTGCTGACGGTGTGTCCCAGGTGGCGGTGGTCCGCCACTGTCCAGAGTTCGCCACCGATTTTTTCCGACCGGGATCGGACAGTTCCGACCGGGTCTGGTCAGCGAAAAGGGGCGGACATGGCCCGATTTCTGCCGTGAATTTTACTTTCTGATGGTCTTTTTTACTTTCTAATGGGGATTTCCCCCCTTGTCGTGGTCGTGTCGGATGCGCTGGAATGCGACCGCTGTCGGGACGCGCGGTCCGGAGCAACCACGCGTCCGACCTGGATCCGCGTACGCTGGGCCGCGCAACCTGACGTCTCATCAGACGAAAGGATGTCCATTGATCGGCTGGCGGAAATCCCAGCTAGCAGCTGCCGTCACGGTCACCGCCGCGTCCATGGTCCTGACCTTCGGGTCCAGCGCCAACGCAGCTCCGCTCCCGGACCCGCAGAACGCCCCCGTGGCGTCCGCGGACGGGACCCCGGTGCCGGTGATCGTGATTCTCAAGGACCAGATAGCGGACGCCCCGGCCGACAACGGCCACCTCGGCGCCCGTAAGCAGAAGGCCGCGAACGCCCAGGCGCCGCTGCTGGACAAGGTCAAGGCCAACGGCGGCACCAACATCAAGAGCTTCGTGGTCGGGAACGCGTTCTCGGCCACGGTGAGCCCCGCGCTGCGTGCCGCGCTGCTGGCCGACCCGGCCGTCGCCTCGGTCGTCGCGGACGAGCAGGTCACCGTCACGCCGCCGGCCGCCGGCAAGGCCGCGGCCGCGAAGGACGCCGCGGACACCAAGTCCGGTGCCAAGTCGGCCAAGGCCGCCGCCCCGCAGGCCGTTTCGGGCAGCAACGGCCAGGGCGCCGAGCAGAACGCGACCAACACGATCTGCCCGTCCGACCCGTCCCAGCCGCTGCTGGAGCCGGAGGGCCTCTACTCGACGCACGCCGTCGGCGCCGACGGCAAGCCCGGCGCGGCCGACCTGGCCACCGGCAAGGGCGTCAAGGTCGCCTACATCGCGGACGGCCTCGACCCGAACAACCCGGACTTCATCCGGGCCGACGGCTCGCACGCGGTCGTCGACTACCAGGACTTCGCGGGCGACGGCGTGGACGCGCCGACCGGTGGCGCGGAGGCCTTCGGCGACGCCTCGGCGGTCATCGCCCAGGGCCGCCAGGTCTACGACGTCTCGAAGTTCGTGAACGCCTCCCGCGGTCTGCCGGCCGGCTGCAACATCCGCATCCGCGGCCTCGCCCCGGACGCCTCGCTGGTCGCCCTGCGGGCCGGCGGCGAGATCATGTCGAACTCGTCGATCCTGCAGTCCATCGACTACGCGGTCTCGGTCGCCAAGGTCGACGTGCTGAACGAGTCCTTCGGCGGCAACGTCACCCCGGACAGCGGCGCGCACGACACCATCTCGCTCTTCAACGACCAGGCCGTCAAGGCCGGTGTCACCGTCTCCGTCTCCACCGGCGACGCGGGCATCAGCGGCACCATCGGCACCCCGGCCACCGACCCGAACGTGATCGCGGTCGGCGCCTCGACGGACAACCAGAACTACCAGCAGACCGGCTACGCGGCCGCCCAGTTCTCCAACAAGACCTGGAGCAACAACCGCATCTCCGCGCTCTCCTCGGGCGGCTTCACCCAGGCCGGCCGCACGGTCGACCTGGTCGCGCCGGGCGAGTCGGACTGGGCGCTCTGCTCGCCCGACACCAGCAAGTACACCGACTGCACCGGCTACAGCGGCCAGGGTTCGCCGATCCAGTCGTTCGGCGGCACCAGCCAGGCCGCGCCGTTCGTCACCGGCGCCGCGGCCCTGGTCATCCAGGCCTACCGCGACACCCACAACGGCCAGTCGCCCGCCCCGGCGCTGGTGAAGAAGTTCATCACCGGCACCGCCCAGGACCTCGGCGTCCCGGCCGAGGAGCAGGGCGCCGGCCTGCTGAACGTCCGCGCCGCCGTCGAGGCCGCCCGCGGCTACCACGCCGGCTCCGGCGCGTCGGACAGCAAGACCGTCGTCGTCACCACCGGTCAGGTCGACATCGCCGGCAACCCCGGCTCGACCCACACCGCCGACGTGACCGTCACCAACACCAGCTCCGCCCCGCAGACGGTCAGCGGCGCGACCCGCACCTTCGTGCCGCAGTCGAGCAACCAGCAGACCGTCCAGCTGGACACGGCCTCCACCGACACCTTCAAGTACGCCACCAACGGCGCCACCTGGGTGCAGAAGCAGGTCAAGTTCACCGTCCCGGCCGGCGCCGACCGCCTCGCGGCGTCGATCGCCTGGCAGGGTGCGGCCAGCCCGGTCACCAACGGCTCCGTGGTCCGCATGACGCTGCTCGACCCGTCGGGCCGCTTCGAGACCAACACCCGTCCGCAGGGCGGCGCCACCCCGGCCGACTTCGGCCTGGTGGACGTCCCGCACCCGGTGGCCGGCGAGTGGACCGCCGTCCTGTACACCCCGGCGGGCAAGGCCGGCTACAACGGTCCGGTCCAGCTGGGCACCGCCACCCAGCGCGCGGTGCCGGCCGGCGCCGTCAGCCCGAGCGTCGCGGACCTGAAGCCGGGTGAGACCAAGACCCTCAAGGTTCAGCTCACCACCCCGGGCACCAGCGGCGACTCCAGCCAGGCGATCACCGTCGCCAGCTCCAACGGCACCGCCACCAGCGTTCCGGTCGTGCTGCGCAGCCTCGTCCCGGTCAACCAGGGCAAGGGCACCTTCACCGGCACCATCACCGGTGGCAACGGCCGCAACGCCTCGCCGACGCAGAGCTTCGCGTACGCCTTCGACGTCCCGAAGGGCCAGAAGGACCTGCGGGTCGGCGTCACCGTCGCCAAGGATCCGAAGCTGCTCATGCAGGGCGCGCTGATCAGCCCGAACGGCACCCCGATCGACATCGAGGGCAACGGCCTGCTCGACGCGCAGGGCAACCTGACCGGCACCACCGCCGGCGTCTCGGCCACCACCGTCAACCCGGCCGCCGGCCGCTGGCGGTTCGTCCTGAACGTGCTCGGCCCGGTCAGCGGCCAGGAGCTCGCCCAGGACTTCGCCGGCACCGTCGCGTTCAACCAGAACGTCGCCACCGCCGCCGGCCTGCCGAACGACCCGCACGCCAAGCTGGCGGCCGGCAAGCCGGTCACCGTCCAGGTGAACTACACCAACAACACCGTCGCCACCCAGAAGATCTCGGCCGACGGCCGCCTGGACCGCCGCACCGACATCCCGCTGGTGCCGCAGGGCGCCTCCGCGACGGTCACCCTGCCGCTGAGCCTCACCTCCGCGGTGCCGTCCTTCCTCGTCCCGCCGGGCACCGACCAGCTGAAGGCGGTGGCGGCCTCCTCGACGCCGGCCCACCTGGAGCTGTCCGGCACCACCGGCTCGCCGGACCTCTTCGGCGACCTGAAGAAGGCCCAGGACGGTTCGACCATCTCGGTCGTGACCGACAACGGCAGCGCGTCGCAGCCGGTCCTCCCCGGTGTGTGGGGCACCTTCCTGCAGCAGGTTGGCCCGTTCGGCACCGCCGGTGCCCCGGCCGGCACCGCCACCATCACCGCGACCGCGCACACCCAGGCGTTCGACCCGGCGCTGACCTCCAGCACCGGTGACCCGTACGCCCTGGCGGTCAACGCCTCGGCCCCGGCCGCCAACCCGGTGACCGTCCAGCCGGGCGCCAGCGGCTCGCTCCAGGTCACCGTGACCCCGACCGGTGCGAAGGGCAGCACCGTCCACGGTGTGCTGTACCTGGTGTCCGCCCCCAGCTCGGTGGCGACCGCCAACAACACCCTGGGCACCACCGGTTCGGTGCTCGCGGCGATCCCCTACAGCTACACGGTGAACTGACTTTCCATCACCACGCCGAGGCCGTCCCGGAGTTCCGGGGCGGCCTCGGCCGTTCTCCCCGGGGCGGCGGGAATGCCCCGCGCCCCGGCGGTGTTGCGCCGGGAAGGGCCGGGGCGAAACGGATGCCCCGGCCCTTCCACCGGACCGGGAGCGGGACTTGAACGACGCGATCAAGCACAGCCACGTCGAGGTGAACGGTGTCCGTCTGCACGTCGCGGAACAGGGCGAGGGCCCGCTGGTCCTGCTGCTGCACGGCTTCCCGGAGAGCTGGTACTCCTGGCGCCACCAGTTCGCCCCGCTCGCCGCGGCCGGCTACCGGGTCGTCGCCCCCGACCAGCGCGGCTACGCCCGCAGCGAGCAGCCCGAGCGGGTGGACGCGTACTCCCTGCTGCACCTGGTCGGCGACGTCACGGCGCTGATCCGCGCGCTCGGCGAGGAGCGGGCCGTCGTGGTCGGGCACGACTGGGGCGCGCCGGTCGCCTGGGCCACCGCCGCGCTGCGGCCGGACCTGGTGCGCGGGGTCGCCGGGCTGAGCGTGCCGCCGCTGCCCAGCGGGCCGCGGCCGCTGCGGGAGTCCCGGGAGAACTTCGGCGAGGGCTTCTACCAGAACTACTTCCAGGAGCCGGGCCGCGCCGACGCCGAACTGGCGGCCGACGTGAAGTCCAGCTTCCGCCGCATCCTGGGCGGTGGCCCGCGCGGTGGGGGGAAGCCGCAGCCATGGGTCGTCCCCGAGGGCAAGGTCCTGCTGGACACCATCCCGGAGCCGGCGCAGCTGCCGGCCTGGCTCACCGAGGCGGACATCGACGCCCTCGCGGCCGACTACGCCCTGCACGGCGAGCACGCCTTCACGGGCGGGCTCAACTGGTACCGGAACATCGACCGCAACGCCGAACTGATGGCCGCCTTCGACGGCGTGACGATCGACGTGCCGGCGCTGTACGTGGCCGGCGAACAGGACATGGTGAACGCGCTCGTCCCACCGGAGGTGCTGGCCCACCTGCTGAGCCGGGTGCCCAAGCTGCACCGCCACGTCCGGCTGCCGGACACCGGGCACTGGACGCAGCAGGAGCGCCCGGCGGAGGTCAACGAGGCGCTGCTCGACTTCCTCAAGCACCTGGACGCCTGACGCCCGCCCGGCTCCGGCCCGGATGCCGGGTCGGAGCCGGGTTGCGGAGGTCCGGCGGCGCGATCAGTGGTGGTGGTGGCTGCCCATGGGGTGGTCGCAGGCGCGGCACCTCCGGATGAAGAGGAGGCTCAGGCCGACGGTGACCACCGCGCCGAGCGCCACCCCGGTGCCCCGCACCGTCTTGCGGGCCGCGTTGCCGCCGATCGAGCCGGTGCACCGCGAGCAGTTCTGGCATCCGGTCCGCACCGGGATCTTCTTCCCCACGACGCTTCCTCCCAGGCGAGGTCCCGGCCAGCGGCCGGGCTCGTGAACGTCCCGCAGAAGCTTATAACTTGAGCTGCCCGTCGATAACGTGAGCTGCCCGTCCTCGCCCGGTGAACGATCATCCGCCCGAAGGACCGGCCCCGTACGGGTCGAGGAGTTCGGCCACGAGCCGGCGCGCGTACGCGGGGTCGAGGCCGGCCGGGCGGAAGAGGATGCGGTACATCAGGGGGGCGACGACGCCGTCCATGACCGCCTCGACGCCGGGCGTGTCCTCCCCGCGGCCGCCCGCCCGGCTCAGCACGGCGCCGACCTGTTCGGCCGCGTAGTCCGAGCACTGGCCGGCGTTGCCGCCGTCCGGGTCGCCGAGCAGGGCGTCGCGGATGTAGGCGCGGCCCGAGGGGGAGGCCATCTCGTCGAGGAACTGTTCGGCCCAGGCCGTCAGGTCGGACCGCAGGTCGCCCAGGTCCTCCGGCGCCGTGTCGGGCCGCAGGCGCTCCACCGCGACGTCGGACAGCAGCTCCTGGAGATCACCCCAGCGGCGGTAGACCGTCGACGGGGTGACGCCCGCGCGCTGCGCGACCAGCGGCACCGTCAGCGCGTCGCGGCCCACCTCGGCGAGGAGTTCACGCACAGCGGTGTGCACCGATGCCTGGACCCGGGCGCTGCGCCCGCCGGGGCGCACCATCTGTTTGCGACTCACGATAAACACCTTAAAGCATAATCCTTGCGTTTACGGGGTGCCGGGGTGCCGGGGTGCCGGGGTGCCGGGGGCCCGCCTCGGAGCCGGACGGCGGGCCGGCGCCGTCCGGCCCGGCCCGCCTGCTGTTCTCAGACCGCCGGCGCGAGCGCCCGGGCGGGCTGCGTCCGCTCGAAGGCGTGGCCGACCCGCAGCAGCGTGCGCTCTCCGAGCGGCCGGCCGAGCAACTGCATGCCGATCGGCAGGCCCGCCGCGTCCCGGCCGACCGGGACGGACAGGGCGGGCACCCCGGTGATGTTCGCGGGGGCGGACAGGCGCACATAGGCGTCGGGGACGCTCTCGACCGTGCCGTCGGGCCAGGTGACGGCCTCCTGGTCGGTCCGTACCGCGGTGACCGGGACGGTCGGGGCGGCGATCACGTCGACCTCCTCCAGCATCCGGGCCCACTCCTGCCGCATGAGCGTCCGGGAGCGCTGGGCGCGCAGGTAGTCCCCGGCGGTCATCAGCTCGCCGGCCTCCAGGAGGGCGCGGACGTCCGCCTGGTACAGCTCGGGCACCGCCCGCAGGGAGCGCTCGTGATAGGCGGTGGCCTCCGGCGCCACCAGCCCCCACAGAGTCGCCTGGAGGTAGCGGGTCATCGGGATGTCGACGTCGACGAGCCGTGCGCCGAGTGCCTCCAGGTGCTCGATGGCGCGCCGGACGGCGGCCTCCACCTCCACGTCGACGCGGTCGAAGTAGTAGCTGCGCGGCACGCCGACGCGCAGCCCCGTCAGGTCCGTGTCCGCGCCCGGCCGATGGCCGACGGCGGGGGTGGCCAGCGAGGCGGGGTCGCGCGGGTCGTGCCCGGCGAGGGCGTCCAGGACGAGGGCCGTGTCCTCGACGGTCCGGGCGATCGGGCCGACGTGGTCCAGCGACCAGGACAGGGACGCGACGCCGTGGCGGGGGACGAGGCCGTAGGTCGGCTTGAGGCCGACGACCCCGTTGAGCGCGGCGGGCACCCGGATCGAGCCGCCGGTGTCGGTGCCCAGCGCGAAGGTCGCGGCGCCCGCGGCGACGGCGACGGCGGATCCGCCGCTGGAGCCGCCGGCGACCCGGCCGCGGTCCCAGGCGTTGCCGGTCTGCGGGGTGGTCAGGCCGTAGGCGAACTCGTGGGTGTGCGTCTTGCCGACCAGGATCGCGCCGGCCGCGGCCAGGCGGGCGGCGACCGTGCTGTCGGCCTGCGCGCGGTGGTCGGCGCGGACCCGGGAGCTGGCCGTGGTGGCCAGCCCGGCGACGTCGATCAGGTCCTTGAGCCCCATCGGCACGCCGTGCAGCGGCCCCCGGTGCAGGCCGCGCGCCGCTTCCTGCTCGGCCTCGCGGGCCGCCCGGCGCGCCCGCTCCGCGGTGACCGCGACGTAGGCGCCGAGGTGCGGTTCGACCAGCTCGATGCGGTCGAGGACCGAGTCCACCAGTTCGACGGGGGACAGTCGCCGGGCCCGGATCTCCTCCGCGGCGGCGGCGAGGGAGAGCTCATACGGCTGCATCGTGCGTCTCCTCGTCCGTGTAGTGGGCGCTTTCCGCGCGGTAGGCGCTCGCGGGCGGGGTGTCCCCGAAGTCCAGCTCCCGCAGGACCGCGACGACGGAGAGCAGCTGGTTGGCGGTAGCCGCGACCGGGTCGTGGCGGTCGGCGGGCAGGGGGAGCCCGGCCCGGGCGGCCCAGCGGGCGGCCTCGGGTGGCGTGAGGTCGGTGGCGGGCCGTTCGGTGGCGGACGGACCGGTGGGCGGTTCGGCGGGAGGTTCGGCGGAGGGGTGTTCGGTGGTGGGCGGTTCGGCGGAGGACATGGGCGTTCTCTCCTGATCGGGGCTGGAGCGAGATGGCACCCGCACCAAAAGCTAACTGTTTGCGTTAGTCAGACTGTAGGTCCTACGATGGCTTAACGCAAACCGATTGCGTTTACGGGAGGAGCCCCATGTCCGGCGCCACGTCCGAAGCCCCCGCCCCCATCCCCGCCTGGACGGTGGGAGGCGTCACCGTCCACCGCATCGACGAGACCCTCCTGCCGCCCGCGACCGGGCCGTGGCTGCTGCCCGAGGCCACCCCCGAGGTGGTGACCGGCCACGACTGGCTGCACCCCCACTTCGCCGACCACGAGGGTGTCCTGCACCTGGACAGCCACAGCTTCGCGTTCGCCGTGGGCGGGCTGCGCGTCCTCGTCGACACCGGCATAGGCAACGGCAAGGAGCGGGCCAACCCGGCCTGGCACCACCTGCGGACCGACTACCTGGAGCGCCTCACCGCCGCCGGCTTCGCTCCGGACTCCGTCGACCTGGTGATCCTCACCCACCTGCACGCCGACCACGTCGGCTGGAACACCCGGGAGGTGAACGGCGAGTGGGTCCCCACCTTCCCCCACGCCCGCTACGTCACCTCCCGCGCCGAGCGGGAGTTCTGGGCCGGGTACGACCTGGAGGAGGCGCGGAGGCAGATGTTCCTCGACTCCGTGATCCCGGTCGAGCGGGCCGGGATGCTGGACCTCGTCGACGTCCCGGCCGAGGGCGTCGAGATCGCCCCGGGCCTGCGCCTGATCCCCACCCCCGGCCACACCCCCGGCCACGTCGCAGTCGAACTGACCAGCCGGGGCGAGACGGCGCTGATCACCGGTGACTGCGTCCACCACCCGGTCCAGCTCGCCCACCCCGCCATCGGCGCCTGCGTCGACATCGACCCGCGGCAGTCCGAGGCCTCGCGCCGCAAGCTCCTCGGCTCCCTCGCCGACACGGACACCCTCCTGCTCGGCACCCACTTCGCGCCGCCCACCGCCGGTCGCGTGCTCACGCACGGGGACGCCTACCGGCTGCTGCCCGTACCCTCGGCCTGACGCCGCGTTCGACCTCCCCGGGACGCTCGCACCCCTTCACCAGTCCTGCGCCCGAGGTCCGTCGACCGCACACCCGGATCGAGCGGGACGGGTGCGCCGGGTCGGGGCGGTGAGCCGGAGTCGGCTCCCCGGGGCTCGATTCCCGCGCGATCTGTCGTTTATCTGGCAATACCGCCGCTGAGCTGCGAAATCTCGCTGGCAGCGGACGTCGGTGATCCCCTAGAGTCGGCGCGCCCGCCCCGGTCGGGGCGTTGGCGGCACCGGCGTGCGAGTCCGAGCACGCGGCGATTCCAGGAGTTGACGATCTGATGGTGTGTGTGGCGTGTGGGGCGCGTCCCGCGGGGACCGAGAGCCGACGCTGCTTCGGCTGCGCGGAGGCGGCGCCGGGCTGGGCGGCGGCGCTCCGACCGGCGAACAGCCTTGCCATCGCGGTCTACGTCCTGCTGGGGGTGAACGCGATGCTGGCGGCGGGGGCGGTCGTGGCCGGCCTCTGGTCCGATGCCCTGTTGGGCCAGTTGGCGGACGGGTCGGCTGACCTCGACGACTTCGATGCCGTGGACTCCCTGGTGAAAGGGCTGAACGGGGTCTTCCTTCCGTTGGCGCTGGTCACCGCCGTGGTGTTCATCATCTGGTTCTACCGCATCCGCCAGAACGCCGACCTGCTGCTGCCGCACGGGCACCGGCGCGGACGCGGCTGGACCATCGGGGCCTGGGTCACCCCGTTCGTCCTGCTCTGGTTCCCCTGGCAGCTGATGGTGGACTGCTGGCGGGCGAGCGCTCCGCTGGACGCGGAGGGACGGCGCCGCGCGGTGTCGGAGAAGGTCCTGGTCCTGTGGTGGTCCACCTGGATCGGCGCGCTGGTCGTCAACCGGATCGCCAGCTCGATGATGAAGCACGTGAACCTGACGGTGCTCGACAGCCTGGAGGACCTGCGCGAGACCATCCGGGTGGAGACCGCCGGCTCGGCGCTGCGCCTGGTCGCGGCCGTCGCGGCGATCGTGGTGGTCCAGCGGCTGACGGCCATGCAGTGGGCGCGCCGGGCCGACATCAACCCGCTGGCAGCCAGGGCCGCCCAGGTGGCGGCCGAGGAAGCTCGGGCCCAGGCCCAGGCCCAGGCTTAGGCCGCCACGGCGGCGGACTCGGAAGCTCCCTACACCGGCAGCAGGCGGGCGATCAGTTCGCCGAGGCGGCGGGCGTTGCGGCAGGAGTGCATCTCCACGACGCCCGCGTAGGCGGCTGTGGCGGAGTCGCCGGTCCGCCAGAGGGCGGGCTGCTCGGGGTTGAGCCAGTGGACCCGTCGGGCCCGGCCGGCGATCCGGTGCAGCGCGTCCAGGTTCGGGTCGCGGTGGTTGTTGCGGGCGTCGCCGAGGATCAGCACGCTGGTGCGCGGGCCGACCGCGTCCAGGTGCCGTTCGGCGAACTCGCCCAGGGCGGAGCCGTAGTCGCTGTTGCCGTGGTGGCCCATCACCTTGGCCTCGGTGAGGATCCGGGCGGCGAGCCGGGCCGGGTCGGCGTCGCCGCGCGCCAGCAGGGCGGTGACCTCGGCGGTGCGGTTCAGTACCTGTGTCTGAACCCCCGATCCGGGTAGCCTGGAGCCCTAGCCTGGGCTGGTGTCCGAGGACAGCGGGCCGGTTGGTGAGCGGTGGTGCGAGGCTGCGACGTACGGCTGAGGCCGGAGTCGCGGCCCGGTACGCGTTTCTGCTCGACGGCGTGTCGTGCCAGGCAGTGGCGGGTGGACCAGCGGCTGCGGAAACGGGTGGCGGCCGAGCTGAGCGGGGCCGGCCGGGTGGAGTGCCCGGAGTGCGACGCGTGGTGGGTGGCCGGGGTGGATCGGCGTTCGAACGCCCGGTACTGCTCGCGGCGGTGCGTGATGAGGGCCTGGCGGTCTCGGAACGAACCGTTCGGCGAACGGTCACAGTGACCGTTGAGCGAACGCCGAAACGGTCACGATTCGCTCAACTTCGTTCATCCGCAGGCTAGTTGTTGTGATCACCACATTCCGGGCCGGACTCTGCTGCACGGAAGCGGACCGGTCCCGTCACGGCCAACTGCCGTGCCTGGTCCGCGAGTTGGTGGTGAGATTCCACATGGCTCAGGAGATAGCGGAGAAGGTCGGCTGCGTCAGCGCCGACCGATACCAGGAGATCGTCGCCGAGCTGCGGAAGCTGGTCGAGACGACCACCCGCGCGCAGTTCACGATCGGCGACTACGCGCTGGAGATCGAGCCGATGCGCGAGGTCGGCGGCCAGGAGCACAGCGACGAGATGTTCTCCGTCAAGAAGTCGCTGGCCCGGGTGGCCGACGACGTCGGCCTGACCTACTCGCAGGTCAGGCGGGCGAGGTGGACCTCTTCGCGGTGGCCCAAGGACCGCCGGCAGGCCGGCGTCTCCTTCACGGTCCACGAGGTCCTGGCGGGGATCGCGGACGAGCGGGAGCGGTTCGAGGCGATCCTCAACCCACCGCAGCCCCGGGGAAGGTGGACGGCGGACGACGCCAAGCGCAGGGTTGGCCGGCAGGTCGATGTTCCGGTGACCCCGCAGGAGAAGGTCAGCGCGATCCACACCCTCGCCCAGGACGAGGAGGTCGCCGCGGTGGTGACCGGCGACCTGCTGCGGCGTCCGGGCGTGGTCGCGCAGGTCAAGCCGGAGGACAAGGTCCGGGTGGTGGAGGAGCTGACCCGCGACGACGAGGTCGCCGCGGCGGTCGCCCCCAAGTTCCTGCACCGGCCGGCGGTGGTCGCCCGGGTCGCCCCGGCGGAGAAGGTGAGGGTGGTCGAGGAGCTGACCCGCGAGGACCACGTCGCGGCGGAGGTGACCACCGGGCTGCTGCGGCGCCCGGACGTCGCGGCCCGGGCGATGGCCGACGACACCGCCCGCCACCAGGTCAACCACGCCCAGGTCGAGCGGGGGCGGCAGGCCCGCGAGCACTTCGAGGAGAACAGCCCGATCGCGCCGGTGATCCGCAAGATCGACCGGTCGGTGGAGTTCCTGGACCTGGTGACGGCCTGCCACGCGTTCGTCGCCGCGGCCGGGCGGGTCGTCCCGGGCCTGCGCGACCGGCAGCTCGGCGACGACGAGCAGTCGGTGATCCGGGAGAACTGCGCGCGCGTGAGGGCGACGCTGGACTGGATTGAGACGGCGGTCGACACCGGGAAGGTCGACATGGACGGCGAGCTGGCCCGCCTGCTCCAGGGTGAGTAGGCGATGCCCCGCGCCTCCCGGCGTAGGTCGGCGGCGGCCGAGCGGCACGCCGACACCGTTCGCAAGGTCCTCTTCGAGGCCCGTCCCGCCGGGCTGACCTTCGACCAGCTCGGCCGGGCCTCCTCGCTCAGCGCGGGTCAGGCCCGGGCGGGGCTGGCCTGCCTGCGCGACACCATCGCCGAACGGGGCTGGCCGCCGCTGATCTGGACGAGGGCGGACGGCTACCGGTTCTGCTCCGACCCGGTCGAGTTGCAGGCATACGAGGCCGCGGTGATCCGCGAGAAGCTCACCGAGTTCCGCCGGTTCATCACCGGTGTTGTCGCCCCGCACTTCGCCCTCCAGCCCAAGGGCCGGTGGGTGAAGCACCTGAACACCCAGATCAGCTCGGTGGAGTCCACGCTCGAAATGATCGCGGACTACAGCGATGCCGGACCAGGGCCTTCGTCTTGAGGGGAGGGAACGAGGTTGGCCCGGCGTCGCTGCTACCCGTCGGACACCTTCGACGACGAGTGGGCGCTGATCGAGGCGCTTCTGCCGGTTCCGGCCTGCGAGACGAAGGCCGGCGGGCGGCCGGAGAAGCACCCGCGTCGGGAGATCGTGGACGCGATTCGGTACGTCGTGGACACGGGCTGCAAGTGGCGCGCGCTGCCGAAGGACTTCCCGCCCTGGCGCACGGTTTTCGGCTTCATGGCGCGCTGGGCGGCGGCCGGGGTAATCGGCCAGATCCGTGACCAGCTCCGCGCCCGGGTCCGCCGGGACATGGGCCGGGCGCCGGGCGCGGTCGCCACGATCATCGACTCGCAGTCGGTGAAGGCCGCCGAGACGGTCGGCAAGGACAGCCGGGGCTACGACGCGGCGAAGAAGACATCCGATGCGGAAAATCGTCAAGCCGCCAGGGACAGGTGGACTTCTCGTGGCGTGGGGAAGGCGATGTCCTCGCTGAAGTGCGTGCGCCGGGTGAGGCAATGGTGGAGGCAGCCGATCATGCGGCTGAAGAGGTTGCGTTGGGCGGCGGTGTGCCGGTCGCCGGCTTCGCGGCGGCGGTCGTAGTGGGCCCTGGCGCCGGTTGAGTGGGCCATCGCCGAGAAGGCCCACATGTAGCCGACCCCGGCCAGCCGCTGGTTCTTGACCCTGCGGGCCATGACCACCGTGCTCCTGCCGGAGGCCCTGGTGATCGGGGCCGCACCCGCGTAGGCCTTCATGCCCCTGGCGTCGGCGAAGCGGGAGCGGTCGTCGCCGATCTCGGCCAGGACGCGGGCGCCGCTGAGGGGACCGAGGCCGGGGAAGCTGGTGATGATCTCCGCGTCGGGGTGCTCCTCGAAGGCCTCGGTGGCGGCTTCGGCAAGGTCCTCGGCGCTGGTGCAGGCGGCATCCAATTGACGCAGGAGCGCGAGGGCCTGCCGGCCCATAGCCTGTTCAACCAAAGGGAGTTGGCGCATCTGCGGCGATCGGAGTGCGGCGTGGAGACGCTCGGCCTCGGCGTCGATCGTGTTCTTGCGGCCAGCCTTCTTCAGCAGGGCCCGCAGCTGGGCGCGGGTGAGCTTGGATGCCTTCGCCGGGGTCGGTGCCGCGGCGAGGAGGACGCGGGCGATCGGGTGGAAGATCCCTTCGCGTCGGTGGCCCACGGCCGCCAAGAAGCCGGGGAAGTACTCGCGCAGGTGCGACGTCAGCTTGTTGCCGGCCTGGGTGCGGT
This sequence comes from Kitasatospora sp. NPDC088264, assembly GCF_040685715.1. Lineage (NCBI taxonomy): Bacteria > Bacillati > Actinomycetota > Actinomycetes > Kitasatosporales > Streptomycetaceae > Kitasatospora > Kitasatospora sp. NPDC088264. The sequence continues at coordinate 89,181 of NZ_JBFBIR010000020.1, forward strand.
CCCAGACCGCGTTCTGCTGGGCACGGGCGAGCACGGCGACGGCCTGGACGAGCTCGCTGTCCGCGGGCAGCTGCCGGTGGGCGTCGGCGTCGGTGCGGAGAATGTTCGCCAACACCAAGGCGTCCAGGTGGTCCGACTTCTTGCGCGCGACGGTCCGGCGCTCGCGGTAGCGTGCCGCGGCCATGGGGTTGATCGCGTACACGGGGCGGCCTGTCGCCCGCAGCGCGGCGACCAGGAGGCCGTGCGAGGTCTCGATGGCCACCGGGATCGGGTTCTCCGCCGTGTCGCCGTGTTCGGCGAGCACCTGGAGAAGCTCGGTCATGCCTTCGACGCTGTCGTCGATGCGGGCCCGGGCCTTCAGCGCGCCCGATTCGTCCACGATGGCTATGTCGTGGTGGCCGCTGGCCCAGTCGATGCCGCAGAACACTCTCTCTTGCTCCAGTTCTCTCATCTGCTTCCTGCGTTTTAGCTGATCAAAGCCGTGCAGGGCATGCGTCTCTCTAATGGAAGGGCTCATTGGCCCGACATCCGATTAGCCGTTCATGACCCCAGCGACCTGCGGGGCCCTCAGTCTCGAACGGAGCTGGTGGCTCCCGATCACGTAAGAGGTGGTCCCCGCAGGAGGCTTGAACCATGATCATCATCGGTCATCAAGGGGATGGTGCTCGTCGTCAGCGGCGAGCGTCAGCACACGTCAGTCTTCTTTGAGGGCTCACGGGCCCGGATCAACGGAGGACGTTGTGCTGACGCCGGCGGCCGGCGACGAGCGGGCTCCAGTCGTGCCACCTGCCGCCCATTAGATCAACGGCAGGAAGCGGCACCTGGTGGTGGACACGAAGGGCCTGCCGCTGTTCGTGATGGTCACCCCCGCCGACATGACCGACCGCGACGCCGCGAAGGAGGTGCTGTTCCGGCTGCGGCTGATGCACCCGGAGATCACGATCGTCTGGGCCGACTCCGCCTACGCCGGGCAGCTGGTCGGCTGGGCGAAGAAGTACCTGAACCTCACCATCAAGACGGTGAGCCGGCCCAAGGACGCGAAGGGGTTCGTGGTCCTGCCGCGCCGTTGGGTGGTCGAACGCTCGCACGCCTGGGTGATGCACGCCCGCCGGCACGCCCGCGACTACGAACGCCTCGTCCAGCACTCCGAGTCGCTGATCACCTGGGCCGCGATCACCCTGATGACCAGGCGCATCACCAAGCGGCAGTCCAGGCGCTCGGGCCAGCCGGCGTCCCGCGAGGCCCAGCGGGATTGATCGTTCTCGGAGTCGGCCAACCGATCGCCACCCGGAGCCGCCGGAAGAACCGGCCGACCCCTACTCTCCCACGACCTCCCGGCGCCGGTCAGCCGGTTCGCCGACACCGGGGCCGCTTCCTGCCCGATGATGTGATCCATCCGACGAGCAGGGTGAACGGGCGGACTTGGGGGAAGGGCCACGCATGGAGATCATCAGCAGCACCGGCTTAGGCCGGCCCTGGCCCGAGCTGATGCCCGACCGCCGTCCGGCCCTGGTGGTCCCCGCAGCCCCCGGTCGTCCCCTGCTCGCCGAAGACGGCTGGGCCCCGCACGACGACGTCCCCGCCCTCACCACCGGTCAGCAGTGCGCCTGGTCCACCGTCCTGGACGGCTACCGGCTGACCGTTCGTCGCCCGTGCGGCCTGACCTGGTTCGACGGCGAGATCGCCGCCACCCGGGAGTGGCGAAACCGCGTCCACGTCCACGGCGCGCTGCTGCTGATCTCCGGCCCGTTCACCAGCGTCTTCGATTTCCGGCCCGTCGCCGCGGCCGGCCGCCTTCTGCTCCTCACCACGCCGGTCCGGCCCGCGGCCGGCACCTGACCGTCTCGGTTCAGTCGGGTTCCTCTTCCGCGTCGCCGATCTCCGCCCGCAGGTCGTGGATGCTCCGCAGGATCTCGATGAGGGCCGCCTCCGTCCGGCCGAGACCCCGGCGGACCCTGTCCACGTCGCCGGCCTCGAAGTGGAGGTGGGCGCCGAGCGCGTCCACCGCGACGGCGATCGCCATCGCCGACGCCATCCGGCCCGGGGGCGTCTCGTCCTGGTCAAGGCCCATGAGCTGCACGCCAGTGCGCTGCAACCGGTTGATCAGCGCGTTGGTCGACACCGCAGAGCCGGGGCCGGTCTGGTCCATCCACCCGAGCAGCACCTCGGCCTGGTCCTGGTCGACCCCCAGCCTCGTCGCGGCGGTGACCTCCAGTTCGACCCTGGCCAGCAGCACGCCGAGCAGCCGCCGGCGGTTTCCCTCCTCCGGACCCTGCGGCCACAGTTCAGGATCGAGTACGGGCTCGTCCCCCAGCGCGACCAGGGCCGCATAGACCTGCTCGGCGCTCACCGGGAACTCGCTCTCGACGCTCACCCGGCCCAGCCTCCCCGGTCAGCAGCGCGAGCGCGCGGACCCACGCCCGAGACACCACCCGTTCGATTCCCGGCCCAGCCGAACGCTTCGCACACCCTCAGAAACAGGTACTCAGCGACTTCACACACATGAAGAACACGGAAGTGCTGGCTCAAGATAACGGCCGCAAGCGCCACCTGGTCGTGGACACCCACGGCCTGCCGCTGTTCGTCATGGTCACCCCGGCCGACATGACCGACCGCGACGCGGCGAAGGAAGTGCTGTTCCGGCTGCGGCTGATGCATCCGGAGATCACGATCGTCTGGGCCGACTCCGGCTACGCGGGCCCGAAGCTGGGCGGCTGGGCGAAGAAGTACCTGAACCTGACCCTCAAGACCGTCGGCCGGCCGAAGGGCGTGAAGGGCTTCGTCGTGATCAAGCGCCGTTGGGTGGTGGAGCGGTCGATCGCCTGGATCATGCACGCCCGCCAGCACGCCAGGGACTACGAACGGCTGATCCAGCACTCCGAGTCGTTGATCACTTGGGCCGCGATCACCCTCATGACCAGGCGCATCACGCAAAGACAGTCCCGCAGGGCCGGCCAGCCCAATCCCCGCGCCCCGATCGGGCACTGATCATTCTCAAGTTCCCCGTCGGGAACGCGGCCGGGAAGAACCCGAGTCACCGGCCGGCGCCTCACTCTCCCACGGTCCCGGGCGGCCTGTCAGAGGATTCGCCGCGCTGAAGCAAACACCCGGCGGGTGATGTGATTCGTCGCCTCACTTTCCTGATGGTCAAGGCCAGTTGATTTTTTGGGCTTAAGGAGTGAAATCATCGCAAAACGCGCAAAGAGGCGTCCGCACTGAGCGATAGCAAGCGTATTCCCCGGGACTATGACACAAAGTCTCACACTGAGGAGAAATTGTGATCAAGAAAATGGCGGTCGTCGCGGCCGCTGTCACCGGTCTCGTGCTCACGAACGCGGGTTGGGCTGTCGCCAGCTCAGGCGGCGATCACGGGCACGGCGGAAACTCCGGAATCGCCTGCGTCGTCGGCGACGACGCAGGATTCTCCAACAACTGCGGCAACACGTACGTCTACGCCCCCAGCGTTCTGGGCAACCTGCTCAGCCTGCTCTCGCCTCCCCCCACTGGTGGTGGCGGTGGCAACAATGGCGGTGGCAACAATGGCGGTGGCAACAACGGCGGTGGCAACAGCGGTGGCAACAGCTGACCCGGCCCCGCCCTGGCATGTTCTGCCTTGGCCTCCCCTGGACCGGTGAGCAATCGGGTTAGGGTGCTCAGGCCATCGGCCCCAGCGCCAGCCCTCCGTCGATGGGCCGCCGCTGGGGCCGGCTGCTGCCGACTTCGCGTCCTCGCCGAGCTTCGATGTCCAGGGCCCAGGGCCCAGGGCCCAGGTCACACGATCACAGACTTCAACCAGTACCCGGACCGCCCCCCTGGCTGACCATCCGCCGGCCCGGTGGCCGCCTGACTTGGTTCGACGGCGATATCGCCACCACCCGCGAGTGGAGCCGTACGGTCCGCGCGCACCGCACTCTGCCGCTGATCACCGGCCCGTTCACCAGCGTCCTCGACTTCCAGTCCGCCACCACAGGCCGGTTGTTCCTCCTCCCCACCCCGCTCCGGGTCGCCGACGGCACCTGAGATCATCCCTGTTCGATTCCTGACCTGGGCAGATGCCGCCCGGATGAATGAAAACAGGCTCTCACGAAGGCGAACACCCGCACCTTGCTGAACTGTTCGCTCATCGCCCGCACCAGCAGCATGGTGAAGTCGGCGAATCCGGCCACCGAGCCGGAGACGTCGCACAGCAGCACGAGTTCCGGCCGGGCCGGGCGGCGCAGCCGGTAGGCAGGGCGCAGCGGCACCCCGCCGGTGGACAGCGAGCGACGCAGGGTGCGGCGCAGGTCGATCCGTCCGCGTGCGGCGCGGCGGCGCCGGGCGGCCAGCCGGGTGGCCAGCTTGCGGGCCAACGGGTGGACGGTGCGGCGCAGTTCGGCGAGCTGGTCGCGGCCGGCGGCGAGGAAGTCGATCCGGTCGGCGGTGGGTGCGACGGCGCGTTCGGCGATCCGCTCGGCGCCGCGCAGTTCGGCGACCCGGCGGCGGGCCTCGGTGGCGACCAGGGCGCGGAAGTCCTGGATGCGGCGGCGGATCTCGTCGGCGAGGACGCGGTCGGACAGGTCCGGGGCGGCGGCCCGCTCGCGCAGGGCGGCGAGGATCCGGGCGAGCAGGGTCTCGGGGGCGAGCCGGCCGAGCGCCTGGTGGGCCGACCAGCCGTCCGAGGCCGGCGTGGCACCGGCGCCGTACCGGCCGAAGGCCTCCACCACCTCGCCGGCCAGCCGGGCCTGGGCGGCCCGGTCGTCGGCGGCCAGGGCGGCGGCGAGGCGCTCGCGCAGGTCGTCGCGCAGCGGGTCGGGGCGGCCGGGGCGCGGTGGCCGGGGGTCGTCCGGGAGTGCGGGCGGGTCGGCGCGGACGGCCTCGGGGGTGCCGACGCCGAGCGGGAAGAACAGGTCGAACGTGGCGTCGAAGAGGGCCCGTTGGGTGTCCGAGCGCAGCAGCGCGGCGGCCAGGCCGGCCCGCATCTGCTCGCGGTCGGCGAATCCGAGGACGTCGAGGACGGCGGCCGCGTCGACCGTCTCGGCGGGGCCGATCCGCAGGCCGTGCCCGCGCAGCGCGCGGACCAGGCCGGTGAGCCGGGCGGCGGTGTCGGCCGGGGGCGGGGCGGTGGTCATGCGGGGGTGAGCTTCTGCGCGGCCTTCCGGATGTCGTCCTGGTGCTTGAGGATCACCCCGAGGGTGTCCTGGACGACCGCCTCGTCGAGGGTGTCCGCGCCGAGGGCCAGCAGGGTGCGGGCCCAGTCGATGGTCTCGGCGACGGACGGCGCCTTGCGCAGGTCCATCGCGCGCAGCGCGCCGACCACCCGGACCAGCGAGGCGGCCAGCGTGTCGTCCAGGCCGGGCACCTTGCGCCGGACGATCTGCCGCTCCAACTCGGCGTCCGGGTAGTCGAGGTGGAGGAAGAGGCAGCGTCGACGCAGTGCCTCGGACAGTTCACGGGTGGCGTTGGAGGTGAGCAGCACGAAGGGGCGGCGGCTCGCGGCGATGGTGCCGAGTTCGGGCACGGTGACCTGGAAGTCGCTGAGCACCTCCAGCAGCAGCGCCTCCACCTCGACGTCGGCCTTGTCCATCTCGTCGATCAGCAGCACGGTGGGCTCGTCGCCGCGGATGGCGGTGAGCAGCGGGCGGGTGAGCAGGAACTCCTCGCCGAAGATGTCGGTGCGGGCCTGGTCCCAGCCCTCGTCGCGGCCGGCGGTGATCCGCAGCAGTTGCTTGGCGTGGTTCCACTCGTAGAGCGCGCGGGCCTCGTCGATGCCCTCGTAGCACTGGAGCCGGACCAGCCGGGCCCGGCCGATCGCGGCCACCGCCTTGGCGAGTTCGGTCTTGCCGACCCCGGCCGGGCCCTCGACCAGCAGCGGCTTGCCGAGCCGGTCGGCGAGGAAGACGGTGGTGGCCACGGCGGTGGAGGCCAGGTAGCCGGTGGCGGCCAGCTGGTCGGCGGTGTCCGCCACCGATGCGAAGAACCCCGTGCCGTCGCCGCTGCCGCTCATCTGCCCGCCCCGTTCCTGTCGGCCGTGTCCGTGCGGCAGCACCCTACCGGCCGGTCACTTCGCCGTCTCGGGGGATTCGGCGGGTGGCGAGGGCTGAGCCGGGCCGGCGGCGGGGCGTGCTTCTGGATCACCTGGCGGGCGTGCGGGCGCGCCGGAGCGGCGTACGGCGACCGCGGTCGCCGTACGCCGCTCGTCTGTTCCCGCCGGTCGGCCGTCAGTTGACGACGTCTGACCGGACGTCAGTCGACGAAGGCCCCTCGGGTCGTCAGTTGACGAAGATGAGCGGGCTGCCCGCCACCGAGGTGTCGGTGACCGGGCCGTAGGTGGCGCTGAAGTAGCCGGTCGAGAAGCACAGGCCCGAGCCGGAGACCAGGTTGAACGGCTGGGAGGTGAAGCCGATGGTGTTGCCGGTGTTCGAGGTGGTGCCGGAGATGCCGGTGGTGGTCTGGTAGACGCAGTTGACGCTGCCGAGGATGGTGCTGAGCACGACCGTGGTCTTCATCGCGCCGGCCGCGCCGGGGGTGAGGGCGACCGGGTTGCCGGGGCCGTCGCCGACGGTGTTGGTGAACGGCAGGTTGTTGACGGTGATGCTCTTGACGCCGGTGACGCCGAGGACGTTGGAGGAGCAGGAGCCGAAGGTCTGGGTGTTGAGCTGCTCGACCGCGCTGCCGGGGGCGGCCGGGTTGGCCGTCACGGTGGCGGAGAAGGCCGAGTTGGCACAGCTGATGCCGCTCGTTCCGCTGGCGCTGCTGTAGAAGGTGGCGGTGGTGCCCGAGACCAGACTGGCGGTGAGGACGTCGCCGACGGCGACGTCCGGGCCGCTGCTGCTGCCGGTGGTCAGCACCGCGGAGCCGTCGGCCTGGGCGGGTGCGACGGCGGCGCAGGTGAAGGCGAGGGCGGCGAGGGCCGCGGTACCGAGCGTGCGGCGAAAGCGCATGAGGGTGACCTCTCTCCGTGCGGAGACGGGTGGGGGTGGCCCGCGGTGCGGGTGTGGTGGCGTGCACGGCGGGGGAGGTGCGTGGGCATGGCGTGCCGGGGGCTTCGCGGGGCCGTGGTGCGGCGGGCCCGGCGCCACGGGCCCGCTCGTACGGCACAGCGGTGTGAAGGTGCGGACGTGCGCTGCGAGTGCAGGAGTGCACGTCGGCGGCTGCCACCGCCGCGGGCCTGCGTCCGCTCGTGGTCCCGTGGCCCGGGCTGCTCGCCCGGGGCCGCCGGAGCCCCTGGAGGTCGTCCGGTGGTGACAGGGTCGCCCACCGGTTGGAAACCTGTCAGTGTTGTAAACCCGATGTTGCGTCAATGTCAATACAGGTAACAGGAGTTGGTGATGGAACGGAAACACCTCCGAAGTGCCGACGTGATCCTGCTGCCGGGCGCGCGGGCCGGTCGTGACCCAGCCCGGTCCATCAAGCGCGGCCCGAGCCGGCTGCCCCCGGGCGTGGTGGCCGCGACCCAGCGCGAGCGGCTGCTCGACGGGCTGGTCCAGACGGTGGCCGCGCGCGGCTACCAGCACGCCACGGTCAGCGACATCTGCCGCGCGGCCGGGGTGACCAGGCCGGTCTTCTACGAGCTGTTCAGCGGCAAGGAGGACGCCTTCCTGGCCGCGCACCGGCACGGCACCGGGGTGGTTCTCCGACGGATGGCGGCGGCCTTCGCGGCGGAGTCCGACTGGTGCGCCGGGATCCGGCAGGCGCTCGGCGCGATGCTCCATCTGTTGGCGGGGACACCGGCCTTCGCGACCATGGCGGTGATCGAGATCGAGGCGGTCGGACCGGCCGGCCGCCGCGAGCGGGACCAACTCCTCACCCGGTTCCGGGCGTTCTTCGCCGAGGTGCCCCAACCGCTGGGCGGTGTGCGGGTTGTGGAGCTGGTGGATGCCGTGGTGGGCGGGGTCTACAGCGCGCTCTACCGGCGGATCGACTCCGGTCGGACGGTTCAACTTCCGGAACTCCTGCCGGTGTTGAGCATGTTCTGTCTCGCGCCCTTCCTCGGCCCGGCGCAGGCGGCCGTCCGGCTCGGGTTGCCGATCGGTGAAGATCCTTCGTGCACCCGTATTGACCCGGCCACTACCGGGCAGTAGCTTCCCAGTTACTCAAAGCGCGGCCTGACCGTGCCCGCCCCGCTGCCGAGGGGCGGGCGGCCCGGTCGGGCCGTGGAACGCTGTCCGCGCCAGGGCACCGTGCCAGTGCCTGCACATCCCACCCACCCAACAGGGAGCACACATGGCCATGTCCGAGGACGCCGCCGCCGCGGCCGAGACCCCGGAGACGCCGACCGGCACCAGGAGAGGGCGGGTACGGCTCAAGCGCAGCGCCTGGATGGCCGTTCCGGCCGTCGCGGCGGGCGCCGTCCTGATGGCCCTCACCGCCCAGGGCGTACTCGCCGCCCAGTTCTCCATCAGCGGCATGCCGTTCACGATCACCGCGGACAAGCTCGACGGCAAGGGCTTCGCCCAGTTCGGCAGCCTGGACTCGATGATCCCCGACAGCCCCAACCAGGGCTCCACCGGCGGTCAGGTGCTGGTCGCGGTCTCGGCGATCAAGAAGGCCGAGATCACCAACCTGTGCCAGAGCGTGGACCTCGGTGGCGTCAACCTGGTGATCCACGCCGGCGACGCCGGCACCCCCGTCTCCGCCACCGACCTCACCACCGACTCCGACATGCTGTCCGGTGACGCGGAGTTCACCAACATCGAGATCGGCGGCGACGCCAGCACCTACACCAAGGCCGGCAACGCGGGCAAGGGCAACCCGGGCGTCTTCGGGCAGCAGGCCGACACCGTCGTGCTGACGCACCTCAAGCAGCACAACTACGCGAGCACCGCCGTCGGGTTCAAACTGCCCAACCTGCGGCTGAGCTTCAGCTCCCAGGGCTGCTGACCATGACGGAGTCCGTACCGGAGCCGGCCGGTTCCGGCGAGGGCGTCGCGGAGGGGGCCGTGGGGACGGCTCCCGCCCCCGCTCCCGCCACCACCCGACCGGTCAAACGCGACTGGCGGGGCCAGCGGCCGTTCTGGGGCGGGCTGCTGGTGCTGTTCGGCGGCGCCGAGATCCTGTTCACCCTGCGTGCCCCGCTGCCCGTCGTCCTGCACATCGGGATGCAGGGGCTGGCGGGCTACCTGGTGCCGGCGGTGATGGTGCTGTGCGGCCTGCTGATCCTGTTCAACCCGGCCCAGCGGCTGTTCTACTCCGTCCTCGCCGTGCTCGCCGCGCTGGCGAGCTGGCTCACCTCCAACCTGGGCGGCTTCGTGATCGGGATGCTGCTCGGACTGGTGGGCGCCTGCCTCACCTTCGGCTGGCTGCCCGATCAGCCGCTGCGCCGGGGGCGGCAGCGGCGGGAGGACCGGCGCCAGGAACGCCGGTCGTCCCGAGCGGGCACGGCCGGGGCCGGGGCCGACCCGGCCGGGGTCTAGCCCGAGGCGCCCCGACGGCGCCCGCCCCCTGGTGATGGGAGAGCACCAGGGGGCGGGGCGTCGGGGCACGGGGGAGTGCGGGGTCGGGCCGTGACGGTCAGATCGTCGCGGCGTCGATCACGAAGCGGAACCGGACGTCGCCGGCCAGCACCCGCTGGTAGGCCTCGTTGACCTGCTCGGCGCGGATCAGCTCGATCTCCGCGGTGATGCCGTGCTCGCCGCAGAAGTCCAGCATCTCCTGGGTGGCCGGCAGCCCGCCGATCATCGAACCGGCCAGCGAACGGCGGCCGGAGAGCAGCGCGTGCGCGTTCACCGTGACCGGCTTCTCCGGCGCGCCGACCTGCACCATGGTGCCGTCGGTGCGCAGCAGGCCGAGGTAGGCGCTCAGGTCGAGGTCGGCGGAGACCGTGTTGACGATCAGGTCGAAGGTGCCCGCGAGCTCGGTGAAGGTGGCCGGGTCGGAGGTGGCCCGGTAGTGGTCGGCGCCGAGCTTCAGCCCGTCCTCGCGCTTGCGCAGCGACTGGCTGAGCACGGTGACCTCCGCGCCCATGGCGTGGGCGAGCTTCACGCCCATGTGGCCGAGCCCGCCGAGGCCCACGATCGCGACCTTCCTGCCCGGCCCGGCGCCCCAGTGCGCGAGCGGCGAGTACAGCGTGATGCCGGCGCACAGCAGCGGCGCGGCGGCGTCCAGCGGCAGGTTGTCGGGGATGCGCAGCGCGTACGCCTCGTCGACGACCAGCTTCGAGGAGTAGCCGCCGTAGGTCGGCAGGCCGTCGTGGCCGACGCTGTTGTAGGTGAAGACGGTGCCGCCCTGGCCGGTGCAGTACTGCTGGAGGCCGGCCCGGCAGTTGTCGCACTCCCGGCAGGAGTCGACGATGCAGCCGACTCCGACCCGGTCGCCGGCCTGCCAGCGGGTGACGCCCGGGCCGACCTCGGTGACCACGCCCGCGATCTCGTGGCCCGGGACCATCGGGAAGATGCCGGTGCCCCAGTCCTCGCCGACCTGGTGGATGTCGGAGTGGCAGATGCCGCAGAACTTGATGTCGATCACGATGTCGTGCTCGCCCACCGCCCTGCGGGTGACGGTGGTCTTCTCCAGCGGGGAGTCGGGCCGCGCCGCGGCGTAGGCGGCGACCGTGCGGGTGGTGCCCTCGGTGGTGCTCGTCGTCGTTGCGTTCGTCGAGTTCGTCATGCTTCCAGCCTGCGTCGGTGCGGCGCGACCAGCCAGACCAGAGCCTTTCGTACGTACGCCACGCCTAGGGACCCCGGACGTACGACCACGGAACGTACGCACGGCGGTATCACCCTTCCCCCCGCCCCCGCCGCCCGGATCCCCCGCATACTGCAGACATGGACCAGCGCACCGAACTCAGCGAGTTCCTCCGATCCCGCCGCGCCCGGCTGCGGCCCGAGGACGTGGGCCTGCCGGACAGCACCACCCGGCGGCGGGTGCCCGGCCTGCGCCGCGAGGAGCTGGCCCTGCTCGCCGGAGTCAGCACCGCCTACTACACCCGGCTCGAACAGGGCCACGGCGAGAGCGTCTCCGCCGCCGTCCTGGACGCCATCGCCCGCGTGCTGCGGCTCAGCCCCGCCGAGCGCGAGCACCTCGGCCGGCTCACCAGGCCCGCCCGCCGTCGCCCCGGCCGGGCCGCCGCCCGCCCGCAGCGGGTCCGGCCCGCGCTCCAGCAGCTCCTGGACGCGATGGACTGCGTGCCCGCGTACGTCCTCGGCAGGCGCCTGGACATCATCGGCTGGAACCGGCTCGGCACCGCCCTGCTCGGCGACTTCGCCGCGATGCCGCCCGAGCAGCGCAACATGGCCTGGCAGCTCTTCCTCGAACCGGCCTCCCGCGAGCTCTACGAGGACTGGGACGGCAAGGCCACCGACGTCGTCGGCATGCTGCGGCTGGACGCCGGACGGGATCCGGACGACCCCAGGCTCGCCTCGCTGATCGGCGAACTCTCCCTCAAGAGCGCCGACTTCCGCCGCCTCTGGGCCACCCACAGCATCCAGGACAAGGGCCACGGCACCAAGCGGCTGCACCACCCGGTGGTCGGCCGGCTCAACCTCCAGTACGAGACGCTGCGCCCGGCCGGGGACGTCGACCAGGTGCTCGTCACCTACCACGCCGAGCCCGGCTCCAGCTCCGCCGAATCCCTGCGCCTGCTGGCCAGTTGGGCGGCCACCGAGTTCCACCCCGAGCCCGCCGAGGCGACCCCGGCCGATCCCGCCCGGTAGCGACGCGGGGCCTCCCTGCCCGGCCTTCCCGTCGGGCCTCCCCGTCGGGCCCTCCCGCGAGGCCTCCCCGCCGGGCCCTCCCGCCGGGTCTTCCCGTCAAGGGGTCGATGGTCCCGGGTCCGATCGGGGCCATCGGCCCTTCTCGCCGGTAACCGGGCGGCGATTGACTGGACGGGTCATGGACACCACCACCAGCGGCACCACCGCCGAGTACGACCGGCTGATCGCCCGCCACCACGCGATGCGGCTACGCCGCCAACTCCTCACCCCGACCTCGCCGTTCGGGCCCGATCCGGCCGGCGTCGGCGCCGGCGCGTACGGCGGCACCGGTGGCACCGGCGGGCCAGGTGGCTACGACGGCGCCGCCGACCAACGGCTGATCCGGCGCGACCTCGGCCTGCTCGAACCGCTCTCCGAACTGATCGATCACCTCTACGCGGTGATGTTCCGCCGCCGCCCCTACCTGCGTCCGCTCTTCCCCGCCTCGATGGAGTTCCAGCAGGCCCACCTGGAGCGGATCCTCCGCCACCTGGTGGACCACCTCCACCACCCGGCCGAACTGGCCTCGACCCTGCGCCAACTCGGGCGCGACCACCGCAAACTGGGCGTCCGGCCGGTCCACTACGAGGCCTTCGAGGAGGCCCTGTGCGCGGCGATCCGGCACCGGGCGGCCGCCCGGTGGACCGAGGAGATGGAAGCGGCCTGGGTCCGGATGCTGCGCTTCGCCGTCGCGGCGATGACGGCCGGCGCCGACTCCGCGCTCACCGAACCCCCGTACTGGCACGCCGTGGTGACCGGCCACGAGCGCCGCCGCCCCGACCTCGCCGTCCTGCGCGTGCGCACCGGCGAGCCCTACCCGTACCGGGCCGGACAGTACGGCACGGTCGAGCACCCGACGCTCCCGCACACCTGGCGGCAGTACTCGATGGGCTGCGCGCCGCGCACCGACAACGAGTTGGAGTTCCACGTCCGGCGCACCGGGCCGGACGGGGTCAGCGCGGCCCTCGTCGAACGCACCGCCGTCGGCGACCGGCTGCGCCTCGGCCCGCCGCGCGGCGGCCTGCTGCCCGAGGACGACACCCGCGACCTGCTGCTGGTCGCCGGCGGCACCGGCCTGGCCCCGATGAAGGCCATCGTCGAGCAGCAGGCCGCCCGGCGCCCGCGCGGCCGCCGCGTCCACCTGTTCGTCGGCGCCCGGGACCGCGGCGACCTCTACGACTGGTCCGCGCTCTCCGAACTCGGCCTGCACAAGCCCTGGCTGGCGCTCACCCCGGTCACCGCAGGCCGGCTCGCCGACGCCGTCGCGGGCGCCGGGGACTGGCGCGAGCACCTCGCCTGCGTCAGCGGCCCGGCCGGCATGGTCGCCTCCGTCCGCTCCGAACTGCTCGCCGCCGGGCTGCCCCTGGCCCAGGTCCGCTACGACCAGGCGCTCGCCCGCTAGCCGTACGGCCTACCGGTAGTGGTACGTCCTACCGGTAGGCCGTACGGGCCGCTGGACGTCCTACCGGTAGCAGTAGGAGTCCGAGGAGGCGTCGCCGCCCGCGAGGTGGGTCTGGTGCACCCGTAGGCCCCGGAAGTCGGCGCCGTGCGGGAAGAAGCGCTCGTCGACGCTCAACCCGCCCGCCTCGGTGTCGGCGTCCAGCTTGACGATCCACGGCTCGATGCCGTCCGGGTAGAACTGGTCGTCCCAGGCGCCGTAGAGGGAGTTGGTGAGGTAGAGTCGGCGCCCGTCCCGGCTGATCTCGACCATCTGCGGGGCGCCGCTCAGTGGGCGTCCCGGCGCGGCCGGGTGCGGGGTGCGGGCGACGACCCCGCCCAGCCGCACCGAGTCGGCGAGTCTGGGGTGGAACGGATCCGACACGTCGTACTGGAACAGCTCGCCGGTGCCCCACGCGGACACGTACAGCCAGCGGTCGTCCACCGACAGGTTGATGTCCGTGATCAGCGGCGGCACCGCGCCGAACGGTTGCAGCGCGGGCGGCAGGTCCTCCGTCTTGGCGGGCTCGGCGGGGATCTCGATCACCTTGCGCGCAGTGAACGCCGGGCCCTCCCGGTACCAGAGCCAGACCGAGGCGGACAGGTCCTCGACGTTGGTCACCACCCCGGCGAAGCCCCACTCCGCCTGCGGATCGTGCGCCGGGCGCAGCTCCAGCACCATCTGGTACTGGTCGCCGAGGTCGACCCGTTGCAGGTGCCGCCCCGAGTCCAGCTCCCAGAAGTGCAGCGCGTGCCCGTACTTGCGGCCCAGCAGCAGCTCCGGGACGACCCCGCCCTCCACCATCCAGGGCGTGCCCCACTCGCTGGTCACCCCCACGTTCGTCCCCAGGTGCCACCAGACGTCGTACGCGAAGTGCTGCGGCCCGCGCTCCGTCTCCCAGGCGCGCAGCACCTCGAAGGTGGTGTGGTCCAGCAGCGCCACCCCGCCGGGCCCGTCGTTCCCGTCCCCGCTGCCCAGGCAGGACAGGAACACCCCGTCCGGTCCGCAGTGCAGGGTGTGCGGGCGCGAGTAGCCGGCCTTGGCGGCGAGTTCCGCCGCCTCGACGGTCTTGACGAGGCGCGGCCGGACGGGGTCGGGCCGGGTGTCCATCACGTGCAGCCGCGAGGAGCGCAGGCCCGGGAGGAGGAGGTAGCGCCGCTCGGGGTTCTCGTGGCAGGCGTGCGCCAGTGCGCTGGAGCAGGCGTTCCAGCCGAAGTGGTGCAACTCGTCGCCCAGTGTCGGAAGTTCGGCGAAGTTGAGGACCTTCCCGTAGCTCGCCGAGGCCGGATCGGTGTCCACGGTGAGCAGTGCGTCCGGCCGCTCCCCGGCCCGGTCGAACCCGGCGACGTACGCCAGCGTCTCCGGTGGCGCGGCGATCGCCTCGGCGGCCGAACGGTACAGCGACGGATCGGTGTGGCCGGCCTGCGGCATGTGTTCTCCTCAACTCGCCTGCGTGACAACCGGAGTTGGATCTGTCCGGGTAGCGTTCCACATGACCACCGGCGCACAGCAGGCGCACGGGGAGCGATCAGGAGGCGCGGACGGCCGGGTCACACCGGTGCCCCGCAGAGCGCCGCCCGACAGGCAGCCCCGGGCTACCGGCCGGTATTGTCGGGGTCCTGGATCAAGAGCACCTGCGACGGACGGCAGGTCGAGGATGAGGACGGGTGCGGCGCAGATGGAGTTTCGGGAAGACATCCTGGGTGCCCCCTACGAGACGGCCGAGCTGACGCTGCGGCCGGACGCCGAGGGGGAGGTCTGCGCGACGCTGGTGCGCCGTCTGGTGCCGGGGGCGGAGCGGGCCGTGCTGTACATCCACGGGTACAACGACTACTTCTTCCAGACCAACCTCGCCGACCACTTCGCCGCGCTCGGGTTCTCCTTCTACGCCCTGGACCTGCGCAAGTACGGCCGCTCCCTGCGCCCGCACCAGTCGCCGAACTTCGTGCGCGACCTCGCCGAGTACGACGAGGAGATCGACGAGGCGGTGCGGATCATCCGCGAGGTGGATGGGCACCGGAGGCTGCTGCTGAACGGGCACTCCACCGGCGGGCTGATCGGCGCGCTGTGGGCGGGGCGGCGCTCGGGGCGCGGCCTGGTGGAGGGGCTGTTCCTGAACAGCCCGTTCCTGTCGATGCCGGCCGCGCCCGCCGTGCGGACCGTCGGCGGCCCGGCCGTCACCGCGATCGGCCGACTGGCGCCCACCCGCGTGCTGCCGTCGACGCTCAACCCGCACTACACGCACAGCCTGCACAAGGACCACCGGGGTGAGTGGGACTTCGACCTCGCCCTCAAGCCCGCCGAGGGCTTCCCGCTGTACGCGGGCTGGCTGGCCGCCATCCACCAGGGCCACCGGCAGCTGCGGCACGGGCTCGGGATCGACGTGCCGGTGCTGCTGATGGCGTCGACCAAGTCGATCGCGACCACCAAGTGGCACAACGCCCTGCACCACGCGGACGCCGTGCTGCGCGCCGACGACATCGCCGGCCAGGGCCCGCGACTGGGCCGGCACGTCACCATCGTCCGGATCGAGGGCGGCATGCACGACCTGGTGCTCTCGGGCGAGGCCGCCCGCACCGAGGCCTTCGCCGAACTGGACCGCTGGCTCGCCGCCTACCTCGACGTCCGACTGGCGGACGTCCGGCCGGTGGACGCCCAGGCCGTGGGGGAGAGCGCGTGACGGACGAGCCGGTGACGGACGAGCCGGTGACAGACGAGCCGGTGCCGGTCGGGCGCCACACCGACCTCGGCTTCGCCAAGCTCATGCCGGACCTCGACCGGGACGGCGGCTGGCTGCTCACCCTGGACGGCACCCCGCAGTCCTACGTCGACCTCGCCGACCCGACCCACCTGGAGTTCGAGTACACCCGGCGGCTCGGCCACCTCGCCGACGCCCTCGCCCCCGCCGGGCAGCCGCTGGACGTGCTGCACCTCGGCGGCGGCGCGCTCACCCTGCCCCGCTACCTCGCCGCCACCCGCCCCGGCTCGCGCCAGCGGGTGGTCGAGGTGGACGGGCCGCTGCTCGACCTGGTCGCCGAGCACCTGCCCTGGCAGGGGCCCGGCGCGGACATCACCGCGACCGTCGGCGACGCCCGCGCCGCCCTCGCCGAGACCCCGCCCGGCAGCCGGGACCTGGTCATCGCGGACGTCTTCCACGGCTCGCGCACCCCCGCCCACCTCACCTCGGTGGAGTTCCTGCGGCTGGCCGCCGCCGCCCTGCGCCCCGGCGGCTGCTACGCCGCCAACCTGGCCGACGGCCCGCCGCTGGCCTTCGCCCGGGCCCAGGCCGCGACGGTCGGCGCGGTGTTCCCGTACACCTGCCTGGTCGCCGAGGCCCCGGTGCTGCGCGGCCGCCGGTACGGCAACATCCTGCTCGCCGGTTCGACGGCGCCGCTCCCGGCCGCCGAGCTCACCCGGCTGCTGGCCGGCGACATCTTCCCGGCCCGCCTCACCGACGGCGCCGACCTGGCCGCCCTGGTCGGCCGCACCGCCCCGGTCACGGACGCCGACGCCACCGACTCCCCGCCCCCGCCGGACGGCGCGTTCAGCATCGGCTGAGCGGCGCGGCGGCCCGAGCGTCCCCGCGTCCGGGGTGTCAGAATCGGCGGGTTCGGGCCGGAGCGTGGAGCACGCCGAGCGCGGAACACGTCCGGCGCGGAGCAGGTCCAGCGCGGAGCACATCCGAAGGAGTGAGCGATGAACGGCGGGGAGCGGCCGGAGTTGGCGGAGGTGCCGGAGACGGCGTTGTGGACGCTGTGGCACCGCGCGGTGGAGGCACGTCGGCCGGACACGGTGCTGGAGGACCCGAAGGCGGTCGAGCTGGTCGATCGGATCGACTTCCCGTTCGCGGAGCGCTTCGGGGAGGGCGCGCTGGTCAGCCAGTTGCAGGCGCTGCGGGCGGCCTGCTTCGACCGTGAGGTGGCGGACTTCCTGACCCGCTGCCCGCGCGGCACCGTGGTCGGCCTCGGGGACGGCCTGGAGACCCAGGCGTGGCGGGTCGACAACGGCCGGGCGGACTGGCTGTCGGTGGACCTGCCGGAGACGGCCGCGCTGCGGGAGCGGCTGCTGCCGCCGGACGAGCGGCGCCGGATCCTCGCCTGCCCGGTCACCGACCCGGGCTGGATGGACGAGGTGGATCCGGCCCACGGGGTGATGATCTGCGCCGAGGGCCTGCTGATGTACCTGCGGCCGGAGGAGGTGCGGGCACTGATCGCGGCCTGCGCCGAGCGGTTCCCCGGCGGGTCGATGGTGCTGGACGCGGTGCCGCGCTGGTTCAGCGCCCGGACCGTCCAGGGCAAGCTGCGGACCCGGCACTACCAGGCCCCGCCGATGCCGTTCGGCATGGACGCGGACGAGCGCGGCAAGCTGGCCACCGCGCACCCGGCGGTGACCGACGTGCGCGAGGTGTACCCGGAGGGCGGGCGGGGCCTGCTCCGCGCCCTGCTGCCGCTCGTGCGCCGGGTGAACGCGCGGCCGTCCGTGGTCGCACTTCGCTTTGCCGGATCTTGAAGAACGGCTGGTCACGCGGGAACCATGGGGCACCACCGCACGTCGTAACCACGGGTGATCGGCCGGGGGGACAGGCCGCCCGGCACGTTAGGCTGCCCTTATGGGGAAGCGGCCGCGTTGCCGCCATCGGACAACTGCCGGAACCGGCGTGCGGCACCGCTGAGGGCCGCGCCGGCTCCGACCTGCCACGGAGGTACTGGCCTTGCACATCGACGCCTGGATCGAGAGCGTCCCACCGACCGCGGTGTACGCCCTGGTCGGCCTGATCATCGGGCTGGAGTCGCTGGGCATCCCACTGCCCGGCGAGATCGCGCTGGTCACGGCCACCCTGATGGCGGTCAAGGGTGTGGTGAGCCCGGAGTGGATCGCGGTGGTCGCGATCCTCGGGGCGATCATCGGCGACTCGATCGGCTACTCGATCGGCCGCAAGGGCGGCAAGCCGCTGTTCGAGAAGCTCGGACGGAAGTTCCCCAAGCACTTCGGGCCGTCCCACCTGGCGACCGCCGAGCGCTCCTTCCAGAAGTGGGGGATGTGGGCGGTCTTCTTCGGCCGCTTCATCGCCCTGCTGCGCATCTTCGCCGGGCCGCTCGCCGGCGCGCTGAAGATGCCGTACTGGAAGTTCCTGATCGCCAACGTGCTGGGCGGCATCGTCTGGGCCGGCGGCACGACACTGCTGGTCTACAAGGTCGGCAAGAGCATCGAGCCCTGGCTGTCCCGGTTCTCCTGGGCGGGCCTGGCCGCGGCGGTGCTGATCGGCGGCGCCTCGGCCTGGTTCATGAAGCGCCGGGCCGCCAAGACCCACGCCAAGATCGAGGCGGAGGAGGCGGCCGCCGCGGCGACCGCCGCCAAGGCGCCCGTCGCGGAGTGAGCGGAGTAAGCGGAGTGACGAGGCGTCTGCACTGAGCACGGCGGGGCTGTCGGGCCCCCGGAGTAGCATCGGCGGGTACCTGCCGATCATGCACAACTGGAGGGCCCGATGACCCAGTCGACGTGGGATGCCGTGGACGCGTACTTCTCCGAGCAGCTGGTGGGGCACGACCCGGCGCTGGACGCCGCGGCCGCCGCCGCCGACGCGGCCGGGCTGCCGAAGATCGCCGTCGCCCCCAACCAGGGCAAGCTGCTGCACCTGCTGGCGCTGACCCAGGGCGCGCGGCGGATCCTGGAGGTCGGCACGCTCGGCGGGTACAGCGCGATCTGGCTCGCCCGGGCGCTGCCCGCGGACGGCACCCTGATCACCCTGGAGATCGACCCGAAGCACGCCGAGGTCGCCCGGGGAAACATCGCGCGCGCAGGGCTGGAGAAGGTCGCCGAGGTGCGGCTCGGCCGGGCCGCCGACTCGCTGGCCGCGCTGGTGGAGCAGGGCGTGGAGCCCTTCGACCTGGTCTTCATCGACGCGGACAAGCCCAGCAACCCCGAGTACTTCCGGCGGGCGCTCCAGCTGACCAGGCCGGGCTCGCTGATCATCGTCGACAACGTGGTGCGCAGCGGCGCCGTCGCCGACGCGGACAGCACCGACCCGGCCGTGGTCGGCACCCGGGCCCTGCACGATCTGATCGCCGCCGAGCCGAGGGTCACCGCCACGTCGGTGCAGACGGTCGGCAGCAAGGGCTATGACGGCTTCACGCTGGCCCGCGTACAGGGCTGAACCTTTTCAAGTACCACGGAGGAACGGAGACATCGTGCGGATCGGACTGCTGGGCGCCGGCCCCTGGGCGGAGCGGGTGCACGCACCCGTCCTCGCCGAGCACCCCGGGCTGGAGTTCACCGGCGTCTGGGCCCGCCGGCCCGAGGCGGCCACGGCCCTCGGCGGGGCGTACGGCGTCCCCGGCTACGCGGACCTCGACCAGTTGCTCGCCGAGGTGGACGCGGTCTCGATCGCGCTGCCGCCGACCGTGCAGGCGGGCCTCGCGGTTCGGGCCGCCGAGGCGGGCTGCCACCTGCTGCTGGACAAGCCGGTCGCGCTGACCGTGCCGGACGCGCAGGCCGTGGCCGAGGCCGTCCGGGCCCACGGGGTCGCCTCCGTGGTCTTCTTCACCGTCCGCTTCGGCGGGGAGCAGATCCCGTGGATCGAGCAGCAGGCGGCGCTGGGCGGCTGGTTCACCGGCCGCTCGGACTGGCTCGGCTCGGTGTTCGCCCCCGGCAGCACCAGCCCGTACGCGGCCTCGCCGTGGCGCGAGGAGAAGGGCGCGCTGTGGGACGTCGGCCCGCACGCGCTGTCGGTGCTGCTGCCGGTGCTCGGCGACGCGACGCAGGTCACGGCGGTGGCCGGCCCGCTGGACACCGTCCACCTGGTGCTGCGGCACGCCGACGGCGCCTCCAGCACCCTGGCGCTGAGCCTGACCGCGCCGGTCGGCGCCGGTGGCGCCGACCTGGAACTGCGCGGCGAGCACGGCATCGCCCACCTGCCCGAGCGCGGCGAGGGCCCGGCCGCCGCCCTGCACCGCGCCCTGGACGCCCTCCAGGCCTCGGCCGCCACCGGCCAACCGCACCCCTGCGACGCGGAGTTCGGCCTGCGCGTGGTCGAAATCCTGGCCGGCGCCGACCACTCCCTGGCCACGGGCGCACCGGTCGCGGTCTGACGCCCGTCGACGGAGGTCAGACCGACGGCAGGGTGGGGTTGGTCGGGCCCGGGCGGCGGTCGGTGGGGCGGGCCGGAGGGATGACGGGGGCGTGGAAGTCGCGCGGCCCGGTCCACAGGGCGGGGACGGCGTCGCCGCGGCGGGCGAGTTCGTAGGCCAGCGCCTCGTAGTTGACGCGCCAGCCGTGGAAGTGCTGCCAGGCCTCGTCGACCGGGCGCTCGCGGGGGAAACCGGCGGACGTGATCATGGCGACGGCGCCGATGTACTCGGTGTAGGTCAGGCGGATCGGGACGTCCGGGTCCGGGTCCGGGTCGAAGTCGATCCGCACGGAGCGGCCGATGTCGCGCAGCGCGGTGAAGCCCGCGCGCAGCACCAGGCGGGCCTCGGGCGGGGCCGAGCGCGGGCAGAGCGCCAGGTGGAGGGCGGCCGCGTCGAGCACCGCGATCAGGCCGACCACCCAGCTGCGGTTCGGCTGCGGGGAGCGGAAGGACAGCAGCACCGGGTAGTTGGAGTGGCTCTCGCCGATGTCGGCGGCCAGCCGTTCCCAGTCCCGGTAGAGCTGGGGGAGCGCGGTCTCGGTGTCGACGAGGGACTGCCGGGCCAGCAGCTCCGGGCCCCAGGCGGGCTCGCCGGCCCGGGACTGGAGGAGCGTCACCTCGGTCTCCCGCCGCTGGTAGGCGGCGTAGAGGGTGGGCAGGTAGGCGATCTGGAGGGCGATCACCAGCGGCCCGCTGGCGGCGGCCATGAAGTCGATCGCCGAGAGTTGCAGGCGCTCGCCGCTGGCGTAGCCGAGGGTGAAGAGGCTGGATCCGGCCTCCCGGATGGCCACCGACCAGCTGAGCTCGGACGTGCCGTGCAGCAGCAGGGTGTAGGCGAGCAGCATGCCGCTGAGCCACACCCCGAGCATGCCGAGCAGGATCAGCGGTGCCAGCCAGGTCAGGGCCCGGTCCTGCGCGTAGTAGCCGCGGAACGGTGTCGCGTAGAGCCGGAGCACGGTCCGCAGCACCCGCCAGAGGCGCTGCACCAGCGCCGAGTACAGCCCGCGCGGGACGACCAGCGTGCGCAGGATGCTGCCGACGATGAGCAGGAGCAGCAGGGCGCCGGCCAGGGAGTGGATCAACCTCATGGCGCCATTGTGGCGGTCGGGCGGAGCGGCTGCGGCGCGGGGCGCCGGGTTACGGGACGGCGGAGGCCAGGTGCCGCTGGAATGCCTCGGCGGCCGCGACGGTGTAGAAGCGCCTGATCCGGTCCGAGGAGCCGGGCACGCGGATGTGTTCGTGGCGCTCGTGGTCCCAGAGGCCCCAGGGCGCTTTCCAGGGCTCGTGGCGTGCGGGGCGGCATTGACAGCGAGTGGCGTCCGGCTGAATGCTAAGCAAGCGCTTAGTCAATGACGCCCCGTCCCGAGGAGCCGCCCGATGCCCGAGACCCCCGCCGAGCCGCCCGGGCTGGACCTGGCCCGCCTCCGCGCCCACCTGGACCGCGAGCTGCCCGGGCTCGTCCAGGGCCCGCTGCGGGTCGACCTCATCGAGGGCGGCCGCTCCAACCTCACCTACGTCCTCACCGACGGCACCGGCCGCTGGGTGCTGCGCCGCCCGCCGCTCGGACACGTCCTGGCCACCGCGCACGACATGGGCCGCGAGTACCGCGTCATGACCGCCCTGCGCGACACCGACGTGCCCGTCCCGCGCACCCTGCTGCTCGATCCCGGCACGGAGGTGCTCGGCGCCCCCTGGTACCTGATGGAGTTCGTCCCCGGCCTCGCGCACCGGGCCCTCGCCCCGTTCGCCGCCCTCGGCGAGCAGCGGGTCCACGCCCTCGGCCGACGGCTGGTCGACACCCTCGCCGCCCTGCACCGGATCGACCCGGCCGACGTCGGCCTCGTGGACTTCGGCCGCCCCGACGGCTACCTGGAGCGCCAACTGAGGCGCTGGTCCACCCAGTTGGCGAACTCCCGCAGCCGCGAACTGCCCGACGTGGAGCGGTTGCACGCCCTGCTCGCCGAGCGGCGGCCGATCTCCCCGGCGCCCGCCCTGGTGCACGGCGACTACCGGCTGGACAACGTGCTGGTCGGCGACGGCGACGCGATCACCGCCGTGCTGGACTGGGAGATGTCCACCCTCGGCGACCCGCTCACCGATGTCGGCCTGCTGGTGATGTACACCGAGGTCGCCGGCGTCGGCGGCGGCATCATCCCCTCCGCCGCGACCGCCCCCGGCTTCCCGAAGCCGGACGAACTAGTCGCGTACTACGCAGAGTTGACCGGCCGCCAGGCCGCCGACCTGGACTGGTACGTCGCCTTCGCCTCCTTCAAGCTCGCCGTCGTCGCCGAGGGCATCCACTACCGCTACCAGCAGGGCCGCACCCTCGGCGCGGGCTTCGAGCGGGCCGGCGAGATGGCCCCGATCCTCGCCCGGTACGGCCTGAGCACCCTCAAGGAGCACTGACCGATGGACTTCGCCTACGACGCCCGCACCGACGAACTCCGCGAGCAACTGCTGGCCTTCATGGACCAGCACGTGCACCCGGCGGAGGCGGCCCTCGCGCAGCAGCTCGCCGACCCGGCCCGCGAGGCCTGGAGCATCCCGCCCGTCGTCGCCGAACTCCAGGCCGAGGCGCGCAAACAAGGCCTGTGGAACCTCTTCCTCCCCGGGGAGGGCGGCGCCGGCCTGACCAACCTCCAGTACGCACCGCTCGCCGAAATCACCGGCCGCAGCCCGCACTTGGCCCCGCCCGCGCTCAACTGCGCGGCCCCCGACACCGGCAACATGGAACTGCTCGCCCAGTTCGGCACCGCCGAGCAGCGCGAGCGCTGGCTGCGCCCGCTGCTGGACGCCGAGATCCGCTCCGCCTTCGCGATGACCGAGCCCGAGGTCGCCTCCTCGGACGCCACCAACATCGCCACCCGGATCGAGCGCGACGGCGACGAGTACGTCGTCAACGGCCGCAAGTGGTACATCACCGGGGCGATGAACCCGCAGTGCCGGATCCTCATCGTGATGGGCAAGACCGACCCGGCCGCCGAACCGCATCGCCGGCAGAGCATGGTGCTCGTCCCGCGCGACACCCCCGGCGTCACCGTCAGGCGCGGCATGACGGTCTTCGGCTACGACGACGCGGACCACGGCGGCCACGCCGAGGTGCTGTTCGAGGACGTCCGCGTCCCGGTCGGGAACCTGATCGGGGAGGAGGGCGCGGGCTTCGCCATCGCCCAGGCCCGGCTCGGACCCGGCCGGATCCACCACTGCATGCGCGCGATCGGCATCGCCGAGCGCGCCCTGGAGTTGATGTGCCGCCGGGTGAACGGGCGGGTCGCCTTCGGCCGGCCGCTCGCCGAGCAGGGCGTGGTGCAGGACTGGATCGCCGAATCCCGGGTCAGGATCGAGCAGTTGAGGTTGCTCGTACTCAAGACCGCCTGGCTGATGGACACCGTCGGCAACCGGGGCGCGCACACCGAGATCCAGGCGATCAAGATCGCCACCCCGCGCACCGTCGAGTGGATCCTCGACAAGGCCGTCCAGGCGCACGGCGCCGCGGGCGTCAGCCAGGACACCCCGCTCGCGCAGCTCTGGGCCGGCAACCGCACCCTGCGGCTGGCCGACGGCCCGGACGAGGTGCACAAGCGCTCGCTGGCCCGGCGGGAGCTGCGGCGGCACCCGTAGGGGTGTCATACCGGAGTACTCAGGGGCGGGTTGGCTCCTGGGTATGACGGCCGCGGCCCGCCCCCGCCCGTACTGTCCTGATCAGCAGGTCGGCAGATCAGAAGGCCGGCAGGTCGACGGGGACGAGGAGAGACATCATGGGCGGGCGGGGACGGGCCGCGGCGGCGGTACTGCTGGCGGCGACGGCGGTGCTCGGAGTGGTCGGCGCCCCCGGGGTGGTGGCGGCAGCACCGGCGCCCGGGGCGGACGGCGGCGGCGAGCGGCAGGCCCGGGCCTGGCTGCCGGAGCCCACCGGGCCGTACCCGATCGGCACCACCACGCTGCACCTGACCGACGCCGGGCGGGAGGACCCCTGGAAGCCTGGGCAGCGCCGCGAGCTGATGATCAGCCTCTGGTACCCGACCGCCCGCCCGGCCACCGGCGCCGACCGCGCCCGGTACATGGCGCCCGCCGCCGGCGAACACTTCGGCACCGAGGGCAGCATCGGCCAGGCGAACCACGGCGCCACGCCCGGCCGCACCGACTGGGCGGGCATCCGCACCCACGCCCGGCCCGACGCCCCCGCCCTGCCCGGCGGCCCGCGCCCGGTGGTGCTGTACTCGGCCGGCCTCGGCGACCCGCGCACCTGGGGCACCGGGCTGGTCGAGGACCTGGCCTCGCGCGGCTACGTCGTGGTCACGCTGGACCACACCTACGAGGCCTCCGAAGTCGCCTTCCCCGACGGGGAGCTGGCCACCTCCGTGTTCCCCGCGCTGGTCGGACAGCCCGGCCTGGACATCGGCGCGGTGCTGCGCGAGTCGATGCGGACCAGGGTCGACGACACCCGCTTCGTGCTGGACGAACTCGGCGGCCTGCGCCTGGACCCACGGCTGCCGGCCGGTCTCGCCGCCTCGCTGGACCTCGACCGGATCGGCATGGTCGGCCACTCGGCGGGCGGCTTCACCGCCCTCCAGGCCATGCACGACGACCCGCGCATCGCGGCCGGCGTCAACCTGGACGGCCAACTGCACTTCCCCGGCCCCGACGGTCACACCGGGGTGTACCTGCCCAGCGTCGCCCAGGACGGCCTGGACCGCCCGTTCCTGCTGATGGGCACCCGCAACGAGGACTCCGGGGACCACCACCGGCAGCCCGGCTGGGACGCCCTCTGGCAGCACAGCACCGGCTGGCACGCCGACGTCACGCTGAACGGCTCCCGGCACGGCTCCTACACCGACGCGCAGTCCCTGCTGCCCCAGCTCGCCCGGCAGGGCGCGATCACCCCGGAGCGGCTGAGCGCCGACGTCGGCGACGTCCGCCCCGACCGGGCGGTGCTCGCCACCCGCTCCTACGTCGCGTCCTTCCTCGACCGCTGGCTGCGCGGACACGACGACCACCTGCTGGACGGGCCCTCGGCGCGCTTCCCGGAGATGGAGTACGCGCGGTAGGGCACATCCGCCGACCACCGCACCGCGCTCCCGTCGAGCCTGCCGTCAGTCCCCGAGGACGGCGATCCGGCCGGTGCTGCGCCCGTCGGCGACGAGCTGGACGGCGTCGGCGGCCCCGGTGAGCGGCACCCGGGCGCTCACCAGGGGGCGGACCACCCCTTGGGCGGCGAGGCGGGTCAGTTCGTCGTGGGCGGCGCGGACGGCCTGCGGGTCATGGGTGTTGTAGAGGCCCCAGTGCAGGCCGAGGATGGCGTAGTTCTTCACCAGCGCGTGGTTGAGCGCCGGTGCCGGGATCCGGCCGGCGGCGAAGCCGACCACCACGATCCGGCCCTCGAAGGCGACGCACTTGGCGGAGCCGGTGTAGGCGTCCCCGCCGACCGGGTCGAAGACCACGTCCGCGCCGCGCCCGCCGGTGAACTCCTTGACGGCGGCGACGAAGTCCCCGGCCGTCCGGTCCACCACCAGGTCGGCGCCGAGCGCCCGGGCCGCCTGCGCCTTGGCGGGGCCGCCGACCACGGCGACCACCCGGGCCCCGGCGGCCCGGCCCAGTTGGACCGCCGCGCTGCCCACGCCGCCCGCCGCCGCGTGCACCAGCAGCGTCTCGCCGGTCGCCAGCCGGGCCCGGCGGTGCAGGGCGAACCACGCGGTCTGGTAGCCGATGTGCAGCGCGGCCGCCTCGGCGTCGTCCAGCGCCCCGGGAGCGGGGAAGGCGGCG
Organism: Kitasatospora sp. NPDC088264; assembly: GCF_040685715.1. Taxonomy (NCBI): domain Bacteria; kingdom Bacillati; phylum Actinomycetota; class Actinomycetes; order Kitasatosporales; family Streptomycetaceae; genus Kitasatospora; species Kitasatospora sp. NPDC088264. Next base: position 115,177 of record NZ_JBFBIR010000020.1, read on the forward strand.
GCCGCGTCCAGCAGCGCGTACTCGGCGAAGGCGCCGTGCGGCAGCACCGGGTTGCCGATCAGCCGCTCGCCCCGCCGCGCGCCGTCCGCCACCTCGCCGCACAGCTCCACGCCGGGCGTGAACGGCAGCGGCGGGCGGACCTGGTACTGGCCGTGCACCATCAGCGCGTCCGGGAAGTTGACCGCCGCGGCCCGCACCCGGACCAGCAGCTGCCCCGGCCCGGCCACCGGCCGCGGCACCTCCTCGGCCAGCCGCATCACCTCGCCCGGCTCGCCGAGCCGCTCCACCTGCCAGGCCCTCACAGCGCCTCGCTCCTCTCCAGCCCCTGCTGGAGCCGGTTCATCCCGTTGATCCAGCGGTCCGGTTCGGTGGCCCGGACCCGGTAGTACTCGGCGACCTCGGGGTGCGGCAGGATCAGGAAGCGGCCCTCGCGCAGCCCGGCCAGCGCCGCCTCGGCGACGTCCTCCGGGTCCAGCGCGGTGGGCGCGAGCAGGGCCTCGCCGACCGCGCCGGTCGAGGCGAGCATGTCGGTGCGCACGCCCTGCGGGCAGAGCGCGTGCACCCGGACGCCGCGGTGGCGGTACGTCGCGGAGAGCCACTCGGCGAAGGCGAGCGCGCCGTGCTTCGTGACCGCGTACGGGGCCGATCCCAACATGGTGAGCAGCCCGGCGGCGGAGACCGTGGCGAGGAAGCGGCCGCCGCCGCGCTCCAGCCAGCGGGGGAGCAGCAGGTCGGCGGCCCGGACGTGGGCGAGGACGTTGACCTCCCAGGCGCTCGCCCAGGCCGCGGCGGGCGCGTCGGCCCCGCCGACCGGGGCGACGCCCGCGTTGGCGCACCACACGTCGATCTCGCCGAGCGCGGCCCGGGCCTGCCCGACCAGGGCGGCCAGCCCCTCGGGGGAGGCGGCGTCCCCGGGGGCGGCGGTGCCGCCGCAGTCCCCGGCGACGGCGCGGGCGGCGCCGGCGTCCAGGTCGTTGACCACCACCCGGGCGCCGGCCGCGGCGAAGGCCCGGGCCAGGGCGGCGCCGATGCCGCGCCCGCCGCCGGTCACGACCACGCCCTGGCCGGCGAAGTCCGTCGCCGGAGCGTCCGTGTCCGCTGTGTCCGTTGCCGGGGCCTCCTGGCCCTCTGCCTCCGCGTCCGCCGCGCCGCTCACAGGCCGCCGCCGAGGGTGACGCCGCCGTCGACGACCAGGGTCTGGCCGGTGATCCAGGCGGCGTCCGCGGAGAGCAGGAAGGCGACCGCGCCCGCGACGTCCTCGGGCACGCCGAGCCGGCCGAGCGGGTAGGCGGCGGCGACCTGCTCCTCCCGGCCCTCGTACAGGGCCTCGGCGAACCTGGTCTTGACCACGGCGGGGGCGACGGCGTTGACCCGGATGCCCTGGCCGCCCAGCTCGGCGGCGAGTTCGGTGGTGAGCCGGATCAGTGCGGCCTTGCTGACCCCGTACATGCCGATCCCGAGCGAGGAGCGGATGCCCGCGACGGAGGCCACGTTGACCACCGAGCCGCCGTGCTCGCCCATCCAGGCGGCGTGCGCGCGGCGGGTCCAGGCCAGCGGGGCCAGCACGTTGACGGCGAGGATCTTGGCGGCGGCGACCTCGTCGGTGTCGAGGACCGGGCCGTAGAGAGGGTTGATGCCGGTGTTGTTGACCAGGTGGTCGAGCCGGCCGAAGGCCTCCAGGGTGCGGGCGACGGCCTCCTCCTGGTGGACCGGGTCGTCGGTCTTCCCGGCGACGGCGATGGCGTTCTCCGGCCCGCCCAGGTCGTGGACGGCCTCGGCGAGCGGCTCGGGGTTGCGGGCGGTCAGGCAGACCTTGGCGCCGCGGGCGACCAGCTCGCGTGCGATGCCGAGGCCGATGCCCCGGCTCGATCCGGTGACGACGGCCACCCGGCCCTTGAAGGAGTGCGCCACGGAGGGTCCTGCCTTTCGCACGGAACGTTCGACGGGGGTGCCGGGTGGACGGAGACGCCGGTTCGGCGGGGGTGCCTGGTCGGCGGGTGTGCCGGCCCATCGGCTGACTAAGCGCTTGCTCAGCATGGTGTCGGTGCGGGAGCCTGTCAACAGCCCGTCGACCGGGCGGCGGGAATGTGTGTACGAGTTCTCTGGGAGGATGGCGCCATGACCAGCACGCCCATCGCCGACCTCTGGCGCACCCTGCCCGGCGGCGCCGACTCCCGCCCCGAGGCGGCGTACCGGCTGCTCCAGGCGGCCGTCGAATCCTTCGCGGAGCGCGGTTTCCACGCCACCACCACCCGGGACATCGCCACCGCCGCCGGGATGAGCCCGGCGGCGCTGTACATCCACTACCAGTCCAAGGCCGCGCTGCTGGCGGAGATCAGCCAGGCCGGGCACGCGGCCACGCTGGAGCTGGTCCGGGCGGCGGCGTCCGGCGAGGGCGGCCCGGTGGACCGGATGCGCCGGCTGGTCGAGGAGTTCACCGCCTGGCACGCCCGGGCCCGTACGGTCGGCCGGGTGGTCAACTACGAACTGCACGCGCTGCCCGAGGACGCCTACGCGGTGGTCGCGGCGCTGCGGCTGGACATCGAGCGCGAGGTCAGCGCGCTGATCGAGGCGGGCGTGAGGGCCGGTGTCTTCCAGGTGTCCGAGGTTCGGACGGCGGCCCGCGCGGTCACCTCGCTGGGCATCGACGTCTCCCGCTGGTTCACCGACCGCTCCACCGAGACGCCGGATGAACTCGGTGGTCGCTACGGCGAGTTGGTGCTGCGGATGCTCGGCGCCCGGATCTGATCCGCCGGGCCGACCGGCCAGTCCTCGACTTTCCGGACGTCCTCGGCCGGCGGCCGGTAGGATGACAACTCAGTTGCCATGTGTTCCGAGGAGGACCGATGACGCGTCAGACCGACGATGTTCCCGCCCTGCTGACCGAGGCCTGGGCCTCCTGGGCGGAACGCGGCGCGGCCCTGGACGAGGCGTCGTGGGGGCTCGCCACCCGGTTGCCCGGCTGGACCGTCCGGGATCTGTACGCGCACGTGGCGCCGGTGCCGGAGATGTTCGCCGGGCTGCGCGGGGCCCTGGTGGACGGCCCAGCCGAGGTGACCGCCGGGGTCGGCATCCTGCGGGCCTACAACCGGCCGGGCGGGATCGCGCACACCGCCGCCGAGCAGGTCGCCGAGACGGCGAAGCAGACCGCCGCGGCGGCCGAACCGGCCGAGCTGGTCGCCCGGTTCGGGGCCGAGGGCCCGGCGGCCCTGGCCGGCATCGCCGACCTGGCGCCCACCGCCGCGGTGGCCCACCCGCTGCTCGGCTCGGTGACGGTCGGCGCGCTCGGCGAGGTGGCGCTGATGGAGGCGACCGTCCACCTGCTCGACCTGATCGCGGCGATCGGCGGCCCGCCGCCGTCCGACGGCGCCCTGCACTTCACCCGCGCCCTGCTCGCTGAGGTCGCCGACCCGGTGGCCTTCATCGAGGCGGCGGCCGGTCGAGGCACCACGGCGGTCCTGCCCGTCATCCGCTGACGCCGGGGCGCGGCGCGTAGGCCGCGACGGCGGAGCTGTGCCCGGGGTGGACGGCGGCCGGGCCCGCGCCCCGCCGGCCGGGCCTGTGGGGGCCGTCGCCGCAGGTCCCGGGTCTCGGGGCCGGTTCGCGGGCTGTGGCACGATGCCCGCAGGCCGGTCACCAGGGACGGCCCGCGCCACGCCGCAGGCACGAGCGGCGGGCGGTTCCACCGCACGCAGAATGAGGACCCGCCATGTCCGAGACCATCCCCAGCCACGCCCGGCCCACCGGGCAGCCCGCCTTCCGCCCCGCCACCCTCGCCGACGTACCGGCGCTGGTCGAGCTGGTCGAGTCCGCCTACCGCGGCGACGCCAGCCGGGCCGGCTGGACCACCGAGGCGGACCTGCTGGAGGGCCAGCGCACCGACGCCGAGGGCGTCGCCGAGGTCATCGGCCGCTCCGACGGGGTGCTGCTGGTCGCCGAGCGGGACGGCCAGTTGGTCGCCTGCTGCCAGCTGGAGCACCGCGGGGACCGTGCGTACTTCGGCATGTTCTCGGTGCGCCCCGGGCTCCAGGGCGGCGGCCTCGGCCGGGCCGTGCTCGCCGAGGCCGAGCGGCTGGCCGGCGAGGAGTGGGGCGTGGGCGAGCTGGAGATGACCGTGATCGAGCAGCGCGCCGACCTGATCGCGTGGTACGAGCGGCGCGGCTTCCGCCGGACCGGGGTCTTCACCCCGTTCCCGTACGGCGACGAGCGTTTCGGTGTCCCGCTGCGCCCTGATCTGCGGTTCGAGAAGCTGACGAAGGAGCTGACGAAGGCGCTGAACGGGTCGCTGGAGGAGGCCTGACCGACGGGGTGCGGGCCGGCGGTGCTCGGGGTCGAATCCATGATCGCTTGACGGTTCGTCGGTACGTGATGCCATGTCAAGTCACTGACCAGGGGCGATGCGGAGATGTCATACCTCGTTCATGATTGGTCTAGGCCAATGTGAGAGGCTGAGGGCGAACGGCCACGTTCCGTCCCATGCCCAGGGGGGCCACTTCCGCATGCCCGTACTCCATGGCACCGCCATGCCCGCGCCCGAGGCCGGCCCGCGCCGGATCCCCGCGGACCCCGACCTCCGCCTGCCCAGCCCGCCCGACGACGAGGAGCTCTACTGGTACTTCGGCCCGCAGCGCCGCTGGGTGCTGCTCTGCGCCACCCTCTCCTACGCGGGAGCCACCGCCACCCTCGGCCTGTTCGCCCTCAGCCGGCCGCTGCTCTGGCCCTTCCTGGTGCTCACCGTGCTCAACGCGGCCACCTGGCTGCTCTCGCTCACCGACGGCCAGCGCGCCCGCCGCTACACCCGCGACTCGCACGACCTGCTGATGCGCGCCTGGCAGCCCGCCCGCCACCCGAGCGTCGACCTGCTGCTGCCGACCGCCGGCGAGCCGCTGGCCGTCCTGGAGAACGCCTACCGCCACACCGCCGCCGTCCAGTGGGCCGGCGCGCTGACCGTCATCGTCCTCGACGACGCCGCCCGCCCCGAGGTGCGCGAACTCGCCGAGTCCTACGGCTTCCAGTACCGGGCCCGCCCCGACCGCGGCCGGTTCAAGAAGGCCGGCAACCTCAACCACGGCCTGGCCGAGGGCAACGGCGAGATCGTCGCCGTCCTGGACGCCGACTTCTGCCCCCGCCCCGACTTCCTGCACCACCTGGTGCCCTACCTCGACAACCCCGAGGTCGGCATCGTGCAGAGCCCGCAGTGCTTCGACACGGACGCCGACATGTCCTGGCTCGAACGCGCCGCGGGAGCCACCCAGGAGATCTTCTACCGCTGGATCCAGCCCTCCCGGGACGCGCAGGACGGCACCGTCTGCTGCGGCACCAACGCCCTCTACCGCCGCGCCGCACTCATGCGCGTCGGCGGCTTCGCCGAGATCGACCACAGCGAGGACCTCTACACCGGCCTCTCGCTCGCCCGCGCCGGGTGGACCACCCGGTACGTGCCCGCCCTGGTCGCCAAGGGCATGTCGCCCACCGGCCTCCCGGCCTTCATCAGCCAGCAGTACCGCTGGTGCCTCGGCTCCCTGGCGCTCGTCCGCGACCCGGACTTCCGCCGCGGACCGCTCCCTCGCTCCGCCCGGCTCTGCTTCTGGAACGGCATCCTCGGCTACGTCACCAGCGCGGTGAACGTCTTCGCCGTCCCGCTGCCGGCCCTGATCATGCTGTTCTTCGCCCCCGGTGAGATCCAGCCGTGGCAGGTGCTGCCGTTCCTGCCGCCGATCTGGGTCTCGCTCGTCCTGCTGCCCGCGATGTCCCGCACCCGCTGGCGCTTCGAGGTCACCCGGGTCCAACTCCTCGGCGGACTCTGCCACGTGGTCGCCATCGCGCACGCGCTGCGCCGCCGCAGTGCCGACTGGGTGCCCACCGGCGCCGTGTCGGGCGGCAGTTCACTGGCCAAGGCGGTCGCCCGGATCGGCGTCGGCTGGCTGGGGTTCGTCGTCCTCGCGGGCATCGCCGGACTCGTGCGCGCGGCCGTGCTGTACGGCTGGCAGCCCTACTGGGCGCTCACCGCGCTGCTCGCGCTCACCGCGTACACCATGATCCCGCTGATCCGGTCCCTGTGGCCGCTCCTGCGCGGTGGCAACGGGGCCGCCGTCGGAGAGGTCGCCCCGCCCGTGCGGCGCCGGTCCGACCTGGGATTCGGCCACGCGGAGGCCGTCGCCGTCACCGCCGTGCTGCTGCTCTGTGGGCTGCTGGCCTCCGGCTGGGCCGATCCGCTGATCTTCTGACGCTCCGTCAACTCCGCTCGTCGATTCCACTCCATCAACTCCTGACGTCAAAGTCGATGTCTGACGACCCATCAACTTCGTTCGGATCCACCGCGTTTCCCAGCGCGTCGCCCCACCGGCGCGGATGCGCCGCCCGGCCGCCCCATCGGCCCGGCGGTCCCGACCACCCGCTGCCTGCCCCTGCGAGGAGCACCGCCGTGTCAACGGCCGTACCACCACCGTCGTCGTCCCCTTCCTCTCCTGCCGCCACCGCCTCGGCCGAGCTGCTGCCCGGCGTCGTCCGAATGGACCGGCAGGCCGCGCCCGAGCGGCGCCCCTCCGCAGAAGCCGTCGCACCGCCGCAGGCCCAGCGGCGCACCGGCTTCCGCCCCGACATCGAGGGCCTGCGCGGCGTCGCCGTCCTCTCCGTCCTCGCCTACCACGCCGCCGTTCCCGGCTTCGCCGGCGGCTACGTCGGCGTCGACGTCTTCTTCGTCATCTCCGGCTTCCTCATCACCGGACTGCTGCTCGGCCGCCCGATCGGCCTGTGGGACTTCGCCGCCCGCCGCGCCCGCCGCATCCTGCCCGCCGCCGCCACCGTCCTGGTCGCCACCGCCGTCGCCGGTGGCGCGCTGCTCGACCCGCTGCGCGGCACCGACCTCGCCCGCGACCTGATGGCCTCCGCCGGACAGTTCGTCAACTGGCGCTTCGTCGGCCAGCAGACCGACTACCTGGCCGCCGAACACGCCCCGAGCCCGCTCCAGCACTTCTGGTCGCTCGGCGTGGAGAACCAGTTCTACCTGCTGTGGGGCGTTCTGCTGCTCGGCCTCGCCCGCTTCCTGCACGGCCGCCGCCGCACCGTCGCGATCACCCTGGCCACCACGGCCATCGGCGCGGTCTCGTTGCTGCTGTGCGTCCGGTGGACGGCGACCTCGGCGCCGCTCGCCTACTTCTCCACCGGCAGCCGGCTCTGGGAGTTCGCGGCCGGCGCGTGCGCGGCGCTGCTCGCCGGCGCGCTGGCCGGCCGCACGCAGCGGCGCGGGACGGCCTGGTCGCTGCGACTGCTCGGCTGGGCCGGCGCCGCCGCCGTCCTCGCGTCGATCCTGCTCTACGACCGGAACACCCCCTTCCCCGGCACCGCCGCGCTGGTGCCCGTCCTCGGCGCCGCCGCCGTCCTGCTCGCCGGCCCCGCCCACCGCGCGCTCGGCGCCACCGACGCCGGGCGCCTCCTTGACAGCCGCCCGCTGCGCGCCGCCGGACGCCTGTCGTACGCCTGGTACCTCTGGCACTGGCCGGTGCTGACCATCGCCCAGGCCCGCTACGGCGCCCTGCCCTGGACCACCCTGGCCGCCCTCGCCGCAGCCAGCGCGCTGCCCGCCTGGCTCACCATGCGGCTCGTCGAGCAGCCGCTGCGCTACGGCAGCAGCCCGGCGCCGCGCCGGGGCCTCGCGGTCGGCGCAAGTGCCCTCGTCATCCCGCTGATCGCCGCCCTCACCCTGGGTGGCGGCACGGTCCGCGCCCTCGGCGGCACCGCCGACACCCCCTCCGCCGCCCCGGCCGGGGCCCCGACCGGCCCCACCCTGCTCGCCCCCGGCGCGCGGGTGCTCGGCCTGACCCCCTCGCTGGCCCGCGCCCGGGAGGACTTCCCGCCCGGCAAGGGCTGCGAGATCCCGCTGAACGCCGACAGCAGCCCGCGCTGCCTGTTCGGCGCCGAGGACAGCCCCGACCGGATCGTGCTGCTCGGCGACTCGCACGCCGGCCAGTGGATATCCTCCACACTCGCGATGGCCGAGCAGCGGCACTGGGCCCTGGAGGTCCTGGTCAAGCCCGGCTGCCCGCTCGCCACCCTCACCGTGCGCAACAACGTCCTCGGCCGCACCTTCGAGGAGTGCGACCGCTGGCGCGAGAACACCCTCACCCGGCTCACCTCCGGGCCCAGGCCGCGCCTCGTCCTGATGGCCGGCCTCAACCGCTACGGCAGCCAGGAGGAACGCGCCCAGGGCTGGACCCGCACCCTGGACCGCCTCGCCGCCGTCGGCGCCCCGCTCGCCTACCTCGGCGACACCCCGATGCCCGGCAAGGACATCCCGACCTGCCTCGCCGCATCCGACGGCCGCTCGGATGCCTGCTTCTTCCCGCGCGACACCGCCTTCGAGCCGGACCCGATGCTCGACGGTGGCCTCGCCGCCCGCTACGGCGTCCGCACCCTGGACCTGGGCCCGCTGCTGTGCCCCGGCAGCGGACCGGACTGCCCGGCGGTGCTGGAAGGCGTAGTGCTGTACCGCGACACCGGCCACATCACCGACACCCTGGCCCGCGTCCTGGCGCCGCGCCTGGACAAGGGAATCCTGGAGGCGGCCGGGTAGCGCGGCTCCACCGCCTGGGGCGCCCCGCCGGATCGGTCCGGCGGGGCGCCCTCGTCGTGCGGGTGCGGGTGCGGCCGCCGCAGGCGTTTTTTCAGCCGTAGATGCTGTGGCAGAGGCGGGCCTGCTCCGAGCCCGCGGGCCAGCGGCCGACGCGTTCGGCCTGGTCGCAGATGCCGCCCGCGCCGAGGGTGGGCGGCGCCGTGCCGGGGGCCGGAGCCGCCGGGGTGGCGCCGGCGGGGGCGGTGCCGTGGGCCGACGGCGAGGGGTGCGCGGTGCGGCCGGGCTTCGGGTGCGCGGTCGCCGCGTGCTGCGCGTCGGCCGGCTCGTCCTCGTTCGGCGCGGCCGCCGCCGTGGCCGTGGCCAGGGCCGGTCCGGCGCCCTGTGGCGTGGGCGGCGGCAGCGGGGACGGCGCGGGCGTGGTGGGGAGCGGGGAGAACGCGGGCGGGTCCGGAGCCGCCGGGTCGGACGCGGAGGGGGAGGCGTGCGGCAGGGCCACCACGTCCAGCTCGTCTCCCGACCCCGGCCCGCACATCGCCAGGACGGCGGCGAGGACGGCGACGGTCCCGACGGTCGCGGCGGCCCACACCTTCCGCGACCGCCGCGACGCCGGTGCGGGCGCCGGAACGGGGGCCGGCGCGAACCCGGTGGGTACCGGGGGTGGCTGCCACGCGTCCTGCGGCCACTGCCACTGTCCTCCGGTGGGCTGCCCAGTCATCTTGTCGTCCTTCCAGCGCCGAACCCCCCACCGAATCCCCCGTCATGCCTTCCCCGTGCTCAACGAGCGCGCCGACGCCGGGACATGACCCGGAAGAGGGGTCTGGAGGGGCGCCGATTGCCGCCGCGCCACATGCTGGGGGGCATGGAGACCAACAGCACGTCCAAGCACCTGGTCGAGGTGGCCGACTTCCGGACCGACAGCCGCTACCGCCTGGTCCACTTCGAGGGCCACGGCTGGGAGCCGCTCGCCCCCGAGGAGTTCGAGCCCCGGATCCGCCAGCTCTTCCCGGACCTCGACCCGCGAGATCCGGTCCGCGTCCACTGGGCGGATCGCCCCTGGGAGTGGCCCCTCTGGCACCCCGGCGAGGCGTGAGCCGCGCTTTCGTTACGCTGTCCGGGTGAGCGTGGATCATTTCTGGCGCCGCCTGCCCGGCCAGGAGGTCGACACCTGCTCGCCGGCGGAACTCGGCGAGCTCGTCCCCGACCGGCAGGACGTCCGCTACGACCAGCTGGCCTCCGCCGGGCTCCTCCTGGGCGTGCGGAGCACCGCCCGGCTGATGGAACTGGCCCTCACCGAGAACGGCCTGCACCCCGACCCGGCCGCCCGCCTGCCCGTGTACGGCGGCGAGCGCCGTGAACCCGACGCCGCGCAGACCGATCCGCTGGTGCTGAGCCCCGCGCAGGTCGCGGCCGCCTTCACCTTCCTGCGCGACTCGGCGCTCGGCGAACTCGTGCGCCAGCAGGACACCGTGCTGGCCCGGACGGTCGCGCGCCTCGGGTACCCGACGCCGTGGTCCGAGACCTGGGCGTCCCGGGTGGTCGCCGACCTGCGGGAGCTGCGGGACTTCTTCGCCCACGCGGCGGCGGCCGGTGACGCGGTGGTCGTCCGGGACCGGAAGGCATGATCGGGGTGGACGAGTTGGGCGGGGTGGAGGACGTGAAAGGGGTGGGCGGGGTGGAGGACGTGAAAGGGGTGGGCGGGGTGGAGGACGTGAAAGGGATGGACGGGCTTTCGAGCACCGCCGGTTACGCCGAGGCGGCGGAGGAACTCGCCGTCCAGTACGAGAGCGTGACCTTCGCCGAGGTCCACGCGGACCTGCTGCACAGCTACCCGCCCCCGCCCGCCGCCGTCCTCGACGTGGGGGCCGGCACCGGGCGCGACGCGGCCGCCCTCGCCGCCCTCGGCCATCCGGTGGTGGCCGTCGAGCCGACCGCCGAACTCCGTTCCGTCGCCGAGCGGTTGCACGTGGGCTCCGGCGTGCGCTGGGTCGCCGACGCGCTGCCCGAGCTGCCGCGGCTGAGCGCCGGCGCCGAACGCTTCGACCTGGTCCTGCTGACCGCCGTCTGGATGCATCTCGCCCCCGCCGAGCGGCCGTTGGCGATGGCCGCCCTCGGTCGGCTGCTGGCCCCGGGCGGGCGCCTCGCCCTGACCCTGCGCCACGGCCCCGTCCCGCCGGGCCGCCGGATGTTCGACGTCCCGCCCGAGGAGACCGTCGCGCTCGCCGCCGCCCGGGGCCTGCGACTGCTCCACCGCGCCGAACGCGGCGACCTGCACGGCCGGTCCGGCGTCCGCTGGACGAGCCTGGTCTTCGGGTAGGCCGCTCTCCTGCCGTCCGGGCCGCGCCTGCGCGGTACGGGGGTCAGTTCACGTCGACGTTGTCGAAGAGTTCGAGCATCTGCGTGAGGACGTGCACGCAGGCGGTCAGGTCGGCGTCGGTCAGCTCGCCGCCGACCTGGCGGAGCAGGGCGTGCTCGCGGGCGCTCGCGGCGGAGACGGCGGCCCTGCCGTGGTCGGTCAGCCGGATCAGCGAGGACCGCTGGTGGGCGGGGTTCGGGGTGATCTCGACCAGGTCCAGGGCTACCGCGTCGTTGACCATGCGCTGCACGAACTGCCTGCTCAGCGCTTGTGCGCGGCCCATCTGAGGGACGGTCATGGGCCCGTGCTCCGCGAGCAGGAGCAGCACGGCGCGCACGCCGACGGACAGCCCCTCGATGGGAGCCGCGAGTTCCACCTTGCGGAGCACCCGCCGGTACAGCGGGCCGACCAGGTCGAACACGTCCATGAGCCGGTGGGCGAGGACGTCGGGCGGGAGCGGGGCATCGGTATCGGTCACCCCGTCATCATGGCACCTGGGTTGCCAATCCTCGCGGGGGATGACAACTTGGTTGTCATGACTGACGCATCTGACGTGTTCTCGTTCGACGACGGCCGCAGCCACCTCGCCTACCGTGACATCGGGTCGGGCCGACCCCTGGTGCTGGTGCACGGCGGCCTGCTCGACCACCGCATGTGGAGCGACCAGATCGCCGCCTTCGCGGCCGACTACCGGGTGATCGCGCCGGACGCCCGCGGCCACGGCGGATCCTCCAACGCGACCGGCCCGTTCCGGCACACCGACGACCTCGCGGCCCTGCTGCGCCACCTCGGCACCGGCCCCGCGATCCTCGTCGGGCTGTCGATGGGCGGCGCCATCGCCGTCGACACCGCGCTCGAACACCCGGACGTGGTCGAGGCGTTGGTCGTCAGCGGCGTCGGCACCAGCGAACCCGAGTTCGAGGACCCGTGGCTCGGCGAGATCGAGGCCGAGGAGGCCCGCGCCATGGCCGCGGGCGACCTCGAAGGCTGGATCACGGCGTTCACCCGGCTCGCGGCCGGCCCGCACCGCACCCTCGACGACGTCGACCCGGACATCGTGCGCACGTTGAAGGACATGACCCGGCGAACCCTCGCCAAGCACACCCCCACCGAACCCGACCACCAGGTGCCCGTCACCGACACCTGGGCGCGGGCGGCGAAGATCGGCGTCCCGGTGCTGGCCATCAACGGCGGCATCGACTCCGACGACCACCTCGGCATGGCCGAACGCCTCGTCCGCAGCGTCGCCGACGGCCGTACGGCGACGGTCGACGGCACCGGCCACTACCCCAACATGGAATGCCCGGACGCCTTCAACGAGCTCCTCGACGACTTCCTCCGGACCCTGCCGGTGCACGAGGGCTGACGGTGGATCCTGCTCACGGGCGCCTTCCGGATGGAGTCTCACCCCAAGGCTGACAGCGGCAGTTCGCCACCGGCTGGCCGGCCGACCGGCCAGCCGGGCCGCTTCGCGCTCGTCATGGACCCGCACGGCGCGCCGTGGTTCACCGGGGCGGGGCGCCGAAGTCCTCGGCGACCAGCCGGTCGGCCCAGCGCCGGAGGGCCGGGGCGAGGGGCGGGTGGACGAGGCCGGCGGCGGTGGCGAGGCGGTCGGCGGAGGTGGTGTCGTAGCGGTCCTCGGAGAGGAAGCCGAGGGTCTCCGGGTCGGCGCCGGTGAGGGCGCGGGGGAGGCGGCGGACGATGGCGACGGGGACCAGGCCGCGGGGCGGGCGGACGCCGAGGTGGGCGGCGATGAGCGCGATCAGGTCCGGGAGCACGGGGGTGGCGGGGTCGAGGACGGTGTGGGCCATCAGGGCGGAGCCGTCGGGTGCGGGGGTGGTGGCGCTGTCGTGCGCGGGGACGGCGGCGAGGAAGCGGGCCAGGTGGTCGACGGTGACCACGGGCAGGAAGGTGCGGCGGGTGCCGGGCAGCAGCGGCAGGCGGCCGCGGTGCAACTGGCGGACGAGCTGGGCCAGGCCGAGGTACTGGCCGGCCTCGCCGGTCCGCGAGTGGCCGATGACGCTGCTGGGGTTGACGGTGGTGAGCGGGACGCCGAGTCGGGGTGCGGTGACCCGGACGGCGGCGTCGCCGAGCAGCTTGGAGGCCTCGTACGCGCCGAGGCACGCGTAGGCGGCGGTGGTGGCGCGGGGACTGGGCGGGTACAGCGGCTGCGGGTCGCGGCCGACGCGGTAGCCGGAGAGGTGGACCAGGCGGCGCAGCCGGGGCCGGGTGGCGGACCAGTGGAGGGCGTGCAGGGCGCCGTGGACGTTGGCGGGTTCGGCCTGGGCGCGGGTGAGGCCGAACTGGTAGCGGGCGGCGAGGTTGTGGACGTCGCGGACCTCGGTGAGCCGGGCGTCGTCCTCGGGGGAGAGGCCGAGGCCGGGATGGGTGAGGTCGGCGGCGACGGTGGTCAGCGCGGTGTCGTCGGCGCCGTGGGTGCGCAGCCAGCGGCGTAGTTCGGTGTCGCGGCCGACGCCGCGCACGGCGGCGGCCACGGGCTCGCCGCGGGTGAGGAGTTCGAGGACGAGCCAGCGGCCGAGGAAGCCGGTGGCGCCGAGGACGAGGGTGCGGGGCGATGGCGGGAGGGGCGGCATGGGGCAACTCCTGAAGCTGGAATCTGTAGACCGGTCTGCATATTTATTGGGCGCGAGGAGACTTCGGGCACGGGAGATTCGGGCACAAGGAATCGGGAGGGTCGGAAGGGGCGGAGCCGCGCACCGGTCGGCGGCGGCTCCGCCCGCGACGCCCTACGCGGTGCGGGCGGCCGGCTTGGCGCCGAGCAGGTGGCGGACGGCGTGCAGCGCGTGGTCCAGCGGCTCGCGGCTGCGCCGGACCGACGCGAGCAGGACCGCGCCCTCCATCAGCGCCAGTGCCTGCCCGGCCGCCGTCGCGGCCTCGGCCGGCTGGAAGCCCTCGGCCTCCAGCCGGCCGGCCAGCACGCGCTGCCAGCTCTCGTACACTTCCGCGCAGACGGCGCGCAGCGGCTCGTTGGTGCCGGCGACCTCCAGGGCGACGGTCGCGATCGGGCAGCCCTTGGTGTAGTCGGAGCCCGCCAGTCGCTCGGCGAAGACCTCGGTGAGCCGCTCGGTGAGCGCTCCGCTGTCGGCGCCCTCGGCGGCCAGCGCGGCGAGCAGGTCCTCGACCTCCTGTCCGGCCTGGACGAGGGAGGCGGCGACCAGTTGGTCCTTGCCCTCGGGGAAGTGGAAGTAGAGCGAGCCGCGCGGTGCGCCCGTCGCGGCCACGATCTGGTTGAGGCCGGTCCCGAAGTAGCCCTGTGCCTCGATCAGCGTCCGGGTGCCGGCGATCAGCCGGGCCCGGGTTTCCTCACCCTTGACTCCCATGCGGAAAACAATAGACCGGTCTGCATATTCCTGTCGACGGGCCTCAGCGCCTGGCCTCAGTACCGGGCCTCAGCACCGGGCCTCGGACGGGAAGCCGGTCCAGCACAGTTCGTCGGGCAGGTGGCGCATGTCGTTGTGGAGCAGCACGTAGGAGGGGCGGCCGGGTGTGTAGCGGATGACGGTCAGCGCCGCGTTGCAGGAGTTGAGGCCGAGCCAGCGCCAGGCAGGGGCGCTGAGGGCGTGCCGGACCAGCCAGCCGATCAGGAACGCGTGGGTGACGACCAGTTCGTGCCGGTCCTCGCCGCCCGCCACCGGACCGGTGAACCGCTGGACGGCCCGGCGCGCCAGCTCCGGGCCGCGGGCGCGCTCCTCCGCCGTGGACTGCGCGAGGAAGTCCAGCAGGTAGTCGGCGCTGTCGGCGGGCAGTTCGTGCCGCTCCGGGACGTACGGCACGTAGTCGCCGGCCTCCTCGCAGACCGTCGGGACCGCGCCGGCCTGCCAGCCGCCGCCCAACGGCTCGTTGCCCGGCCGCCCGCCGCCCAACTGCTCGGCGATCAGCCGGGCGCTCTGCGCGGCCCGGGGCAGCGGTCCGTGGTGCACGGCTGCGATGGGGCGGTCCGCCAGCCGCCGTCCGAGCAGGACGGCCTGTCGGCGTCCGTCGGCCGTGAGCCCGCTGCCGTCGGGCGCGGCCTCGCCGTGGCGGGTCAGGTAGAGGTAGCGGGTGGCGGACTCGGCCATGCTCCGGGACTCCTTCGTTCGTGTCGGCGTGCGTGCTCTCGTGCTCGCCGGTGATCCTGGGCTCGTCCCGGATCGACGCCGTCGCGGCCCTGCCCGGTTCCGGATCAGCCCGTGTGCGCCTCCTGGAGCAGTGCCAACTCCTCCGGGGAGAGGCGCAGCGCCCCGGCGGCGATGTTGTCCTCCAGGTGCGCCAGGTCGCCGGTGCCGGGGATGGCCAGGACGTGCGGGCCCTGGTGGAGCGTCCAGGCGAGGCGGACCTGGGCCGGGCCGACCCCGCGCGCCTGCGCCACCGCCCGGACCTGGGCGGGTTCGGCTCCGCCCGTGCCGGACTCCCGCCCGGCTCCGGCGATCGCGTAGAACGGGACGAAGGCGATGCCCTGCTCGCCGCAGAGCCGCAGCACGGCGTCCTGTTCGGGCGAGGCGCCGATGCCGTACGGGTTCTGCACGCACACGACGGGCGCCACGGCCTGTGCCTCGGCGAGCTGGTGCGGGTGGATGTTGGAGAGGCCGAGGTGGCGGATCAGCCCGGCCTGCCGCAACTCGGCGAGGGCGCCGAAGCGTTCGGCGATCGAGTCGGTGCCGACGATCCGCAGGTTCACCAGGTCGAGGTGGTCGCGGCCGAGTTGGCGCAGGTTCTCCTCGACCTGGCCGCGCAGCCGCTCCGGGGTGCGGGCGTGCTCCACCCACTCGCCGTCGAGCCCGCGGCCCGGGCCGACCTTGGTGGCGATCACCAGGTCGTCGGCGTACGGCGCGAGCGCCCGGTTGATCAGCTCGTTGGCGGAGCGCAGTGGGGAGAAGTAGAAGGCGGCGGTGTCGAGGTGGTTGACGCCCAGTTCGACGGCGCGCCGCAGCACCCGGACGGCCTGCTCGCGGTCGCGCGGTACGGCGTCGGGGACGAGCGCCCGGCCGGTCTGCGGCAGGCGCATCGTGCCGAGGCCGATCCGGTGGACGGTGCGGTCGCCGAGCGTCCAACTGCCGGAGGCGGCAGCGGTGACGGCGGCAGCGGTGACGGCGGCGGGGGTGGTGTCGGAGGTCATGCCGTCATGATCGCCACTGCACTGCCCCGACCGCCAGCGATTCGGGAATGTGTGAATCCCCGGGGAATCCACGGGGGCGGAGATGACGGCGGACCTGGCGGGACTGTGACAACCGTCATGCCGAGTCCATGATCACCCTCCCTGGTCCGGGGCCCCGCCCGACCGGGATGATGGGGCGCGTCGACGGGGCGGGAGCGCCCAGGGTCGGGTGAACGGGGGTCGGCGATGTCGCCGCACGAGATCGGGTTGTACGCGAGCGCCGCCGTGGTGGTCAGCGTGGGACTTCAGGCGCTGGTACTGGCCGGCTCCAACGTCGGTCAGGGAGTCGGCTCCGCAGCCGGCCCGGGAGCAGGAGCCCCGGCGGGCGCCGGGCCGGGCGAGGTGCTCGCCGTGGTCCGGGGCGCCCTGGCGCGCCGGCCCCGGGCCACCCTCACACTGTTCGCGGTGATGGCGGTGATGGCCGTGCTCCAGTACGCGGTGCCCGCCCTGGTCGAGGATCTGATGCGGCAGCCGGGAGCGCTGTCCGACGGGCAGTGGTGGCGGGCCGGGACGGCCCTGCTGGTGCAGTCCTCCGGGATCACGCAGATCGCGATGAACCTGCCGGCCCTGCTCGTGGTCGGCGCCGTCGCCGAGTCGGTCCTCGGGTGGTGGCGGACCCTGGCCGTCTTCCTCGTCAGCGGCGTCCTCGCCCACGTGGTGAGCCTGGCCGGCTGGTCGCCGCGCGGCGGCGGCGACTCCGTGGCCGTCTGCGGCCTGCTCGGCGCCCTGGCCGTCACCTGCCTGCTGCGCGGGAACACCCTGGGCCTCACTTTCAAGGGCACCTGGTACCTGCTGCTCATCCCCGCGGCCGGTCTGTTCCTGTGCGCGCTGCGGAACAACCACGGCGCCGGTCTGGTGGCGGGCTGCCTGCTCGGCCTGGCGCTCGCCGCCGGGACGAGGGCCAGGCCGACCGGGCAGCCCGCCGTGGCGTGACGGGGCTTGGCCATCGCGCGC
Source organism: Kitasatospora sp. NPDC088264 (assembly GCF_040685715.1). NCBI lineage: Bacteria > Bacillati > Actinomycetota > Actinomycetes > Kitasatosporales > Streptomycetaceae > Kitasatospora > Kitasatospora sp. NPDC088264. Next base: position 132,211 of record NZ_JBFBIR010000020.1, read on the forward strand.
CTCCCCGTGCTCCGGTGCCGGTGGTCCACCCCCGGGGCCAAGCTCGCAGACCCGCGGCTCGGACCGGGCCTGGCACGCCGGCCGCCGGTCGGCGTCTGGGAGAGTGCGGGCATGACACTTCGGACTCTTCGGTGCGCCGTCCTCGACGACTTCCAGGGCGTCGCCACCAGCATCGTCGACTGGTCGCCGGTCTCCGACCGGGTGGCGGTGACCGCCTTCTCCGAGCACTTCGGGTCGGAGGACGAACTCGCCGCGGCGCTGGCCGACTTCGACTTCGTCGTGACCCTGCGCGAGCGGGTGCCGTTCCCGGCCTCGCTGTTCGCCCGGCTGCCGAGGCTCAGGCTGCTGGTCGCCTCGGGCATGCGGAACTCGGTGATCGACTACGCGGCCGCCGAGGCGCACGGCGTGACGGTCTGCGGGACGGCCAGCTCCTCCACCCCGCCGGTCGAGCTGACCTGGGCGCTGCTGCTCGGCCTGGCCCGCGGCATCGTGCCGGAGAGCACGGTGCTGCGCGAGGGCGGTCCCTGGCAGAGCACCGTCGGCGCCGACCTGCACGGGCGGGTGCTCGGGCTGCTGGGCCTGGGGAGGATCGGCGGCCTGGTCGCCCGGGTCGGACTGGCCTTCGGCATGGACGTGCTGGCCTGGAGCCAGAACCTCACGGACGAGCGGGCCGCCGAGGTCGGCGTGCGCCGGGCCGCCGGCAAGGAGGAGCTGTTGAGCGGCGCCGACTTCGTCTCGATCCACCTCGCCCTGGGCGAGCGCACCCGGGGGCTGCTCGGCGAGGCCGAACTCGCGCTGATGAAGCCCGAGGCGTACCTGGTGAACACCTCCCGGGCGGCGATCGTCGACCAGGACGCGCTGCTGGCCGCGCTCACCGGGGGCCGGATCGCGGGCGCCGCCGTGGACGTCTTCGACGTCGAGCCGCTGCCCGCCGAGCACCCGCTGCGCACCGCGCCCCGGCTGCTGGCCACCCCGCACCTGGGGTACGTGTCGCGCGACAACTACCGCCGCTACTACGGCGAGGCGGTCGAGGACATCGCGGCCTACCTGGCCGGCGAGCCGATCCGCCGCCTGGGCTGACCCCTGGCTGGGCTGACCCCTGGCCTGGGCTGACCCCTGGCCTGGGCCGATCCGCCGAGCCGGGCCACCGCGCCGACCGGCCCGGTCGGCGCGGCGGCGACTCGTTCACGGCACCATCCAGCCGAGGACCGGGGTGGACTGGAGCCAGGCGAGGAGGCAGAGGACGGCCAGGACGGCCAGGCTCCAGCCGATGATCTTGCGGAGGACCTCCCCCTCCCGCCCGTACGTCCCGACCGCGCTGGCGGCGATGACCAGGTTCTGCATCGCGACGGCCTTGCCCTGGACGCCGCCGGTGCTGGTGGTCGCGGCGGCCAGGAGGGGGGACAGTCCGATGTGCTGGGCGGCGGAGACCTGCATCGCACCGAAGAGCGCGTTGGAGGAGGTGTCGGATCCGGTGAGGGCCACGCCGAACCAGCCGGTGAAGCCGGAGAACAGGGCGAAGGCACCGCCGAGGCCCGCCAGCCAGGTGCCGATGGAGACGGCCATCCCGGAGAGGTTCATCAGGTAGGAGAGGGCGAGGACGCAGGCGATGGTCAGGGCCGCCCAGCGGATCTGGTGCAGCGCGTCCAGGTAACAGCGCAGTGCCCGCCGTACCGGCACCCGCAGGATGAGCGCGGTCAGGACGCCGGTGGCGAGGAGCAGGGTCCCGGCCGCGCCGAGCCAGCCGAAGTCGAAGATGGTGACCGCCACGGGTCGGCCGCTCGGACTGGTCACGTGGAGGCCGGGCCAGGGGAAGGCGACGTCCTGGTCCTTCACGAAGCCGGCGACGGGCCCGCCGTAGGACACCAGGGCGAACAGCGCGGTGATGATCGCGTACGGGAGGAAGGCCAGCAGGGTGTCCCGGCGGGGGGCGCGCTCCACGCGGGGCCCCGTTTCGGCGGCGGGGCCGTGCCGTCGGGCCCGGATCCTGAGCAGCACGATGACCGAGGCGAGCGAGGTGAGCGAGGCCACCAGGTCGGTGAGTTGGTAGGTGAGGTAGTTCGAGCAGAGGAACTGGCCGACGGCGAAGCCGGTTCCGGCGGCCAGGGCCACCGGCCACACCTCCCGGAGCCCCCGGCGTCCGTCGAGGAGGAGCAGCAGGACGAACGGCACCAGGGCCGCGATGACGGCGGACTGGCGGCCGACCATGGCGCCGAGGTCGGCCCCGGGGAGGGAGGTGACCTTGGCCAGGGTCTGGATCGGGTTTCCCACCGAACCGAAGGCCGCCGGCGCCGTGTTGGCGAAGGCCGCGACGGCGGCGGCCTTCAGGGGGTCCAGTCCCAGGCCGAGCAGGATGAGCGAGGTGACCGCGATGGGGGTGCCGAATCCCGAGAGGGACTCGATCATCGCCCCGAAGCAGAAGGCGATCAGCACGGCCTGGATCCGGATGTCGCCGGAGAGGGACGAGAAGGTCCTTCCGATGACGTCGAAGTGTCCGGAGGCGCGTTGGAGGCGGTTGATCCACACCGCGCCGAGGATGATCCACACGATCGGGAACAGTCCGAAGGCGGCTCCCTCCAGTGCGCCGTCGGCGGCCTGGCCGAGCGGCATGCCGTAGCCGGCGGTGGCGATCAGGAAGGCGGTGGCGAGCCCGGCGAGGGCGGCCCAGTGCGACTTCAGTCGCACCAGGCCGAGCAGGACCAGGAGGACGAGGAGGGGGGTCGCCGCGAGCAGGGCGGCGAGAGCGGGGTGTCCGAGCGGGTCTGGGACTTGGCGATACACGGGTGGGTCTCGCTTTCTCCAGTCGGCGATGACCGCGACGGCGAGAACGCTCGATCCACCCGGGTACGGACGATCGGCGCACGCACATTTTCGCATCATGGAACCCGAGTTCCATCAGGCGCCAAGCATGGGATGCGCCGATACCGCCGTCAAGGGGGCGGGGTGCGGGCTCCGGATCGGGAGTGCCGATCCTGACGCATCGTCAGAAAAGCTTCGGGGAGGCCGAGTTCGCCGTCACCCGCGCGCTCCGAGCACGACGCCGAGCCGCTTCGCCGCCGCGTTGACCAGGGCTCCGTGCTCCGCCCGCGACTCGTCGGTGGCCCGGCTGGCGGGGACGTTGACGCTGATGCTCGCTACCGGCAGCCCGAGGCCCCCGATGACCGCCGCGGCGACCGCTGAGACGTCGGAGCGCCACTCGCCGCTGTTGGTCGCGTAGCCCCGGCGCCGGACCTCCGCCAACTCGTCCAGCAGCCGCCGTGGTTCGACGATCGTCGTGTCGGTGTACCGGGCCAGCCCCTCGGCGAGATAGCTCTCCAGCGCCTCGGCGGGGCTCGCGGCGAGCACCGCCTTGCCGTTGGCGGAGGCGTGGGCGGGCAGGTCCTGCCCGAGCGGAAGGACGATCCGCACCGGCTGGCTGGTCTCCAGCCGCTCCACCAGGATCACCCGGCCGCCCTCCGGCACGGCCAGGTGGACCGTTTCGCCGGTCTGCCGGCGCAGTTCCTCCATCACCGGCACGGCGGCGTCGCGCAGGCCCAGTTCACCGGTGGCCTGCCGGCCGACCTGCAGCGCCTTGGCGGTCACCAGCCACCGCGTGGGTGCCCCGCCGGCCTGGCGCAGCCACCCCGCCGTGTGCAGGGTGAGCAGCGCCCGCTGCACGGAGCTCTTCGGTAGGTCCATGGCCCGCGCCAGCTCCGCGACGCCGATCGGCTGGCGCGCGGCGACCTCCTCCAGTACCCGCAGCGCGTTGAGCACGTTCTGCATCCTTGACCCCCTTCGAAGGTGGCGCCTACGCTCCACTATGCCGCTCCACGATACGACGTGCCGTCAGACGGCACAACCCTTAAGGGGGTTCGACGCGTATGTCCTTCCGTACCGGCCGCCACTTCCTCCAGATCCCGGGCCCCACCAACGTCCCCGACCCCGTGCTGCGGGCGATCGCGGCGCCCACGACCGACCACCGGGGGCCCGAGTTCGCGGCACTGACGCTGCGTCTGCTCAAGTCGATCGGGCCGGTGTTCGGCACCTCGGGCCCGGTCGTGATCTACCCCGCCTCGGGGACCGGCGCCTGGGAGGCCGCCCTGGTCAACACCCTCAGCCCCGGCGACCGGGTGCTCTGCTTCGAGACCGGACAGTTCGCCGCGCTCTGGCGGGAGATGGCCCAGGACCTCGGCCTCCAGGTGGATCTGGTCCCCGGGGACTGGCGCCACGGTGCCGATCCCGAGGTGCTCGCGCAGCGACTCGCCGAGGACGCCGACCGGACGATCAAGGCGGTGTGCGTCGTCCACAACGAGACCTCCACCGGCGTGACCAGCCGGATCGCGGAACTGCGCCGGGCCCTGGACGAGGCGGGCCACCCGGCGCTGCTGCTGGTCGACGCGGTGTCCTCGCTCGGCTGCCTCGACTACCGCCACGACGAGTGGGGCGTCGACGTCACGGTGTCCGGCTCGCAGAAGGGCCTGATGCTGCCGCCCGGGCTGGGGTTCAACGCGGTCAGCCGCAAGGCGCTGGTCGCTTCGCGCACCGCCGGGCTGCCCAAGTCGTTCTGGAGCTGGGCGCCGGTCATCGAGGCGAACCGGAACGGTGCCTTCCCCTACACCCCCGCCATCAACCTGCTCTACGGCCTGGACGAGGCCCTGCGGATCCTCGACGCCGAGGGCCACGACAACGTCCACGCCCGGCACGCCCGGCACGCCGCCGCCACCCGGGCCGCCGTCCACGGCTGGGGCCTGGAGGTCCTGTGCGCGGACGAACGCGAGTACTCCGGCTCGCTCACCGCGGTCCTGCTGCCGGAGGGCCACGACGCCGACCGGTTCCGCGAACTCGTCCTGGAGCGCTTCGACATGTCGCTCGGCGCCGGTCTGGGCAGGCTCGCCGGCTGGGTCTTCCGGATCGGCCACCTCGGCCACCTCAACGACCTGACCCTCATCGGCACCCTCGCCGGGGTGCAGCTGGGCCTGGAACTCGCCGGGGTGCCGATCGACCCGGCCGGCCTCGGTGCGGCGCTCGACGTGCTCCGTCGCCCGTGAACGCCCCGGCACCCCCAGACACAGGAGTCAACCGGACATGACAGCGAGCAGTTCCGACGCCTCGACGGCCGGCCGCGGCCCCGAGCGCGCCGCCCGACCCGAGAGCGGCACCCGCCACGGCGACACCCGCGCGCTGGAGCACCGGCTCCGCCGCGACCTCGACGGCGAGGTCCGCTTCGACGACTACACCCGGCACCTGTACTCCCGGGACGCGAGCATGTACGCGATCACCCCGGTCGGCGTGGTCCTGCCCCGGCACGCCGACGACGTCCAGGCCGCGGTCGCCGCGGCGGCCGAACACGGCGTACCGCTGGTGCCGCGCGGCGCGGGCACCAGCCTGGCGGGGCAGACCGTGGGGCCCGGGCTGGTCCTGGACCTGTCCCGCCATCTGAACCGCATCGTGGAACTGGACCCCGAGGCCCGTACCGCCCTGGTGGAACCCGGCGTCGTCCAGGCCCAACTGAACCGCGCGGCGGCGCCGTCGGGCCTGGTGTTCGGCCCCGACACCTCCACCGCCAACCGGGCCACCATCGGTGGCATGATCGGCAACAACTCGGGCGGCAGCGGGTCGCTGCGCCACGGGATGACCATCGACCACGTCCGGGAGCTCGACGTCGTGCTCTCCGACGCCAGTCGGGCCCACCTCGCCCCGGTCGACGCGGCGGAGCACCGCCGGCGGGCCGCCCTGCCGACCCTCGAAGGTGCCGTCTACCGCGAACTCCCGCGGATCGTCCGGGCCAACGCCCGGGCCATCGCCGAGGGAACACCGGAGTTCTGGCGCCGCTCCGGCGGGTACCGCCTGGAACGGCTCGTCCGCGAGGGCGCCGAGGGCGCCGAGGGCGCGGAGGACGCCCCCTTCGACCTCGCGAAGTTCGTCGTCGGCTCGGAGGGCACCCTCGTCATCGCCACCAGGGCCCTGGTCGACCTGGTGCCCAGGCCCGCGCACACGGTCATCGCCGTCGGCCACTTCACCTCCGTCGCCGGGGCCGTCGACGCGACCGCGGACGCCCTCGCCTGCGAACCCGCCGCGGTGGAGCTGATGGACCGGACGATCCTCGAACTCTCCCGGCGGAAGATCGAGTACGCCCCGCTCGGCGGCATCCTGGCCGGCGATCCCGGGGCGCTGCTGTTCGTCAGCTTCAGCGGGGACGACGAGGGCGAACTGCGCGGCCGGCTCCAGCGGCTCACCGCCCGGTGGGCCCGGCACGGCCACGGCTACCACACCCTGCACGCGGTGACCGCGAAGCAGCAGGAGGCCCTGCTCAAGGTCCGCTCGGCCGGCCTGGGCCTGCTGATGGCCGCCGGCGAGGGCACCCGCCGTCCGCTCGCCTTCGTCGAGGACACCGCCGTCGACCCGGTCCACCTCGTCGACTACACCCGCCGCTTCCAGGAGGTGCTGGACCGGCACGGCCTGTCGGCCGGCTTCTACGGGCACTGCTCGGTCGGCTGCCTGCACATCCGCCCCTTCGTGGACCTGACCGACCCCGCCCAGGTGACGACCATGCGGGCGGTCGCGGAGGAGATCCGGGACCTGGTCACCGAGTACGGCGGTGTCAACTCCAGCGAGCACGGCGACGGCCTGGCCCGCAGCGAGTTCAATCCGCTGCTCTTCGGGCGGGACCTCTACGAGGCGATGCGCGGTACGAAGCGGCTCTTCGACCCCCGGAACCTCTTCAATCCCGGCAAGATCGTCGACGCCCCCGCGATGACGGACCACCTGCGGGACCGGGCCCTGCCGCCCGCGCCCGAACTGCGCACCCGGCTCGCCTTCGAGGTCCTCGGCGGCATGCGCGGGGCGGCCGACCGGTGCATGAACATCGGGCTGTGCCGCAAGAGCGCCACCGGCACGATGTGCCCCTCCTACATGGCCACCCGGGAGGAGGAGCACTCCACCCGCGGCCGCGCCAACGCCCTGGTGAAGGCGCTCTCCGAGCCGGACCCCCGGCAGGCGCTGGGAGACGAGCGCCTGCACGGGATCCTCGACCTCTGCCTGATGTGCAAGGCGTGCAAGAGCGAGTGCCCGCTCGGCGTCGACATGGCCACGCTCAAGGCCGAAACCCTCTCCCACCACCACGACCTGCACGGGGTGCCGCTCAGATCCCGGGTGTTCGGCGCCATCCGCCTGCTCAACCGGCTCGGCTCGGCCACCGCGCCGCTCTCCAACCTCCCGGGGCGCAGCCGGCTCGTCCGCCGACTGCTGGAACGGAGGTTGGGGATCACCGCTGCCAGGCCGCTGCCGGCCTTCGCGCGGGACAACCTGCTGCGGTGGTTCCGGCAGCACGAGGGCGCGGCCCCGTCGGCCCCCCTCGGTGAGGTGACCTTCCTGGCCGACTCCTTCACCACCTTCACCGAGCCGGCCATCGGCCGCGCCGCCGTCGAACTGCTGGAACTGGCCGGCTGGCGGGTCCGGCTGGCGGCGCAGGGCTGCTGCGGTCGCGCGAGCCTGTCCAAGGGACTGCTGGACGACGCCAAGCGGCAGTCGGCCGACTTCGCCCGGGCCATCGCCGCGACGGCGGCCCCGGACTCACCGGTCACCGGCTGCGAGCCGTCCTGCCTGATGACGCTGCGGGACGAGCACCTGGCCCTGCACCCGGACGACCCGGTGGTCAAGGATCTCGCGGGCCGGGTCCGGCAGGTGGAGGAACTGCTCACCGAGGCGATCGACGCCGGACGCCTCCGCCTGAGCCCCGAGGCCTGGCCGGCCGGTCGCCGACTGCTCTACCACGGCCACTGCCACCAGAAGGCCGAGGTCGGTACGGCCGCCACCATCGCCCTGCTGAACCGGATCCCCGGCGTCGAGGTGGTCGAACTGGACGCCGGCTGCTGCGGGATGGCGGGCTCCTTCGGTTTCGAGAGCGAGCACTACGAGGTGTCCATGACGGTGGGGAACGACCGGCTCTTCCCCGCCGTCAACGCCGAACCCGAGGACACCGTGATCGTCGCCACCGGCGCGTCCTGCCGCCAGCAGATCTTCCACGGGACGGAGCGCCACGCCTGGCACCCCGTCCAACTCGTCCGCGAGGCCCTGCTGACCGGCACCGCCCCCGCCCCGTCCGGCTGAGCGGGGTCCGGGGGCGCGAGGTCCGGGCCCTCCAAGGAGGAACTGGTCAAGGACGCGCTGCGCGCCTGCCTGCCCCCGGCCGGCCCGCCGCCCGACACCGGCGGCCTGCGCGGGGACCTG